>CAZJJR010000292.1:1660-6944 GCA_964546365.1 uncultured bacterium | reverse complement strand
GACGGCGGCATCATAAGCTGTCGCCGCCTTAGCTTTCTTACCAGCGATGAGATTCAAGTTTGCCAGTTTGTCTCTTTCTTTTTCAGAAGTGAGTAAGTCAGTGCCGTAATTTAGTTGGTTGACAATATCGAAGATATTTTCGGAAATTTCCTCAGTAGGGGTATGTTCGAGTAGCAGTTCGCCGATTTTTAGGTGAGTTTGTTTTTTGCGATCGTCTGGAATGAGAGAATAAGCTGCTTGCTGTACGCGATCGTGCAAAAATTTGTAGCGAACTTTTACTGAGTCTACAGGCATTGCTACCTGTACTGAATTGTCAAATACTAACGGAATCTTGTAGCTTTCGCTCAAAGGAAGAACCAACCCAGCTTGCAGCGCATTCCACAAATCAGCAGCCGTTTCTGGCTCGGATTTTTGATTGACTATGCTCAAAACAGCTAAATTAAACTTGTCTCCAATACAAGCTGCTAATTTTAAAACTTGCTGGGTTTCTTCGGGCAATTTTTGAATATTTCTGGCAATCAATTCGACAACATTATAATCGGTGATACCTACTGCTTGAATCTGCTTGATATCCCACTGCCAGATGCCAGCGCTGTAATCAAATGTCAATAACTTTTCAGAGTGCAGAGTAGCGAGCATCTGAGTGAAGAAGAAAGGATTTCCCTGAGTTTTATTGAAAATTAACTCTGCTAGTGGCTTCGATCGACCTGTTCGCTCGTGTAGCGTATCGGCAACTAATTGACCGACATGATGAATATCTAAAGGTTGCAGTGTAATCGTTTCTATGGCAGCACCCGTTTTTTCAATCTCATCCAGCGTTAGCATCAGCGGATGAGTCGGGCTGACTTCGTTATCTCGATAAGCTCCAATTAGCAATAGATATTGACTATCAGGATCGCTCATTAACAGTTGAATTAACTTCAGGGAAGCTGAATCTGCCCACTGCAAATCATCTAGGAAAACGACTAGCGGGTGTGAGGGTTTTGTAAATACATGAATGAACTCTCGAAACACTCGATTGAATCGATTTTGAGATTCAGATGGCCCCAATTGAAGAACGGGTGGCTGTTTGCCGATAATCTGTTCTATTTCGGGAATGACATCAATAATAACTTGACCGTTGGATTTAATAGCTTCTAAAATTTGTTCTTTCCAAACTGCTATTTTTTCAGCGGTTTCTGTTAACAAATGCCGCGCCAATTCTCCGAAAGCTTGAATCACTGCCGCATAGGGAATATTGCGCTTAAATTGGTCGAATTTGCCGGAAATAAAATTACCGCGCTTGGCTACGATGGGTTTGTGAACTTCATTAATAACGCTTGTTTTGCCAATACCAGAATAACCGCCCACGAGGATGGTTTCGCTGTTGCCAGTGCTGACTCTATCGAATACTTCTAACAATCGCGTTACTTCTGCTTCCCGCCCGTAAAGTTTTTGGGGAATGATAAATTGACCGTATTTATCCAATTTTCCGGGAATGAATTTATCAATTTTTCCGATATTTTGTAATTGATTAAGGCAAATTTCTAAGTCGGCTTTTAGTCCAAGTCCGCTTTGATATCTGTCTTCTGCGGTTTTGGATAATAACTTCATTACAATCTCAGAAACCGCCCCGGGAATTTCTGGTTCGATCTGATGGGGCGGTTGTGGTTGTTTAGCTATGTGGCAGTGAACTAATTCCAGCGGATCGGTAGCATTAAAGGGCAATTGACCTGTCAGCATTTCATAAAATGTTACGCCTAACGAGTAAAAATCAGTGCGGTAATCAATCGAACGATTCATCCGCCCAGTTTGCTCTGGCGACATATAAACAAGAGTGCCTTCTAGCAAATTCGGATTGCTGAGATTCTGATTTTCTCTGGATAAGCTTGAAGCAATGCTAAAGTCAATAATTTTAACTCGCTCTGTTTGACTGTTAATGATAATGTTTTGGGGTTTAATATCTTTATGAATAATTTGGTTTTGATGCAATTGAGCTAGAGTTGAGGCGAGTTGTATGGCAATTGAAAGAAACTTTACAATTTCAATTTTTTCGCCTTTGAGGTAACGTTTTAGAGAGGTTCCGGAAAAATCTTCTAATATTAAAGCTAGACTATTATGGGAATTTTCTAAAGCTAATGGCTTAATAATTCCCGGAATATCTAATTTTTGCAAAATTTTATATTCATGTCTGAGTTTGGTGATTTCTTCCAATGTAGGATACTCGGCTTTGAGGGTTTTAATAATCACCGAAATATTAGAGTCTTCTCTAATGCCACGATAAATAAGAGTACTAACACCTATTTGTATTTTCTCGGTGATTTGATAACCTGGGATTGAAATTGCCATTCGTACTTACTCCGGAGATATCACTTAATTAATAAACGTTACTAAATTGTAGCCTTTCTAAAAGCTAGTAAGCAGGCATAATTGTTTACTTTAGATCGAGTAAACTGTTGAGTATGCTCTCATCGTTAGTAACACGTTGCGTAACAAAAAACAAGTAAGGTGAGAACTTTAAAAACAATCGGAAGTTGTTTTTAGTTATAAATGCACTGTATTAATTCTATAGACACTTCTAAAAACTGTCAAAGCTTTTCTAATATTAAATTTAGACTGCCTGCCCTTGGTCTGAGAACTATTACTAATTGAGAATTAGTACTTTCGAGTTTTTCAACTAACCGTTTTGGTTCGGTCGGAACGAGGAATATTAACGTAATTTATAGCAACTTCTTGTTAGAGTTAAATACGGGAACACGGCAGCAGGGGAAAAGATTAGTGACACAGTTAAGTGAATCGGTAATGAAATGCTCGAATTTCAATCGATCGGTATGTCCGCTGATAGTTACTTTGTCAAAGTAAAACTTAGCTATTGACTAAGTTCAGTTTGCAAATACCTTTGCATATTTGAGTCAACAAAATTTTGACCTATATTAAGTAGCCATTTCTCAAGAAAGCGGTTTGGATCTTGAAGCCGTAGTCTTTGGGAGCGAACAGTACCTCTGTAGAATCCGATCGACTCCCTAACTCCTTGCTGATTTACATAGTGAACGACCACTCCCCGATAACCAAGCCCAACCTTAGTGTCTTGCAAATGGCTAAACCTCAAAACCCTGATTTTTCGTTGAGAAACCCGGTTTTTTAAGCTTTATTGAGAAAGGTGCAACATCTGAGTTAACTTAGTTTTACTCCATTAAAATTAACCCAACCGCTGGCCCTGGTATGCAAGGAATTCACCCCAAATACAGCCATTGACCCAAAAAAATGTGATGTAAAGCCTTGTTAAATCTTTACATATTTTAATATTATAAAGCTAGTTTATTTACATTAATTTACTGATAGACTCTTGACTATTCTTTAAGTTAAATTTTATACTAAAACCACTATAAAGTAATAGTAAAAAAATAAAATTATGTTTGAGAAACCCATTAATTATTTTTAAATAATTAACCTTTTTTGTATATTTTAAGCCTATTTTTAAGGGCGTTAAAACCTTTTTGTATGCAATTAAAAGTATACAATATCGCCTAATTTTCCCGTAATATCGACATAATATTGAGATCTAAAATGAAAAAAATAAATTATTTGCTGTCATTTTTCGTATTTTTTTGTACGCAAGGCTTATTTTTTCATAAAGGACTTACGCAGTTATCTCCCGATCCCTTAAAAGAAAAGTATCGTTCTGCCATACAAGATGCCGCCCTGGTTGAATCTGATAAAATCTTTGATAATTTAATTCAAATTACTCCGGATAATCGCCTAATTGTTTGGGATGAAAGCCAGACAAAAATATTGGTAGTAACTTGGAAAAGCCAAAATAATTACGAGCAGTACATCAAGCCTAACAATAATACTTCGCCATTTGAAGATAAAGTAATTTGGGTAACTGTTGCTTCTCAGGTCAAAGAATTCTGCAATCAATATTTGAAAGATCATCCTCAAGCGACTGAAGAAGATTTAAACCTGCGTTTAAAGCAATATCTTGGATTAGCACCCGACTGGAAATACGATCTTTTTGTTGAAATGTGGGTCAGACCACAAGACCTCTTTCGTCCCTGTGTCAACCCAGACATTACAACTCGACAATGCCAGTTAAATTTTGAGGCAGCGATACCAAAAGTACCAGGCATCAGAGACTATCAATTGTTTTATCAAAACCTATACTTTAAAAGTATTCGCCAAGCTCTACAACCTTGGACTGGTCTTGGTTATACTTATGACTGGGGAAACTCAGTTAATCGCGTGGGTGCCAGTGAGTTTATTTTGGTTCCTGGAGCAGCCTACAAGCTTAATCAAGCTGTACCTACTATGAATTACTGCCGACCGTGAGTTTATTAACTCAAGTTGCTAGTTATAAAAATCGAACGAGGTAGGGGCTAGGGAAAGAAGGGATTAGAAGTAAATAGTTAAAAAATTTTCAGTTTTAAATCATCTTCTCATCCTACTACCAGCCTAAACTAGATAACTAGCAACTTACGTTATTAGGATTAGATTCCTGCTTCGACGGATTCTTTTAATACAGCGTGTAGCACTTGTATTAGCTCTTGAATAGTATAGGGTTTAGCAATAAAATTTTTAATTCCGTTCGCCTCTCTCAGCTTCTCGTTGGACACAAATCCACTGATCGCGATCGCTTTGATGTGCGGAGCGATTTTTTGCAGGGTTTGAATTGTTGTTAATCCATCCATTGATGGCATCATCATATCAACTATCGCCACAGAAATCTTGTCTTTGTATTGAGCGCAAATCGAAATTGCTTCAATTCCATCACTGGCTGTTAGGACGCGGTAATTACAGGTTTCTAGGGAAGCTTTAGTTGTTTCTAAAATGGCTGTTTCATCATCCACAACCAGAATCAATTCTGCATTTCCTTTGAGTGAATTAAGAGATTCAACTTCTGGAGAAATGGATGCTTCTATAGTTGGTAAAAAAACTTTAAATTCCGTTCCTTCACCAATTTTGCTAGACACATCGATAAATCCTCGGTGACTTTTTACAATACCCCTGACGGTAGAAAGCCCTAATCCCGTTCCTTTACCAATCTCTTTAGTTGTAAAAAATGGTTCAAAAATTTTATCCGCAATTTCAGCCGACATTCCCGTTCCCGTATCTTTAACGGTAAGTTTAATGTAGGAACCGATCGAGGCATCAAGATTCATCCGAGCATAGCGCTCGTCTACAAATAGATTTTTGGCAGAGATGGTGAGCGTACCGCCATTTGGCATGGCATCGCGAGCATTGACGGCTAGATTCATCAGCACTTGATGGAGGTGAGTTGCATCGCCGGAAACTAACCAAAGTTCCG
>CAZJJR010000292.1:1349-1577 GCA_964546365.1 uncultured bacterium | reverse complement strand
GTACCATCGCTCGTTTACCCTCTACACCGCGAGCGAATTGAAGTACTTGTTTGACTAAAGCAGCCCCGCGTTTAGTGTTTGATTCAATGATGTCTAACAAATGTTGGTTCTGCTCATCAATGTTGGGAAATTTAAGCTGTAACAGCTGTGCTGTAGCTAGAATAGGAGCCAAAATGTTGTTGAGATCGTGAGCGATACCTCCGGCAAGCGTACCCAAACTTTCGAGTC
>CAZJJR010000292.1:0-1322 GCA_964546365.1 uncultured bacterium | reverse complement strand
CAGTTGTTTCTTTTCAGTAATGTCTGTATTAACTGTCAAAACAGACTTAGGCTGCCCTTGCGGATCGCGCATTAAAGTCCAGCGACTGGCCACAATAATTTCTTTGCCCTGTTTATTAATTTGATATAATTCACCTTGCCAAATGCCACTCTCGATCAAACTTTTCCGAACAGTTTTCAGTTGATCGAGCGAGTCTGGCCGATACAAAAGTTGATTTACATTTTGGTCGATCGCCTCTTCAAATTTCCATCCGTAGATATGCTCTGCCCCCTGATTCCAGTACCGAATTTTATTGTCTAAATCTCGTACTATAATGGCGTCTGTTGTAATGTCAAGTAGAGCCGCTTGTTCGCGAATTTTATCTTGTGCTTGCTTATGCTGAGTGAGGTCAAGGACAAAGCTAACGATCGCCTGTTGAGATTCATTCAGTAAAGCTCCGCCAATCATCACTGAAATGCGACTGCCATCTTTGCGGAAATATTCTTTTTCAAAGGCGTTGAATGCTCCAGAACTGGTTAATTCTGCAATTGCTACTTGATTGAGATAGGCGTATTCTGGAGGTGTGATTGCCTGCCAATTCAAACTCCCAGATTCTACTTCAGCGCGATCGTAGCCGATGATTTGCAGAAAAGCATCATTGGCATCTGTAATCGTGCCATTTGTCATGCTAAAGACCACGCCGATTACGTTGGATTCAATTAAACGCCTAAATCGAGCTTCACTGCGTTGCAGTGCTCTGAATCCTTGCTCTCGTTCCTCTTCCAACTGCTGGCGCTGTTGAATTTCTTTTTCTAATCGCTCGTTCTGTTCGGTTAACCGCTTGGTCAAGTTTTGCAGTCGCAAATGAGTATTAACTCGTGCTAAAACTTCCTCATGATTGAGCGGTTTAGTAATGTAATCGACTGCCCCGAGATGAAAGCCTTTAACCTTATCAACGTTATCGGTAACGGCAGTCAAAAAGATGACTGGAATTTCTTGTGTAGTTGAGCTTGTTTTCAAGCGACGGCACGTTTCAAACCCGTCTATTCCGGGCATGAGTATATCTAACAAAATTAAATCGGGTGGAGCGTACTCTGCTAAAGCGATCGCTCTTTCTCCATCTTCAGCCACGACCACTTTAAAACCATCAGCTTCTAGCAAGTCGAGCAACACTTCTAAGTTAGTGGGCGTATCATCGACAATTAAAATAATACCTTTTTCAGAATTACTTATTTCCATAGATATTTTTTTATACCTCTTAATTATGCTTTAAAAATTCTAATATTTGGCGTCCCTTAAATTCTTTGGCAAGCTGCCGCAAGTGGCTAGTAATAGGTCTCCTC
>CAZJJR010000291.1:0-7730 GCA_964546365.1 uncultured bacterium | reverse complement strand
ATAGCGATCCTAAATGAATTGCCAACAACTAAACCCCTCCCAACCCTCCCCTTACTAAGGGGAGGGCTAGGGTTAGGATCGCTATATTAAGTGCTAACGCGGTAGTACCCATTAAGCATTAGTATTAACAAATGACAAATGACAGTTGACCAATGACTAATCAAATGACTGCTGCTGTAGGTACTGCCGATCCGGGGATCTCTTCTCGCTTAGTAAATGGGGTGTTAGCCATTAAACCCCTAGCCGCTTTAGCCAAGCATCAAGCGCGTCAGATGATGATTAAACGCGCCGAGAAGATGGGAGTATCTTGGAGAAAGCGAGTGGAGGAATTGCGATCGCACAACTGGGAACTCCACCTCACAAAAGTAAAAAACCCTACCCTTACTTACCCGGATTACTACGTATGCTCTTTTCATGCTTATGACGAAGGTAATCTCGGTTGGCAACCTGCTTTAGAAGTGGAAGTTGCTGCCTATGCAGTTCACGCGACAATTTGGCCTGGTTCTGGTGCCGAAGGTGACACTAAACTACGGAAAAGTTATCACGACATTTTAAAACAGCAAATTCCTACCCCACCTCAAGATATCGCGGATCTCGGTTGCAGCGTGGGAATGAGCAGTTTTGCCCTTCAAGATACCTATCCCCACGCCAAAATCACGGGAATTGACTTATCTCCTTATTTTCTGGCAGTCGCAGATTACCAAGCACAGCAGCAACAGCGATCGATAAATTTGGTACACGCCGCCGCCGAGTCCACTGGTTTACCCGCCGCTTCTTTCGATTTAGTATCTACGTTTTTGATGTTTCACGAACTGCCACAAGCCGCTACTCGCGAAATTCTCCGAGAAGCACGGCGTTTGCTGCGTCCCAACGGACATATCGCGATTATGGATATGAATCCTCAATCAGAAAAATTTCGCCAAATGCCACCTTACGTTCTGACATTGCTCAAAAGTACCGAACCTTATCTGGATGAATATTTCAGCTTTGATATGGAGAAAGAATTAGCAGAAGCTGGTTTTCATTCTCCGACGATTACTCGCAACAGTCCCCGTCACCGCACAATTATTGCGAAAGTTAGGTGAACTGAGAATTCAGGAGTCACAATTCAGAATGCAGAATTAACAAATTTTTCTCTTCCCCTTCCTCTTTCCCCTTTCCCTTCCCCTTCCTCTTCCTCTTTCCCCTTTCCCTTTCCCTTTCCCTCATCCCTTTCCCTTTCCCCAAATGAGTGCTGAAATTATTTGCGTTGGAACAGAAATATTACTAGGTGACATTCTGAATACGAATGCTCGGTTTTTAGCTCTGCAATTGGCTGAGTTGGGCATTCCCCATTATTATCAAACGGTAGTAGGAGATAATCCAGACCGTCTCAAACAAGTGCTTGAGATTGCTTGTAGACGATCGCAAATTCTCATCTTCACCGGTGGCCTTGGCCCAACTCCAGATGACCTGACGACAGAAACGATCGCGGATTTCTTCGGCGTTCCCCTCATCGAAAAACCGGAAATTATCGAAGATATCGCCCAAAAATACGCCAGTCGCGGACGCCAAATGACCGAAAGCAATCGCAAACAAGCTTTAATTCCCCAAGGCGCAGACATTCTACCCAATCGATTGGGAACCGCACCGGGGATGATTTGGCAACCCCGTCCCGATTTAATAATTCTCACTTTTCCCGGCGTTCCTTTGGAAATGCACCAGATGTGGCAAGAAACCGCCGTTCCATATCTGAAAAGCCAAGGTTGGGGTCAACAAATCATTCACAGTCGGATGTTAAAGTTTTGGGGAATTGCCGAATCTGCATTGGCAGAAAAAGTAGCTGACTTACTCAATTTACCTAACCCGACAGTTGCCCCTTATGCAAGTATGGGTGAAGTAAGGTTGCGAGTTTCTGCCAAAGCCGAATCAGCCCGGGCAGCAAATAATTTAATCGAACCAGTAGCAAGAGAAATCCAGCAAATTGCAGGTTTGGACTATTACGGCGCAGATGAAGATAGTTTGGCTTCCGTAGTAGGTGAATTACTCCAAAAATCCCATCAAACCCTTTCCGTCGCCGAATCCTGCACTGGTGGCGGTTTGGGTAGTATGCTGACTGCTGTCCCCGGCAGTTCTACTTATTTCTGGGGAGGGATTATTTCTTACGATAATCGGGTAAAGATCTCCTTGTTGGGGGTTAGTCCGGATGACTTAGCCCAAGTAGGTGCGGTGAGCGAAACGGTAGCCCAGCAAATGGCTCTAGGCGTGCGAGAGCGGCTTTCCACTACTTGGGGATTAAGTATCACCGGAATTGCTGGCCCTGGCGGTGGCAGCGAAACTAAGCCTGTGGGGTTGGTTTACATCGGTTTAGCTGGGCCAAACAACTTAGTTACCAGTTTCGAGCATCGCTTTAGTCCGCTACAAGAAAGAGCTTTGATTCGTCACTTCAGCGCTTGCACGGCACTCGATCGCTTGCGACGGCATTTATTGTCCGCAGGTTGAGAAAATGTTAATACTTTTTAACCTAACAGAATTATTGGTTATGATGAAGTAAAGAACTCAAAACCAAACATTGCTTTACTGGAACTAAATTTTTTTTGTATTCTAGTATACAGATGGATATAAGGTTTAGAGTTCGCAACAACCACATATCTAACAGAGGGTATTTCGCTATTTTGGCGAAAAACTATTACGTATCGTAGGAGTTGTCTGTTCAATGGACTACATCGAAAACCTGCTGGAGACGCTAAAAGAGTGGGCGCAAAGACTGATCGAATTGCTACTTGGCCCAGAAGGCGAACCGGAACCAGAGCCGATACCCATTCCCGTTAACGAACCAGGGCGTCGCCGCTAGTCCTTATCTGATTAAATAAAACCATTGCAAAATCTTAGTATTTTGGTGTTGCATGGCCCCAATCTGAATCTTTTGGGAAAAAGAGAACCAGGGGTTTATGGCCACGTAACTTTGGATGAAATTAACCGTCTGCTCCAACAGGACGCGCTGGGACTCCAGGTTGAGGTTTCCACCCTTCAATCAAATCACGAAGGCGTCTTAGTAGATGCCATTCACGATTGTTTGGGGCGTCATCAAGGAATTTTGATTAACGCTGGTGCTTATACCCATACCAGCGTAGCGATTCGCGATGCTCTAGCCGGGGTTGCCATTCCCACTGTAGAAGTTCACTTGAGTAACATCTACCGGAGGGAAGAATTTAGGCATCATTCTTGGATTGCACCGATCGCGATCGGACAAATCAGCGGTTTCGGAGCCGAAAGCTATCGCTTAGGGTTACAAGCTCTGGTTAACTATATCAGACAATCCTTAACATCTGCTTAAGAAGGGGTTGAGCGAACAGAAGTTCCCTCAACTTTTACTTTGAGGGGAAAAGTCACCGTAAAGGTAGAGCCAACCGCTTTTTGAGAAAAAACTTTTATTTCACCTTGTAGCAGTTTTACCATTCGGGAAACAATTGCTAAACCCAAACCCGTGCTTTCTTTGTCCCGACGGCGGTCTAAACCGTAAGCTTGAGCATAGGGTTCAAATATGCGTTCTAAATCTTCTCGGGCAATTCCAATTCCCGTGTCAGTAACGCTAAAAGACCATTTTTCGTTTGCTTGGACGACGCACTCCACCCGAAGGTAACCTTCATCGGTATAGCGAACGGCGTTGCTGAGAAGATTGATTAAAATTTGTTGAAGCCGAAAGGGATCGGTTAGTACTTCTTTTGGAGAGCGATCGCAATTTACTTGTAATTGTAAGTTCTTAGCTTGTGCCAGAGGTGCGATCGTATCAACTACTTCTTCAATAGCAGATTTAATATCGATCGGTTGCGGATTTAACTTGATTTTGCCAGCTTCGTAGCGAGAAAGTTCCAGCGCATCGTTGATGATCCTGAGTAATTGCCGTCCCCCTTGGAGTACTCGCTCAATGCTTTGAATATTTGGAACTGAATCTTCGGATTTAGCAGATTTTTTTTGCTGGCGTAAAAAAGTATCCGAGTAACCGATAATCGCAGTCAGCGGCGTTTTCAATTCATGAGCCATATAAGCCAGACTATCCTGACTAGCACGCACTAACCGCTTCAGTTCTTGATTAGTTAAACTTAATTGGGTTTGAATTCTGTCTAATTCCTGCAATCGAGCATTCACATAAGTATTAAAACACTGAGATATCGCTTCATCGATCGCACCATTAATTAGATCGAGCGCTCTGGTAATTTCTTGGGGAGAACATTGAAGTAACTCCAGTTCCATTTCCGAAAAAATTATGCGTCGCAGTATACTATATTCCCGCATGATTTCGGCAGCATTATATCCTTCAGCCGCCCGGTGAGTGCCATGCTCTACACTGGCATCTATCACCGTTTTCTTATCTTCTTCTTGTGAATAAGATAGCGCTTTTACCAACTGATCTAGCAAAATAGGTAGAGAATCTCTCAGTGCAGTATCGGGTAATTCCTTAGCAGTTTCTACGCGCCCGTCTTGACGAACGGCTTCCATCCAGTTGGCGAGAATATTGTCAATTTTTTTAGCAAGTATTTGGCTAGGGTCAAACATAGTTATTGGGTAATAAGGCGATCGATTGGGAATGATGCTTAAGGAAAAGGTGGCTCCTCAAAACATCTTTTTCTTATCTAAGTTCAGATTGGTAGTTAGCTATCAGTAATGGACAAGCGGGAAATAGGCAAATCGTTAAGTAGAAAGGGAAAGATACAAATGAATTGCGAACAACTAGACCCCTCCCAACTCTCCCCTTGGTAAGGAGAGGGCTAGGGTGGGGTTCATTACTCAAATAGGATGGCTATAATTAACCATCACTTCTCGCCAATTCGCCATTGCTGACTGATTTTAAGCTAAACCGTCTCAATACATCAGGCTTCTAACGAGAGATAGGTATTTAGCAGAAGTAGATGAGTTACCATAGGCAATTGAGCGTCTCCTTGCAGTTGCTAAATAAAATCAGGTTAATGCGGTATTCCCTTTTGAGTAGATTTCGCGGTGCCTTTGTAGGTACTGCCATAGGAGAAATTCGGGGCGCTTATGGTGAGTCGTGGCAGTTAGGCGTACAACAATCTCCTCTGTCACCGTCTAGCTGGGGGCGTCTGGTGGTGCGCGGCACTGAAGGCTTGATCCGACACGGAAAGTTGGATTTGGCAGATTGGCAAGAACCTTCTCAATCGAGTATTCCCGCTATTACGGATAACTATATTCGTCAAGAAGTCGGTTCTGCAATTTCATCCTTGTCTTATCCTGCTAAGAAAGAAGGCGATATTGCAGGTATCGTTACTACTTTGCCAGTAGCGTTATTTTTTCATGAAGATGAAGCAAAATTGCGGCAAAATTTGCAGCAGGTGGCAGATGTTTGGCAAGATGATTCGGTGTTGAAGGATGGCACTTTAGCGATCGGTTATGCAATTTCTTTGGCACTCAAAGAAAGGCTCGATCCGGCTAACTTAATTGAGGACACTATTAATTATTTAGATGTGGAAACACCGCTGGTAAGTCAGCTTAGACAAGTGCAAATTTTATTAGAAGAAGGAGCGGGATTAGATAAGACTCTGGCAATTTTGATGCCTCGGAAATCAATGCCTTTAATGAATACTCCGGTTGCCCTGGCTTTTTATTGTTTCTTGAGTACGATCGAAGATTTACGGATGGCGGTTTTGCGTGCTTCTCGCTGTCCTCAAGCGCAGGTAACGAGCGCGATCGCAGGGGCGTTATCGGGCGCTTACAATAGCATTGCGGGTATTCCAGTGGGTTGGCGTTTGGCATTGGGTAAGTATCAAGAAGATGATTCTCCTTTAGTAAAACTTTGGGGATTAAATTCAGAAGCCGAATTACTGAGATTAGCGGCTCGTTTGTTGGCAGCTTGGTCTGGTGTTTACGATGCAGAAAAGTTTTTAATCGATACTAGCTTTGTCCCGGCTGTGGCTGCTCCGAAAGTAATTAAGCCACGTTGAGCTACTACGCATTTGGTGATGGGGAGCAAATTTTTTTCATCCTTCAGACTTCATCCTTTCCCAATCTAAAATCTAAAATCTAAAATCTAAAATCGATTGAATGATGACAAATAACGATCGAAATATGGCAACAGAAGAAAAACCTTTACTTTCTCCCAGTGGCGCGATCCAAAATTTCTCGCAAATGTCATCTGCCACTTGGTTTGAATATCCGATTCGAGTCCAACCTCATCATACTGACTATTCGGGTAATGTGTGGCACGGTTCTTATATTGCCTGGATGGAAGAGGCGCGGGTAGAATGTTTGCGATCGATCGGCGTTGAATTTGCCAATTTGGTAGCATTGGGTTGCGATTTACCCGTAGTTGAACTTTCCGTCCGCTATCATCGCGCTTTGCGAATGGGTATGACTGCGATCGTAAAGGCGAGAATGATAGAGGTTGACGGCGTGCGAATCAATTGGGATAACCAAATTCAATCTTTAGATGGCAAAGAGTTGTATGTCAGCGGACGAGTGACTTTGGTAGCGGTCGATCGCGAAAAGGGCAAAATCATGCGCCAATTGCCACCAGCAGTCAAAGATGCGTTAACGCGGCTTTCTGTTTAATTTTAATCAGAATCGCGTCGCAGATAACCGGAGTTTGTAGTAAGGACTTTAGTTTTTAGTTCGTCATTGTGAGAGGGCTAAAGTCCTCACTACAAACAATATTACTTATCTAAGTTGCTCGATCGCCTGCTGCACTCTTTGGTAAAAAGCGATGTTTCTAAGATAAGAACAAATTCTTAAAGCATTTTCTAAATCTTCAATTGCTCCTTTAATATCTCCCGTTCTCGAACGAGCGATACCCCGTGCGTAGTATCCATGTTCGTCTTCGCGATCGATATCGCTTTCTGCCTCATTTATACTTCGTGCTTGGTTGTAATCTTCAAATGCTGGTTGTTCTTCCCCGATTTCATACCGTGCATTCCCCCGGTTGTAATAAGCGTTGGCAAAATTTGGATTGAGCGTTATTGATTGGGTGAAATCTTCTATTGCTTCCTGGTAATTACCGAGTAAATAATATATTACGCCCCGATTGTAATAGTTATTGTAGTTAGGATGAGGATTTAAATTAATAAACTGGGTGAAATCTTCAATTGCTCCTTGATTGTCGCCAACGTAAGAACGGATAGCACCTCTTGTGTAATAGGTACGATCGATATCGGGATGGAAAACAATAAACTGGGTAAAGTCATCAATTGCTCTTTGGTAATCTCCAAACTTACAATAAATATTACCCCGCATATAATAGGCGTCTGCAAACTCAGGATTATTTTCGATTGCTTGAGTATAATCGTTTATGGCTGCCCAATAATTACCCCAACTTTCGCTGCTAGTTCCCAAGAAGTAATGAACAGGAGCAAGGTTGGGATTAACCCAAATCGATTCGCCGAAATCTGCGATCGCACCCAGAAAGTCTCCTTGCCCGAATTTATTCATGGCTTGGTTAAATAGTTCTTCAGAGTTCATAAAATTGCATCCTGCGTGTAATTTTTGCTCAAGACTTCACTTCGTTTATTGTCCCGTTACCGTTTGCCAAATAAACTCTGGAATTTGGACGATTTGCTGCCAAAGCTGTTGAGGGCCAATCCCAAATAGTAATTGCAAAATCAGCACGATAATGGCGATTGAAATAGCCGTGCTAACAGTTGCTTTGACGATTTTAATTAACCATGCAAATACTAGAAAAGCTACGATGAAAGCCGCAATCCAAATAATAAGGCTTAAAGATATCATAATTATTAAATGAG
>CAZJJR010000290.1:0-7802 GCA_964546365.1 uncultured bacterium | reverse complement strand
CTCTGGGTGTTCCAGTCCCGGGAATGGTTGAAGCAATTCGTGCATTGAAAAAAGCTTCTTTGTCCCTTCTGAGTGAAGAAGATGCAGCAGAAGCAGCGCCTTACTTCGATTACATTATTCAGGCAATGTCCTAAAATTTATGCTCTGGGTTTTCCTGGAGGGACTTTTGACTGAATCAATTTTTCCGTTTTCATTTTAACTCGTTTCCCCACTCTTGCTAGTTTTGGCCGATCTTCAGTCAAAATACAGGCAAAGGGTGGGGAAATTTTCATTCCCTTTCTATACTATAAATATTGGTAAATTTGAAAAATAGTGAATCGCAACTCTGAATACTAATTATCTTTTGTACTCTGACTCCTGTATCATCCTTGATTAATTTGGCTCGAAAAATCTAATTCGCGATCGTACGAAAAACCGACAGTCTGCTTGTAGAAGCTGTCGGCTGCTTGTGTGTTCCCTGTCGATGACTCGGCTAGAGTTCAGTTGTTCTGTAGTATGACCGTTTACGATCGCGAGAATTGCGATCTAAATCATGGTAATTTGTGATTTAGATCACAAAAATTATCTCCATTTTTTGTATAAAACCTATTTGATGATTTGCGATCGCTCCCAAACTTAGTTTTCAATAACATCAGTAATTTTGTAAACATAAATACTTTTTAATTAATCTTTTATATTTTTTTAAAAGTTAGTAAAAAGAGCGAACACCTGTCATAATTATATATGATGAAAAACTTTGTTTTTTTTGTTAACAATAAAAAACATATATATGTAATTAAAGATACAACGTCATCGTTTTTTGTCTTGTACCTTAGATTAAGGTAAAAAAATTTGAACTTTTATCAATTTATTCGCATTTACACGTATTACCCGTTCAATAGTATTTTCTCGTAAGATAGAGAAAATCCATACCTGACGTATATGTAACTAGGTGAAACTATATCTTTTTGTCTGCAAGCCTATTACGGATTTTCGTAACTAAAAAAATGTTCAAAAATTTTCAATGATGCTAAGATCGGCAACTTTTACACTTTTAATTTCGTTGCGTGACTTAGGGAGCTTTTTAGCCAATGACTTGGAACGTAGAACGCAAAATTCAAAGCTTTAATTATACTCAAGATACACCAGAATTTGGGATAAACCTTTCCACCAAAAGAGAGATATTAGAACAATCCTTATGCGAAATTAAATATCGCAGCATATTTGAAAACGCCCTGGTTGGTATCTTTCAAGCCACCAAAAACGGTAATTATTTGATGGTTAACTCAACCTTAGCTACCATTTATGGATACCAGTCATCATCGGAATTAATAGCTAATGTAAAAAATATTAAGAAACAATTGTACGTAGACAAAAATCGTTATTTAGAATTAATGCGTTTGCTGCAAGAAAATAAGACAATTAAGCGATTTGAGTCTCAGGTATATCGACGAGACGGCACTATAATTTGGATTTCCGAAAACGTGCGGCCTATCTATGATAGCAAAGCTAATTTTTTAGGATATGAAGGAACTGTCGAAGATATTACCGAACGCAAGTTATCAGAAAAACTCATCCAAGATGAGCTTAAAAAACAAAGAGATGCTGCCGAATCGAAGTATCAATTTTTATCGATGGTTTGCCACGATTTACGAACATTTTTAACCGTCATCCTCACAGCAAGCGACCTACTCAAATATCATAATGATAAATTAAAGGAAAAAGACCGAGAAAAATATTTCACCAAAATCTCTACAACCATTAAAACAATGAATGAATTGTTAGAAGGACTTTTGGTAATTGGGAAAACCGAATTTGCCAAGCAAACAATTCAAATCGTGCCTTTTGATTTTAGAGATTTTTGCGAATCTATTTGGCAAGATGTTCAGACAATCACTAAAACCAATCACCAGTTAATCTATTCTAGTAAATGTGACAACATAACTCTGATTACTGACAAAACTTTATTGCGACAAATCTTAATGAACCTGTTTTTAAATGCCGTTAAATATTCGCCTGAAAGTAATACAGTTTACCTTGATTTAAATTATCAAAACAATCAAATTACTTTTAAAATCAAAGACGAAGGAGTAGGTATTCCTAAAGAAGAACAAGATAAATTATTTGAAGCATTTCATAGAGCAAGTAATGCTTTAAAATTTGCAGGTACTGGTTTAGGTATGACCATCGTCAAAAGGGCTGTAGAACTACAAGGAGGCACGATATCAGTTGAAAGCGAAGTTGGTAAAGGAACAACATTTGCCGTAACTCTACCAACTATCTGTACTAAAATATCAACCAAAACTTCAGAAACAAAAGTTCTTTGTTGTGTTACTGAATAACTATCTATATGTTATGAAACAAACACCATAATAGAAATTCAGATATACGATATGTCGCTCTTGTTCGACAATTTACAAATTAATTCTCCTACCTTCTATAATAATTATCCGTCACAGGCGTAGGACGCCCATAACTAAGTCTCCTATACCATTCTGCTGAGTTTTTCCCACCAAATTGGTTAGTTACAGGTGTAGGATAATTGCGGATGCCGTATCTCCTTTTCATTTCATTTCGCCATGTTTCGGCATTAGCATTTGTTCCTGCTGTCGCACCAAATTGATTAGTCACGGGTAGGGAATAACTGGAAATTCCGTATCTTCTTTTGATTTCTGTACGCCATTGCTCAAAGCTAGATTGATTTTGTAAAATCTTGGTTCGTGCAACCATCTGGTTATTACATTTACATTCAGCCTGGGATGGCAAAGCAATACTCAATATGGCTATTGTTGTAGTAATAGCGGTAAAAATTTTGGAACGCATAATATTCTGAATAGTTGGCATCTGAGGTTGGCAAAGAGATGTTAACTATTTACAGAACTAGCTGACTGCCATCCGGATACTAACTAGGGGCTATGGGCTCGGTACTAGGGAAAGAAAAATCTAGAATTAAGAGATTGATATATTATTAATTACAAATACTATGCTGGTAAATAAGTTAATGCGATCGCACTCCGATCGTGTAAAAATCATATTTAAGTTAAACTGGCATCGCCATCAAATCCTGTGAGAACGGACAGCATTTTTTATCAACTATTCCAAACATTCCCCAGCCTGCTATTTGAACTAATCGGTCAACCGCCATCATTAGCAAATCTTTATGAATTTTCTTCTCAAGAAATCAAAGAGTTAGCGCGTACTTTCGATAGTATATTTCTACCATCTGAAAATGCCTTATACCAACCCATCTACTTCGCAGAAGTTCAATTTCAGCCCAAATCTAATTTTTACAGCCGTCTTTTTGCTGAAATCTTTGTTTATTTCGACAATATCAACCCGCTAACGATTGGCGGGCTGTAGCTATCTTTGCCAACCGCAATTTAGATCCGGGCGTACCAATGCAGTATCGAGGTTTACTGATGAGTCAGCAAGCAATCTTTGTCTATCTCGATGAGTTAGGAGAAATAGAAACCTCTTCTCTGAGTTTGGGGATAGTAAAGCTAGTCGTTGGTACTGAGGAATCAGCAGTTGCGCTAACTAATCAACTGATGCAGCAAGCGCGGATGCAATTAGCCGATGAAGCACTCAAGGGAAAAGTTTTAGAATTAATTGAAAGGATATTGATTTACAAGTTTACCACGTTAAGTCGTCAGGAGATTGAGACTATGTTTGGATTAAGTGACTTAAAACAAACAAGATTTTATCAAGAAGCTAAGGAAGATGGCAAGGTGGAAGGTAAGCTGGAATCCATACCAGGATTTTTAGCAATTGGATTAAGTGTAGAACAGATAGCCAAAGCGTTAGGCTTAGATGTGGAAATCGTTAGACAAGCTGCACAAGATTCTGCTGCTGATACGCCAGAAGGATAATATAGAGGAATTTGGATTAAAGCGATCGCACTTTGACTTAGTAGAAAACGAAAATGCGATCGCTCTTCACTAGTTCTTAGATTTAACCATATAATAAAATAGCGTCATATTCAAATTTTAATTTTACTTTATGTTACGTTTTCGCAAAAAAAATGTTACGGACGAAACTATGCAGCCAGTCGCTGTATTGATTGATTATGAAGACTGGCAAAAAATTGAACAAATATTAGAAGCGGCTCAAATATTGCCAAAAGAAGAGTTTAATATTGCCAAGTATGCAGGGGTTATAAATTTAACGGAAGACCCTTTACAGTATCAGCAACGAGTGAGGGATGAGTGGTAGTGACCCAACCTTTACAGCGCTTTGCGCTGTTATGAGGTACAATAAGATATCATTTTGTAGTCAAAGCTAATGAAAGCGTATTCGGTTGAGTTCCGCAAAAGAATAGTGATAGCGCATTTGGTAGAAAAGATGTCAATCAGGAAAGTAGCCGCCAATGAAAGCTGTCAGTAAAAGTTTAGTCCAAAAACTGGTAAACCAACAAAGAACAGAGGGAAATCTACAGCCCAAACAAAGGGGAAAGCCACAATTTAGTTATCTGACTTCTGCAGAACCAGAAGTCAAAGCATTAGTAGCAGAAAATCCAGATGCCACAATAGCCGAGTTATGTGAATTATTTGCTTCTAAAACCGGAAATTGGGTGAGTCAGTCGGCCATGTGTCGCTATTTGCAAAAATTAGGGTTAAATCGGAAAAAAAAACTTGGTACAGTAGCCAAGCGGCAACAGAAAGAGTTCAAAAATTGAGAGTCGAGTATTGGGAAAAAATCAAACATATTGAGCCAGAAAACCTCGTATTTCTGGATGAAACTGGCATTTTACTAGGGTTGATCAGAACTCATGCACAGTGAGTATCCAGGTACAAGAGTAACCGAACTAAAACCATTTTATCGGGCTGCTAAAGTGACAGCTATTGGCGCAATTAGTATCAACAAAGTGCTGGCATTGATGACAATGAATGATTCAATGGATAGCAAAGCATTCGCCGTATTTATTGACAAGTTTTTATGTCCTCAATTATGGCCAGGTGCAGTAGTAGTTATGGATAATTTACCTGCCCATAAACTAGCATCCATTGAACCCATGATTCAATCTGTAGGTGCAAGTGTTATTTGTTTATCTCCCTACTCTCCAGATTTTAATCCCATCGAGCTTTGGTGGTCACAACTCAAATCTTTTCTGCGTAAATTTGCTCCCACTAACACCTTGATGATTGACAGAATCATCAAGGTAGCTCTCCATTTAATCAATCCTCAACATTTAAGAAATTGGTTCGCTCGTTGCTGCTACTGTACCTCATAACAGCGCAAAGCGCTGTAATTGTGTTAGACACTAATGTAGTGTTATACTTTTTAGGCGGTCGGCTCGTCGCTCCTTTGCCAGCAGGAAAATATTTTGTATCTGTTATTACGGAAATTGAATCGCTATCTTACTCACCTATAAGTGCAAGTGAAGAGGCACAGATTCGTAATTTTATGGCTAACATTACAGTAGTGGCGATAGAAGTTAAGATTAAAGAATTAACGATTGCCTTACGTAAGAAGTATAGGCTAAGGTTACCAGATGCAATAATTGCAGCAACAGCGCAATCTTTAAATGCAATTTTATTAACAAATGATTCAACATTAGCTAAGTTGGCAGAAATTACTACGCAGTCAGTGCAGATATTGTGAAAAAAGCGATCTCACTTCAATTTTTGTAAAATGATAGAGCGATCGCTTTTTAAGCCTGATTTATACAGCTATCTTACTATATTAGATTGAAGATAATAATTGCGCTTTCTTTTTTTCAAATTCGTCATTAGTTATGATGCCAGCATTTCTGGCATTTTCTAGTTGTTTTAGCTTTTCAGAAAATCCCAATTGTTGCTGAATTTCTGATGCCTTTCGATCGAACTCTTCTTGAGTCAATATCCCGGCTGCCAAAGCAGCCTTTAATTGAGAAAGCTTACTCTCTAGTTCTACGTTTGATGATTGCGCCATCAACTCAGCTTTTTTTATTTCATACTCAGTAGAAGTTAGAACTCCTGCATCAAGAGCATTTTTCAGCTTGCTCAACTTTTCATTAAGCTCAGTATCTTTTTTCCGATCTAAAGCTTTATTTTCAAGTTCTATTTTTTTGGCATTATAAGCAACTTCATCGATAAATCCTTGCTCGAATGCTTCTTGAAGCTGCTTAAGCTTTTGTTCTATAGATTCTTGAACCTTCAAAACAGCTATCTCTTGTTGTGATTTCATCTTTTCCCCAAAAATCACCTTTTGTTCGATAAAACTCCATATATCTGCTTCTATTTTTTTTGACCATCCAGCGGCTATTCCACTACCAATAAGACTAACACCTCCTGTAAGGACTGCTCCTACACCAGCGGCGGTTAAGTTACTTGCCCACTCTCCTGTTCCTACTTCAACAGAAAAGTCATTTGGTTGTCCCTGAATCAAAACGTTGAAAGCTCTGGAAGCTCCAACTGCTTTTCTCCATGCTTCTGTTTTTTGAGCCTGTATGAACCAGGAGCCTTCATTTTTATTGGATTGCACTTGATACCCCTGTTCGGCAAACCATGACTGAATATCTTTACTTAAAGAATTTAAGTCACAGTTTTTGTCTGTGTAAGTTTTCCTAGTCATAGTAATTTCCTGTTTGATTTAATTTGCTCTTTAACTTTGGACAACAATGATTATTGGAACTTTACAAGATTAATTTAAGCCCACAATGATACTCAATAGAGACTTGTTTACAAAAAATATAGGATTTTCATGTAAATACACGATTATGTGATATTCCAATATGGCCTTCTCCCTTGGCAAGCGCCTTAAGGCTACCCGTGAAGCATTGGGCTTGACTCAAGAGCAAGTTATCGAGCAGTTGGAAATCCGCTATAGCGTAACAATGAGTCAGCAAACCCTCTCATATATCGAAAACGGGAAACGCAAAGTAGACGCAGAAAGGGAGTTACCTGCATTTGCAGGCGTGTATGGAAAATCGATCGACTATTTTTACGAAACCTTAGAACTACCCAGCGCACCCCTACCCGCACCAATACCCAAACGCAAGTCTGTTGTCACCGTCGATCTAGAAGCCCTCACCCACCGCGATAAGCTAGAACTAGCAGTAGAACTGATTCACAACGTTTTGCAACAAACCTAGCTAATGAGGGAACTATGGAAACCAAGCCAGAAGAAATAATCTTGCTTGAGGAATCTGCCAGTTCCTCAAAATTTATAACTCTAACTGTCAAACATCTCGAACATCTGCAAACAATTCTCAAAGAAAATCATCTCAACTATCAATTGGAATTACGGAACGGAAAAATCATCATTATGGGGCCATCAGATATCGTCTCCAGTGAAATAGGCGTACTGTTTTGTTGGCTGCTTGGCAATTGGGTTTACCCGCGCCGACTGGGGCGCATTTTTGAATCCAGCGGTGGATTTATTCTGCCTAATTCAGACTTAACTGCACCGGATGTTTCCTTTGTTAGTGCAGAAAGACTCAGGCAAAGTCCCCGATACTTCGGTCAAATAGTTCCAGACTTAGTAGTAGAAATTAAATCGCAAAGCGATCTCATTCGTCCCCTCCAAGAAAAAATTCAATTATTTCTCAACGAAGGAGCTAGAGTAGGAATACTTATCGATCCCGATTTACTAACTGTTACGGTCTATCGCCTCAATAACCAACCAGTAGTATTAAACAATGGGGATATTCTTACGATTCCAGAACTATTTCCTGATTGGGAATTGCCAATTTCTGAATTATGGCCTCCAGTATTTGAATAGTAAAATAGCTAATAAAGAATTTATATAAAAAGAAGTCAGAAGACATAATTCAGAATACTCCACATAAGAAGGGATGGAGTTTTAGCAAGGAAGAATACATGAATTTCCTTTTGCCCACAAGG
>CAZJJR010000289.1:0-7811 GCA_964546365.1 uncultured bacterium | reverse complement strand
TCTTTCCCTACACGACGCTCTTCCGATTAGTCTAACTGACCGATCCGCAATACTCGCATCGCGCCTCTAAGTTGCTGATATATTGTCCGGCGGTTGAAATTTGTACCGGGCAAATCGATCACCAAACGAGTAGGATTGAAAAGAAGTTGTGCTTTGGGTTGAACGCCGCTGTCGGTAGTAAAAACCAGTCGATTCTGATTGGCATCAAAACGCCACGATTGCAGTCTACCTGCCAAAGCTGGAGATGAAAGCAGAAATAGACTTAAAACAGTACTGGATAGTAGCCAGTGAAATTTCACTATTGTTTCTCCTGATTTTCGCAGCCTAATAGCCGAAATTTTGCCGTTAGGCCAAGATTTTGACATTTAGAACTCCTAACTTTTCGCCAAAGCTGGGAGTTAAATACTCGTGGTGATAAAAGCACGCACTGAGGCTGGGGCGAACAATCCCACAGTTAGCCTTTGTATGTGCCACTATAACCAATCAGAAAATATCACTTAATCAGTGAGCTAGATGAGTAACAACACGGGAACGATTCTCATGAGCATACCAGTTAACAATGTATGGTTTGCTATTAAAGAGGCCGAACCCGATCGATTAAGTATAATTAATTGATTGCTATTTACCCGTCAACTCCAAGAAAAAGCGATTTTGCGATTTTACTATCCTCACACCGACGCAATTAATATATCCTACGTTACCGGATTTATCCTACCGGAAGATCCTGTTTTCATGGGGCCATGATTGAAATATAGTTAGTTTTGGCTATCAACCTAAGCCTGAACAGCTAACAGAAGAAGTCATATTCACCTGCCAAAATTTGGAATTCCGAATCCTAAATTGAGATTCTTAAATTTTTTGATCCAATCCTAGATTGATAGACTAATTTTTTTTCATCTTATCAATTTGGCTATCCGGATGGATAAACATTCTTCCCAAATAGACTATTAAATTAAATTTTTCACCTCTAACATTAACGCTAATCATAATTTCAAAAAATCTAATAGCAGAATAAAAAGATTTTTCTGATTTTGGTTATTTTCAAAGAAATTTTAGATTTTAGATCGTCCATTTCAGTCTGATATTTTCAACATTCATCTTCATTTATTGTCAACAACAAGAGCGCAGATTTACAGAGTACTGTTTTTTGGTAAGAACTGACAATCTAAAATCTAAAACTGGTTTCTTCCTTCTTTAGGAACTAATTTTGAGTTTTGACTTCCTCTGACTCTTCAGTTTTAACGGTAGCAACATTTAAAGGCGAACCGTTCGTACTACTTAATTCGGCCTGAGTAGAATCAAGCACGGTTCGATCTTCTCCAAATACCAATCTTAACAGTGGGGGTGCTAAAAATGTGGTTAAGATAACCATCATGATAATAGCGGCTTCTGTTGGTTTAGAAAGCGCTCCACTAGCAGAACCAACACCAGCAAAAACCAGTCCTACTTCTCCCCGTGGAATCATGCCGACACCGATCGCCAGACGGTTAATCCCAGGCTGACCAAACACGGCCCAACCAGTCACGATTTTGCCTATTATCGCTACTGCAATCAAGAAAACAGCCATTACTAAACCTTCTCGATTGCTGGGAATCGCTGGATTAAGAACTCCTAAATCGGTTTTTGCACCTACAGTTACGAAGAAGATCGGTACTAAGATATCAGCAATTGGAACTACTTGTTTTTGTAGTTCTTTACGCTTATCTGTTTCATCGAGGACTAATCCAGCAGCAAAAGCACCGAGAATTGCTTCTAGGTGGATAGCTGCCCCCAAATAGGCCATCATAAAAGCAAAGATGAAAGCAGGAACGACTAACCCGCCGCGAGTCTTCAGTTGATTAACTACCCAGACAAAAGATTTGTTGAAAATGCTGCCGAGTAAAATCGCACCGAGTAGAAAAGCGCTAGCACTGACGATCAGATAGATCACATTCATCAAATCCACTTCGCCAGTTTTTACTAGGCTAGCTACCACAGCCAAGACGATGATGCCCAGTACGTCGTCTATAACCGCAGCACCGAGAATTATTTGGCCTTCCTTAGAGTTCAGACGACCTAATTCTGACAAAACTTTTGAGGTTATACCAATACTGGTAGCAGTCAAAGCGGCACCAGCAAAAATAGCTGGAATTGCCGGGACGCCAAATATGGCCATCAGTCCGGCTGTTCCAGCGGCAAATGGTACGGCGACTCCCACTACTGCGACAACGGTTGCCTGGATACCCACTGCCATCAGTTCTTTGAGGTTCGATTCCAAACCTATTTCAAACAGCAGGATAATCACGCCCAGTTCCGCTAAAACGGAAATTACCTCGCTCTGGGCGATGAAAGTATCTTGGGCTGCATCGGGAGCTAAACCAGCAGTGGCTTCTAGTAGCTTGATAATAAAGGAATGGGAACCATCGATTCCGCCTTCTGGAAAAACCAATAGGTGTAGAGCAGAAACACCTACTACTACGCCCCCGACTAATTCGCCTAAAACTGGTGGTAAACCTAGCCAGTTAGAGACTTCAGCGCCAATTTTACTGGCTAAGTAAATGACTACCAAACTCAAAAGCACTCCTGCTAGTACCATTGGGGCATTTTGTGATTCGGTAGCTGTTGCTAGCAGTGGTGTTGTTTTGCCGAAAGCTGGGAAGAAAAAGATAGGGTTAAATGAACTCATCCATGCAACTGCATCAGCCATTGGTTCTGCACAAATCATTTTTTCTAATGTACAAGGTTATTAACACGATGCAGCCTATCTTCTGGTATTTGTGTTTCTACGAGAATTTGAGGCTGCATCTAGTTGGTTGAGGCTTTGTTGGCCAAATATGTTGCCAAAACTGTAACGACTGGGATTTTTTGGCTGCCATAGTGGGAAATTAGGAGTAGAAATTGCCGATCGAGTATTGAGTGGCGATCGCTTTTCTATTCTGGCCAATACCCTGTTTTTCTTTTTACCAGACTCAGTACAGCAGGAGAAAAATCTAATGTCTAGAATTACTTATCATGCTTATCAGTTAAATTTTGGTAATTGTTTGAAAGCGATACCGCTCGCGCTGGCAATGTTAATTATGAGTTTAAGTACTAATAATCCAGTGTTCGCTCAAGAAGCAGTACAGGCAGAAAGTAGGATGCTCAGAACCTTAACCGTAACTGGTCGAGGTCTTGAAATGGTTCCCACGACGATTACTCAAGTTCAGTTAGGCGTGGAGGTTTCGGGGAAAACAGCTAGAGAAGTACAGCAGGAAGCGGCAAGGCGTTCGGCAGCAGTGGTGGAATTTTTGCGATCGCGTAATGTAGATAAACTACAAACCACCGGTATTCGCCTTAATCCTAACTATAGCTTTGAAAATAACGTGCAGCGGTTGACCGGATACACTGCAAGCAATACAGTCAGCTTTCGGGTCAATACCCAGCAAGTAGGAAATATTTTAGATGAAGCCGTTCAAGCTGGGGCAACGCGAATTGACGGTGTTAGTTTCGTGGCTTCTGATGATGCGATCGCAAATGCTAAAGAGCAAGCTTTGCGGGAAGCAACTCAGGACGCTCAAAAGCAAGCCGATGTGGTTTTAAGCACCCTGAATCTGACGCGGAGGGAAATCGTTGCCATTCAAGTCAATAATGCTTTTGTCCCACCTCCTCCCAGACCGCTTTTACAGACAGCTAGATTGGATGTAGCAGAAGCTTCTACACCAGTAATCGGGGGCGAACAGCAAGTGGAAGCTTTTGTTACTCTGCAAATTCGTTACTGAGTAATAAATTAGAACTCGTCTGGTCTGTTATAGTTATCCATTTGATTAGCATCACCATCTCGTTTCGATCCGAGCAGATCCAGCCGATCTACTTTGATGATAGGTGAAGAGCGATTTACACCAGTAGCGCGATCGCTCCACGTATCAAACTTCAACGAACCCTTAATGCCTATTAAACTTCCCTTCCGCACGTAATTAGTCGCTACTTGTGCTTCTCTTCCCCATAGTTCGAGATTGAACCAGTCAGTTTGCTTCCCATCGCGAGTCCAACGATTCACTGCCAGGGTCAAGCGACACTTAACCTTATCTGGCTCGAAATACTTTACATCAGGGTCTTGGCCTACATGACCTACTAAGGTAACAACATTGAGAGTCATAATGGTTTATCAGTACAGTTGTACTCTTTTCACTTGGATCTACTTTAGACCGAAAAGAGGGTAAAATGCAGATTTCGATCGGCCTCTAGATACGAATTATCCGGCTTGACTAGACGCCAGATAGAAAACGTAATAGAATCCAGCACGGTTAGGTTACAGTCGTACACAAAAGCATCTCTTTTTGGGGGCCAAGAAGCGCGTGGGTTTTTTCAATCGCATACCAATATCTCGCGACATGGGTATCGACCTCGGTACCGCTAATACGCTGGTTTACGTGTCCGGTAAAGGAATCGTTCTCCAGGAACCTTCAGTGATAGCCATTGACAAAGACAGAATGGAACCTTTGGCAGTGGGAGAAGAAGCCAAGAAAATGCTGGGGCGCTGTCCCGGTAATGTGGTGGCTCTGCGGCCCCTGCGGGATGGTGTCATTGCTGACTTTGATAGTGCTGAGTTGATGCTCAAGTACTTTATTCGGCGGGTAAATGAAGGTAATTCTTTAATTCAGCCCCGAATCGTGATCGGAATTCCCAGTGGGGTTACGGGAGTCGAAAGAAGGGCTGTCATGGATGCCGCCCTGCAAGCTGGGGCTAGAGATGTCAGATTAATTGACGAGCCTGTAGCAGCAGCAATTGGGGCTGGATTACCAGTCGCCGAACCGACGGGTAACATGATTATCGATATCGGCGGTGGGACTACGGAAGTAGCAGTCCTGAGTTTGCAAGGTACGGTGATCAGCGAATCAGTAAGGGTAGCTGGGGACGAGTTGAATGACTCGATCGTTCAGTACATGAAAAAAGTTCATAACCTGGTAATTGGGGAAAGGACTGCTGAGGAAATTAAGATTCAGATTGCTTCGGCTTATCCAACCAGTTCTGATGACGACCAGATCATGGAAGTTAGAGGGTTACACCTGCTCTCTGGTTTACCGCGCACGGTAACTATCAAGGGCCCAGAAATCCGGGAAAGTATGTCGGAGCCTTTAGCTGTAATTGTGGATGCCGTGAAGCGCACTCTCGAACGGACTCCTCCCGAATTGGCAGCTGATATCATCGATCGAGGCATCATGCTAGCTGGAGGCGGTGCTTTGCTCAAAGGTTTGGATACCCTGATCAGTCACGAAACTGGGATTGTCGTACACGTAGCGGCAGACCCTTTAAGCTGTGTTGTATTGGGGACAGGTCGGGTGTTGGAAAATATCAAACAACTCGATCGCGTTTTTAGCGGTCGTTCTCGTACTGTGTAATTTTGACAAAAATACAGTGAGAAAGTCGAATAATCAGATTGATTTCTGATATTTGATTCGTGAATGAATGCTGACGGCTGACTTTTATTACAAATTACTCTGGTTGAATGTACACAATTCGTCGCTGGTGGGATCGTCATTGGTTACAAGTAGGACTGGTTGGCTTAGCTATTAGTGCTGCTTGGTTTGTTAAACAAACTCAAAGCGCAGCAGTATTTGAAATGTACCAGTTGCTAACCCGTCCTTTTCAATCCAACCCTAATAAACAAGAGGTTCTAGCTGATGCTAAAACTTTAGAACTGCAAGGACGCTTAGAGGAAATCGAAAAAGAAAACAAAAAATTGCGAGAGTTACTCGGCTATGTATCTGCCAATAAAAAAGAGGGAATTTTAGCTCCCATCGTGGGTAGGAGTGCCGATCATTGGTGGCATCAGGTTACTTTGGGTAGAGGCAGTGCAACCGGAATCAAAGAAGGTGATATAGTCACTGCACCTGGTGGTTTGGTGGGTAGGATTGTCAGCGTAACTAATAATACCAGTCGCGTACTGCTAATTAGCGATCCGACCAGCCGGGTAGGAGTAACGATCAGCCGCAGTCGCTATATGGGGATAATGCGCGGTCAATCAGGAAACCGAGCAGTAATGCAATTTTTTGAAAGAGTTCCAGATGTCCGTCGTGGCGATATGGTGGCTACGTCATCCGTCAGCCAGCTATTTCCATCAGGGGTGCCGATCGGAAAGGTAGAATCGGTAAATCTCAGTCAGAGTCCCGCTCCTGAGGCGGTAATCGTGCTTTCTGCACCTACTAGTTATTTGGAATGGGTAGTGGTTTACGCTGCTGAGTGAAGAGCCTTTTGGTGAATGAAAACAAAAAATAAAAAGTAAAAAATTACAGAAGAATGCAGAATTGAAAATTGAGAATTCAGAATCAATTAGCAAGGGATTTATTTCGGCCAATCGGTTGACGATTGCTAAATCTTACTGGCAACCAGGGTTATTAAACCCTCATATTCATTCGCCACTCGGACTCTAATTCATCATGAATGGGAGTCCGAGTGGTTTGAATAATTATTTCTTGTTAAAAATCACCATAAAAAAGCAGTGGAAAATGAGTATTAGTAATTTTTAATTCCGCTGGTTTCGTGATTATAATGAGAAAATTTAGCCGATTTTACTTAACGCCACTCGACTATTACCTATGAATAGTTATTCCTCTTCTGCTACCAAAAAACCGAAAAGGTTGATTAATGTTGCTAAGTGGCATCCCAATAGCCGGAAAATTGCCAATGCGATCGTAATTTTCTTCTCCGTGATTCTGTGTTTGCTAATTTTGCCGACTAGATTACCGGGAATGGAATTACTGGGTATGGGGCCAAATTGGTTGTTGATTTGGGTAGTAGCGTGGAGCGTCAAACGCAGTGCTTTGTCTGGAGCGCTGGCGGGTATAACTTTGGGGCTGATTCAGGATGGAATGACTTCATCTTATCCAAGTCATGCGATCGGTTTAGCTGTGATAGGAATTCTGACGGCGCTCTTAAAAAAACAAAGGTATATGGAAGAGGATTTTATTTCTGTTGCCTTAATCGTATTTGGGATGGCACTAATTTCGGAAAGTGTATTAGCACTTCAGTTTATTAGTATGGGGCTGCGTCCGATGGCTGAAGTTTGGACAGATCACCAAAAAATTGCGCTTACTTCGGCAATTCTAAGCAGTCTTTGGGCACCGGTTCTTTATTATCCTCTCAATCGCTGGTGGGCAAATCTCAACTTATTAGAAACTGCCAAAAATTAAGCGATAACTTGAGTAAGTAGTAGGTAATAGGTAGGGGATATGACGGGAAACGATCTGAAAGCTCCGAATTCATCTGGTCAATTATTCAACCTAAAATCTAAAATTTAAAATCGAGTAATTGATGAGTTCATAGTTCATGCTAAACAAGACAAAATAGCAACATTGGGCAATCAGCTTTTGAACGATGAACAACGAAGAATTCGACCGGGCGATGATGCGTCGCTGTCTGGAACTAGCTCGCCAAGCGATCGGAAGAACGGCTCCCAATCCTTTGGTTGGGTCGGTGATAGTTAAAGAAGGGGAAATCGTCGGAGAAGGATATCATCCGGGGGCGGGTCATCCCCACGCGGAAATTTTTGCCCTCCGACAAGCTGGGGATTTAGCAAAAGGTGCTACTCTCTACGTTAATTTGGAGCCGTGCAATCATTATGGAAGAACGCCACCTTGTTCGGAAGCTTTGATCGCTGCTGGGGTGGGGAGAGTGGTGGTAGGTAATATCGATCCCGATCCTCGCGTGTCGGGTAGCGGGATCGAGAACTTACGAAAAGCTGGTATTGACGTGGTAGTAGGGATTGAAGAGGATGCTTGTCGCCAGTTAAATGAGGCTTTTATTCATCGAGTTTTGTATCGGCGTCCGTTTGGGATTTTAAAATATGCGATGAC
>CAZJJR010000288.1:6386-7848 GCA_964546365.1 uncultured bacterium | reverse complement strand
AAACCCGGTTTCTCATCCCCGACAACAATACTGAATCGGTGTTCTAGGGTGGGGTTGATTACTTAAATAGGATCGCTATACCTACTCAGTATTTTATTTCCAAACAGCCTCTAAGAAGCTAAATGTACTGAGATAGCTGGAGGTACGCCAAGCTTAATGTTAACAACAATATCTTTCATATTGGTAATGTGCCATTTTTCTTGAAGGTCTTTAGTAATTAATAAAGCATTGAGAATCGTCACCAAAATTTTGTTACTTTGATGGGTGGCAATCATGCTTTCGACTGCTTCTTTTTGAATAAGATCTACCGAACCGATTAGAGAGGTTTTAATTTCTGGCAATACTCCCATATCGATGTTAAAACTACCGATCTTTAGACCTAGACTTTCGGCAATCGGAATCACTTTTTGATACTCTTCCAAGACAGCATTAAATTGTTCTTGGGCTGCGGAAGCTATTCCTGCGGCTTGTTCTTGAATTTGATCGGCAACGCCTTTAACACCTGATACATTAGTTAGTTTTTTAATATCCATGATAGGGTTTTAATAAAGGTACAGTTTTTACTATACAACAACTGAGATAATTTTGATTTGTGTAAATGGTAGGAAAAGTAGGTTTTTGAAATCTTGTTTGCTAAGGATTATTAAAAACTTCAGCCGATATTTTTTATATTTATTGATAATTTAAGCTGTCATCAAAAAATAATTGATTTTTAGAAGTCAAAGTTTGGTTGTAATCTATCAGTATGCTGAATTCTAGATTCTAAATTCTTTTTTGTTGCTTACTATAGATTTATAAGCTTTCATCAAGTAACAAAGTTCAAAAGCAGTGCGTTCAACATCTCCCACAGGTAGCAAACAAGAAACTCACTTCAGCCACGCACGTTCTAGTATCAGGCGTGCTTTATCCGGGTATTCCCCCAAAATTCGGGCATCCCTGCGGCAGGAAATGGAAGTTTTGACCAATACCTTACAAAAGCTAGACCAAGGAGTAATTCGGATCGCGGCTTTTGGTTTGGTAAGTCGCGGGAAATCAGCGCTTTTAAATGCTTTACTGGGACAGAAAATCCTGCAAACCGGGCCGCTGCACGGGGTTACTCAATGGCCCCGTTCTGTACGGTGGACGCCCGATAATGGTGGCAAAGTGCAGGTGGAATTGATCGATACTCCTGGTTTAGATGAGATTGAGGGACAAGCTAGGGCGAAAATGGCGCGAGATGTGGCGCGTCAAGCGGATTTAATTTTATTTATCGTGGCTGGGGATATTACTCGCACGGAGTATCAAGCGTTATGCGAACTGCGACATGCGCAAAAACCGATCGTTTTGGTGTTTAACAAAATCGATCTTTACCCAGAACAAGATAGGCAAACAATTTATGAAAATTTGCAATTATTGGGTGCTGGTAGTAGTAGTGGAAAGCGGTTAGAACAGTTATTGTCTCCAGATGAAATTGTGATGGTGG
>CAZJJR010000288.1:0-6351 GCA_964546365.1 uncultured bacterium | reverse complement strand
CCAGCGCCAGTACAAGTCAGAGTAGAATGGCAGGATGGTAAAGTTACTTATGAGTGGGAGTCGCTACCTCCTCAGATAGATGAATTAAAGGAAAAGATTCTATCTATTTTGAATCGAGAAGGACGATCGCTATTAGCGCTAAATGCTTTAGTGCAAGCAAGAGAAGCAGAAAGTGCGATCGCGCGAAAAATGCTGGAATTACGGGAAAAGGAAGCAGAAGATTTGATTTGGAAGTTTACTAAGTAAAGCTTTGGCTGTAGCGCTGAATCCGATCGCGATTTTAGATATCCTGGGAGGAACGATCGCAGATTTAGCATTAATTCGCGAACTAGCTCGATTGTACAACCTGCCGATGACTAGTTACGAAGCTGGCAAACTTTGGAAAACCATACTTTTGAGTGCTGGTGGTTTGTTATTAAGCGAATTAGGCAGTAGTTTATTGTTGGGTTTCGGTAAAAGTGCAGCTGTAGCGACCAGCGGTGAGAATCCTTCTAATCTTACTACCTATGGAGGCGCTGCGATCGCGCAAGCTGGAGTAGCTGGTTATGGTGCTTACGCGATCGGTCGTGCCGCTCAGGTATATTTAGAACAAGGTTGTACTTGGGGAGCATTAGGCCCAAACACGGTGATTCAAGAAATTCTTACTCAAGTGGAACCAAACACCATTCTCTATCGCCTGCGTCAAGAATTAGGACAACCAAATTAACTTTTTCTAACACAAGAGTTTGGTTCATCGCTAGCAGAAATCGTTACCTCCGCTTCAGCGCGAGTTAACATTGACTCGTCAAGATGTTGTTTATTTAAACGTTGTTGAGTCATCTGTTCTCTAGCTTGTTCTTCAATAAGGTATTCTCCGCCAGCTTGGGTTTCTGCTTCCGTTCGGTTCAACATCGTTTCCTGAATATGCTGGTTTTCTAAACGTTGTTGTACCATTCTTTCTCTAGCTTGTTTTTCTGCGCTCATACTATTTTCCTTTTTATTAAGCGTTCTTCCAATACGGCTCCGGATTAACAAAAAATTGAGAATGCCAGTAGGTTGAGTTAATTTATATCAACTCTACTTTTGTTAGATTTGGCTAAAAATCTAACCCAACCTCCAGTTGGCTACTATTCCAAAACAAAGCAGTATTGAGCCTACATTTCATGTTTTATAATTCATCTCACCAGATAAAATTTTTAATTTGTAATTTTTAATACTAATTTAGCTACACGGCTCAGGCTGTTATGGCTTTTGGCGCGACTTCCAGTTAAATGAGAGATTTGATAATGGCTTTTTAACTGCCAACCTAGTCTTATTATTCTTGTTTTAGTAGATGCACGAAATATAACAAAAATATGACGACTTCTCCAGCACTTTAATGAAATCGAAAGCGATCGGATCTAGGAGTTGCGAACGCGACGACGAACTGGTTGTTCGATCGGTTGATTTGTCCCTGGTTTATAACGAGGGGGGATAGCTGGAAACTTTTGGTTTTTACTTTTAAATCCTTTCCTTGGTTTAGTTAGCTTGAGAATTTCTTGGCGTCCAAAATTAAAATGAGCGATCGTGGTAAAGACCGATAAGGAAAAATAGAAAAATCGAATTGACCAAACACCGCTAGCTAGCAAAGCAGAAACTATTTCTGGCTGAATTTTAGCTAATCTAGTTACGCTCAAAAATTCTGACTTAACTTTCTGCTCTAACCGATCGGCTTTTGTAATTTCATCCTGATTGGTTGGTAAAATTGGAAATTGGGCCGTGTACAAATAGTAACCGATAAACCCATCCACCTTAAATTTTTGATGAAAAAATGAGTTAGTTACTTTTTCGGCTTGAGCATAGGAAATATTCTCTTTTATTGCAAAATCTTCTATCCAAAAATTGTAACGAACAAAAGCGCTAGTGCTAAAAATTAGCGGTACTACAATTATTAACAATACAGCACTTGTTTTCCCTTGAGCGTATTTAGGTAACAAGCAACTCGCCAATCCGAAACCCATGCCCAAAATGGCGAAAACAATCACGTTAATAAAGTCACCAACGTCTAAAATAGCTAGTAAGTCACCCACAAACAGTATTTTATAAATAAGTTGTTCGCAGAAGAATGAGGCAGCTATTTTAGTGAGAGTAACTATGAAAGTTAGGTTTAGAATAACAACAATATAAAAAAAGGTTTGAGCCAGTAATTTAAGAACTTTCATAGCATTAATTCTTAGATGTGTGAGGGAGGATCGATCGCAGCAGACGAGGTGAGTGCTGCTTTAGCAGACTGGGCAACTTGTTTGATGGTATCTAAATTAGGCGCTGAGTTCGGACTATCCATACCTAGCCATAGGAGATACTCTATATTACCAGCAGGGCCAGTGACAGGTGACCAAGTTAAACCGCGATATTGCCAACCAATTTCTCGAGAAGCGGTACATACTTGCGCGATCGCACCAGCTTGGTCGTCAGTATCTCGCACCACGCCCTTTTTGCCAACCCGTTCTCGACCTACTTCAAATTGCGGTTTGACGAGTAAAACAGCTTCACGGGGAGATTGAAGCAAATTCCATAGGGCAGGTAGAATTTTTGTTAAAGAAATGAACGAAACATCCACTACTCCTAAATTTGGTAGTTCCGCATCGCCGTAGAGATCGTCAGGAGTAAGATAGCGCAGGTTGGTGCGTTCTCGCAAAATCACTCGCGGATCGTTTCGCAAACGCCAGTCAACTTGTCCGTAACCCACATCAATACCATAAACCAGTTTTGCACCAGCTTGCAGCAGACAGTCGGTAAAACCCCCGGTAGAAATTCCACCATCTAAGCAAATGCGTCCTTCGACGGGAATGGGGAATACTTCTAGTGCTTTGGCAAGTTTTTCGCCGCCTCTGGAAACGAAAGGCGATCGCTCTTTGACTTGAATTACCGCCAATGTGTCTACTTCCGTACCCGGTTTGTCAATAACCTGCTGGTTAACTAGCACTTCTCCGGCGCGAATTAGCCTTTGTGCTAGCTGTCGCGAAGAACATAAGTTTAGCTCAACTAACAAGTTATCGAGCCGTTTTTTTGTCATGAGTTCATCAAATTGTAGAGATTTATGCAGTTAATACACAAAAAGCCGAATCAAACTGTTAAATATGTAACAATTATCATAGTGCCTCAGAGCTTAGCCGCCTAGTTTCCTCTGTGGAGATCGAACCATGTTAGAAACTAAACTGACTACCTGTGCTAATTTACTTTACCAATGGCTTCTCCCTCGCAGTTTTGCCGGAGATAAGTTTAAGATTGACTTGCAAGATTTTCAAGCATGGACGGCAGAATATCGGGAAAAACCGTTTAGCGATCGCGAAGTGTTAGATGCCATCAGGCAGTTAAAAGAACTTCAGTTAATTAGAGTTACTAACACGGAAGTTACCCTAGAGGTAAAACAACAGGATATTTTAAGTTTTAACGCGCCGATAACTACTGATATGTTATTGGCTGAAAATGGCGATCGGCAAAATAAATTTTTCCTTTTACTGAAAATTATTGGATGTTCTTTCCTATTAGGGTTAGCTTCCATTGGTGTTAGTTTAGCTTTATTACAAGCACAACCAGAAGCTTTAATAGCACCTCATCCTTGGAGCGTTTTGGGCGAAAAAAATATTGGTTTAGATAATTAGTTGTTCCTTTATCGCAAATTTCACGCAAACACAAGGTTTTTTATAATTCGTTAAGTATTGGTTTCTGCTGGAGAAATTAGAGACAAAGCGCGATCGATAATTTCATCTTTATTAACTATTTTCTCTAATTCTTCCGGTTCGTAACGTCCTTCTTCTACTTCTAAAGAAGCGCGATCAATTGCTTGTGGGTAAGCTTCTTCTAAAGCGATGCGTAACTCTTCTATGGTTAAATAATAACCGCCTGCCTTACGTCGCTTATTCTTTCTCTGAATTTCCCAAACTGAATTGCGAATCGAGACATCCCACGATCGAGTTGTGCGATTTTCTGCTTGCTGCTTAATTAGATGTAGCAGGAGAATAATACTATAGCTGCTAATATTATTAATTTTATCATCTTTACTCATCTCTTCCAATTCTTCAACAAGTGCTAACGAACCTTTGAGATCGCCTTTGAGTAGCAACTCTTTCAGTTCAAGTATTTCTTCCATAATTGCCAATTCCTCATTTATTTTTATAACAGATCTAAAAAACGCTCTAAATCTAAACGAGCTTGCTTTAAAATATGAGCTAAGGTAGAACGCTTAACAGAACGATGAGCAGGAACGGTCAATTTTAATACTTCATCTGGCATAGCTTTTTCCAATCGGATATGACTACCGCGCTGACGGACAACGACCCATCCATCTCTTTCTAAAGCAGCGAGAATCTGAGTGTAGGGAAGATTGGGAACTTTGCTCATAAGGCTAATTCCCTGACTATTACACCTTCTTTAACAATTAAATCATTTTCTGTCGCTTCAAGGTAAAGTTCGATCGCTTCTTGGATATTTGCTAATGATTCTTCAATCGTTTCCCCCTCACTAATACAACCAGGAAGTGAGGGAACATAGACGGTGTAACCGCCTTCATCACTGGGTTCTAATACAACTTTTAGTTTCATAGTTAGATTGGATAAAAAACTGTTTTATTTTAACATGACTTACAGTTTATTTATAAAAATAAATCTGAAGCGCAACAACGTACCTACTACAGCGAAAATATCAACTACTTCTGCACCCGATAGTCTTTTGAGTTTAGGCATATTCTGGCTGCAATTCAAAAGTTAATATAATTGTCGGTTTAGCCACTAATCCAAATTCAGCGGGAGCTTCATCTTCTAAATCGAGAGTAACAGCTTCAACAATATTTTTGGCTACTTCATCTAATGTTTCTCCCTGTGTCATCACGGAAATTTCTAAGCACTCAGCTACATAACCTTTTTGTTCGCCTAGACGGATAAACGCATTTATGTTTTGTCGCAGTTTCATTGTTCTGTTGATTCAAAGATTGATTATTTTAACGTTATTCATTTTATTATACAGTATATAATATAATTTTAGGTACGTAGTTGCGCTTCAGCGCTAAATCTGGCATTAAAAGAAACAAATGTCTCAGCAATATTCAATCGAACAAATAGCCGTTAACCTCAATAAAATTATTCAGGAAGCCGAACAAGGTGAACCCATCGAAATTACACGGGAAGGTGAACAAGTTGCCGTGATTCTTTCCACCGCCGAATACAAACGGCTGCTGAATAAATCCCCAGGTTTTTGGGAATATCTGCAACAATTTCGCCAAGAAATTATGGCAGAAGGTATCGAAATCGATCCTGATGAAGTTTGGAAAGATGTGCGCGACAAATCCCCCGGACGTGAGGTAAATCTGTGAGTCGCTTTTTACTGGATACCAACATTATCTCTGAACCATTAAAGCTGCAACCAAATCCGGTCATTATCTCCAGGCTGCAACAATATTAGGGGAAAGTTGCTATTGCTTCCTTTACTTGGCATGAATTACTTTTCGGTTGCTATCGTTTACCTACTTCTAGAAAAAAAGAAAGAATTGAACAGTATCTCAAGGAAATAGTCGAGCCAAATATTTCCATTCTTCCTTATGATATTGCGGCGGCTGAGTGGCTTGCTTTGGAAAGAGCGAGATTGACTGCTATTGGTAAACCTCCATCTTATGCAGATGGACAAATCGCCGCAACTGCACGGGTAAATAATCTGACGCTGGTAACTAATAATGTTTCAGACTATGCCGATTTTCAAAACTTGGAAGTAGAGAACTGGTTTGTAGTATAATTCACGTTAAAGTATTGGTCTGTGCCAAATTTGTTTATTCATCAGGGAGATTTTCGGGGAGAAATTCCCTCATAATTTCCAAAAACAAAGGGTTATTTTGCAACACTTCTAAATCAGCACTATTTTCATTAATTGCTTCCCTCCAAAATATAGCCAAATTTTGCCGTGTTCCTACTGTATATGGATGTTCTGCGCCTAAGCTGCGCTGCCGAATTTCCCAAGCTTGCAGAAATAATGGTTCGGCTTCGCTGTATCTGCCTTGGAAATAGTAAAGTATGGCTAAGTTGTTGAGGCTCATTGCTATATTGGGATGATTTTCTGGCAAACTCAGGCGTTTAATTTTCAACGCTTGCAGACATAATGGTTCCGCTTCGCTGTATCTACCAAGGGATTCGTAAAGTCCGGCTAAGTTGTTGAGATCTATGGCTATACTGGGATGATTTTCTGGCAAACTCTGGCGATCAATTGACAAAGCTTGCAGATATAATGGTTCGGCTTCGCTGTATCTGCCAAGCGCTTCATAAAGTAAAGCTAAGTTGTTGAGGTGGGTAGCTAATTGGGGATGATTTTCTGGCAAACTCTGGCGATCGATTGACAAAGCTTGCA
>CAZJJR010000287.1:4866-7859 GCA_964546365.1 uncultured bacterium | reverse complement strand
CGGTAATCCTTGAGATTCCATTCGAGAAGCAATATTAACCGTATTTCCCCACAGATCGTAGATAAACTTTTTTAAACCGATTCCTCCCGCTACTACTGGCCCAGAATTAATCCCGATGCGAATTTGAAAAGATTCTCCGGTACTAGTGCAAAAATTTGCGATCGCTTTTTGCATATCTAAAGCCATTGCCGCGACAGCTTCTGCGTGGTCATGTTTGGGAATGGGTAAGCCTCCCACTACCATGTAAGCATCACCGATCGTTTTGATTTTTTCTAAACCGTGTACTTCAGCTAACTGGTCAAATTTGGAAAAAATTTCGTTGAGTAAATTTACTAATTCTATCGGATAAATTTGAGAAGCAAGGGGAGTAAAGTTAACGATATCGGCAAACAAAATAGTCACTTCATTGAATTGTTCGGCAATCGCACTCGTATCATTTTTTAACTTTTCGGCAATGGGTTTTGGTAAAAGATTCAGCAGCAAACGTTCCGATTTTTCTTGTTCTAATTGCAATGCGGCTGTTCTTTCGATTACTCTTTGTTCTAATTCTTCATTGGCTTTTTCCAAAGCAAGAAATGACTGCTGTAACTGGTCTGCCATTTGGTTGAAAGATCGAGCTAAAATATCCAATTCAGTAATGCTGCCTCCTTTAACTGTTTGCCCTAATTCACCAGTTGCGATCTTTTGCGACGCCATACCTAACCTAAAAATCGGAGTAGCGATCCAACGAGACGTGAAAATTCCTAAAGCGATCGAAATAGCTAAAGCGGTGAGCGATAATAAAAAGGTGATGCGGCTATTAGCATTAATTTTTTCCATAAAGTCGGTTTTCGGAATAATCACCACAATCAGCCAATCAATTCCTCTGTTGTCTTTGAGGGGAGTGATTTGCAAGAACTGTTCCTCACCTGCCAGAGGAAAAGCAAATTGTTTCGTCTGATTAATTTCGGTTAAATTAGCTGATTTTTCTAGATATTCAACGGCTGAATTCACTAAAGATATACTACTTTTTTTAGCTGATAAGCGTTCTTTAACTTGACCGTTCTTATCTCTTAAAAATGGTTCTTCATCAGTGGAAGAAGCTACCATGTCTCCCGAACGTTCCATAATAAAAGTCAACCCGGTTTTACCAATTTTTAACTGTTTGAGGAAATCTTGAATATGGGCAAGTACGAAATCTACTCCCACTACTCCTCTTAATTCACCTGTTTTACGATATATAGGTTGAGCGAGGGTAACTTTCAAGCGAGGTTCTTTGAAATCAATGTAAATTTCACTCCAGGTTTCTTTACCTTTTTGTACTGCTTTTTTATACCAGGGGCGCAATCTCGGATCGTAAGCATTACCTACTTGTAATAAATGGGTAGGATTGCCTTCCGAGTCGATATCAAAGCTAAAAAATTTCCCACCAGTCGATTTTCCCGCTCGACCAATTTCCCATCTTTTGTTATCTTGAAATCCTAAACCGAAAAATTCTCCAGTAGTGCTACCAAAATAAATTGCCGATACTTTTTCTTTATCGACTAAAAGGCGTTGGTTCCAAAATTGGCGAGTGAGGCTGCCAGTATCTTCTAAGTTTAACTGACCTAGCCAAATCGCGCTAGCATTAACTCGGTTGATCGTGCCGGGAGTTTCTAGGTAATGAGTGAGAGTTTCGTGAATGCGATCGCTAATTTCTACTCGCAATTGTTCGGCTACTTCATTAACCGCTTGTTCCCCATTGCGAAATGATAAATACCCCGTTAGCCCCACTGCTGCCGAGATTTGCAAGACAAATGGCACGATCAGGGCGAGGCGTAACGGTATTTTGCGATCGCCTTTAGCAATAGAGAGAGGCAGCATTTTTAATGGCATTCGTTCGCCTTGAGGATCTGATTCGGATCTTAATCGCTGTAGGCTGGATTCCGCCCGTAATTACAGCATTGGCGATCGCATTTTTGTAGAAATAAGATTAAGTCCAGTCAGCGAAAGATGAGATTTTCCCCCATGTTAAACTAAACTCAAGGCAAGAGTTAAGTTGGGAAACATCACCATGACCGCTACTCTCCAACCAACAGAAAAGTGCTACTACACCCCAGAGGAATATTTGGCATTGGAAGAAAATGCTGATTACAAAAGTGAATATCACGATGGGGAGATCGTACCAATTACAGGTGGAACTACAAATCATAATCAAATTGCACTTAACCTAAGCGTTGCGTTAAGTATCGCTTTTAAGAGGCAAAATTACCGAGTATTTATCGGTGATGTGCGCTTGTGGATACCGAGAGTTAAACGATTTACTTATCCTGATGTAATGGTAATTGCCGGACAACCGGAATATTACGATAATCGTAAAGATACGATTACTAATCCGCAAGTAATTATCGAAGTTTTATCGAAATCGACTAAAGGTTACGATCGCGGTAATAAGTTTAGATTTTATCAAACAATTCCGACTTTTCAAGAATATATTTTGGTAGAACAAAATCAGAGGTCAATTGAACAATATTCTAAGCAAGAAAATAAGCGGTGGTCTTATAGCGTTTACGATGAAGAAGACCCTGCATTAACTTTTAGTTATTTCCAGATAGAAGCACCTCTGGTGGATATTTATGATAAGGTTGATTTTGACGAAGCGGAAGCTGAAGAATATCCAGAAGATTTTAAAGAAGATGGAGGAGAATGAGAGTAAAATTAGTGATGCGGTGAATGCTTTTAGGAATTTTTTAACCTCAGATGAAGACAGATAAACGCAGATGAACGCAGATGTAGATTCTAAGAGAAAAACTGCTCGTAATCATCGTGACTACCAATCCAAAACCAGGTGACAGTATCCTTACACAAGATTCCAACAGCGCGATAATTACGCGATATTCTTGCAGACCAGATATCTTATTCATCGTTAATACATTTAAAATGTAAGGATGGATGAAAAGGATTTTCTGACCACAAGAGATAAGCTTTTCTGGCTCTTTGTTTAATCTCGGTATCGAGAGAAGCGTAAGCAGTCC
>CAZJJR010000287.1:4523-4783 GCA_964546365.1 uncultured bacterium | reverse complement strand
TCGTGCCGCTCTAATTAATTGCTGTAGCGTTTTCTGAAAAGATTTATCCCATTTGATTTCATCTTCCAAATCGGCAATATATTCTCGTAAATGTTCTGCAACTTGCTCTTGCAAAGTTTCCGGTAAAGACTCCATCATGGCTACTACGGTAGTAATTGCTGGGGATGACATAGTATAATCCTCCAATAACGGGTAAGATGGAATAACAGCTATTTTACAATTTTATATTAGTTTATGGTTTAGGAAAAGCGTGAATGCCT
>CAZJJR010000287.1:0-4501 GCA_964546365.1 uncultured bacterium | reverse complement strand
CAAAGCATTTTCAATTATTCTCATTTTATAGGATACATTTGTTTTGCTCTCAAAGCCCGCCTGGGATTCAAATCCCAGGCTAATAGCAAAAGTCCACTTAAGTGGACTAAATGCTATTTAAAAATTAGTAAGCTAATAAATTATAATCTTTCAGTCCATTAAAATGGACTTTCGTTATTAGCCCGGAAATTGATTCCCAAGCGGGTGTGAACGACACCACCAAAAGGAATTTATTCCCCGGCGGACTTTGACCACAAATGCAAAATCTAGGTTCAAGGTAGAAACTGTTGCCAGAAACAAAGGTGATAACCCTGGTGCAACACCTGAGTTTACCGAGTTGGCGGTGAACTTCAACGCGACAACCGCCAAATTTTGATAGTTTTGTCACCACTCCCACTAACCAAAGTCTGCCCATTTGAACTGATGGCAACAGAATTAACTGAGTCGGAATGACCCGACAAAGTGCCAATTAAATACCCTGTTGTTAAATTCCAAATTTTGATGGTTTTGTCACCACTACCGCTAACCAATGTTTGCCCATCTGGACTGATGGCAACAGAATAAACGCTGGATGAAAACCGCATAAAATTAGTAACTGGAGAAACAGTTTCTAAAGAAGTTTTACTCTCACTAGAAATCTGCTTCCTTATCACCACAAGACTGGACGAACTAACAGCAGCATCTTTAAGTTTAGAAAGAATTTGTTCGAGTTTGAGTTGAAATGTTTTATGATTTATTTGAATCGTCGCTTCTTTCTGAAGTCGAGTCGCACTGTTACAAGCAGCTATACTTACAATAACGAACAAGCTTGATGCTAAACTAAAAGCGACAATTACTTTTTTTTTGTACTGATATAACCATAAAGCCTTATTTTAAAAATAAATTAAAACATCATAACATCTATATATTGTCAAGTATCGTAATGTACCTATGCTAAGTCTCTCACAAGCGATCGCACTCGCCTACCAATATCTCCAAAGCGGACAAATTCCTCAAGCTGAATCGATTTGTCAGCAAATTCTTCAGCAACAGCCTGATTGTTCGGAAGCTTTATTTTTGCTTGGCGCGATCGCACATCAAAGTGGCAAACTAGATGAAGCACTTCTCTACTATCTGCAAACGATCGCTTTTGCACCCGATCATGCACGAGCTTATTATAGCTTGGGTGCTGTAATGCACCAGCAAGGTCAACTATTAGAAGCAATTACCTATTACCAACAAGCGATCGCCCTTCAACCAGATTATAGCGATGCACATTACGATTTAGGAAATGCGTTCAAACAACTTGGCGATTTATCAACGGCAATTTATCATTATCAACAGGCGATTGCGATTAACCCAAATGATATAGAAGTTCGCGGTAATTTGGCAAATCTTTTATTGGAAAAAGGGGAAATTGCCGCTGCTATTCACTATTACCAACAAGTAATTTCCCTTCAACCCAACATTCCCGGCATCTATTATAATCTCGGTAACGCTTTGTTAGAACAACGCAATTACCAACAAGCGATCGTCGAATATCAAAAAGCCATTTCCTTAACACCCCAGTCCATAGATGCTTATCTCGGTATCGCCACTGCTTTATCGAAAATGTATCATTTTGAAGATGCGATCGCATGGCTAGAAGCAGCATTAAAAATCAACCCCTACAGTCCCGAAGCATACTTGAATATGGGAATTACTCTTGGGGATAGCGGACAAGTGGAAAATGCGATCGCAAATTTCCAAAAAGCCCTACAACTCAAACCAGATCTTGCCACAGCTTACTGGTTTAACGAACTAACTTTACCAGTTTTATACGATAAAATCGAGCAAATTCCTTTCTGGCGTCAGCGTTGTTGTCAAGCAATTAATAAATTAATTAACGCCACAATCTTAACTTCTCCCGAAAGCCGAAAACTAACTTTAAATATTTGGCAAAAAAGGCCGATCGCGTTTTATCTCGGCTATCAAGGCTTGAACGAAAGAGGTATCCAGCGTAAGTTAGGCAACTTTCTGCATCGAGTAATGGCTGCTAACTATCCTCATTTGGTACTGCCTCGCCCAATGCCTACCATTAATAAAAACGAGAAAATCCGCATCGGTTATATTTCAACTCACTTGCGAAATCACACGGTAGGTAAATTAACTCTGGGCTGGTTAAAAAATTGCGATCGCCAAACCTTTGAAATCTACACCTATCACGTTGCACCCGAAGTAGATTCTACCACAGAAAAGTTCCGTTCTTACAGCAATTATTTCCATCATATTTACGGAAATATAGAATCAATTTGTCAACAAATAGTTGCCGATAAACCACACATTTTAGTATTTACTGATATCGGTATGAGTCCGCTGACATATCAAATAGCCGCCTTACGTCTAGCCCCCGTACAATGTACCACTTGGGGACATCCGATTACTAGCGGTTTACCAACAATCGATTACTTTTTATCCAGCGATTTAATGGAACCAGAAAATGCTCGATCGCACTATTCAGAAAAGTTAATCCGTTTGCCTAATATTGGAATGTGCTATGAAAAGCCAGACATTCCTGAACTAACCAAAAAGCGTACTGATTTTAACTTGCGCGAAGATGCAATTCTCTATCTTTCTTGCCAATCTTTATTTAAATATCTGCCTCAGTTCGATCGCGTGTTTGCCGAAATAGCCCAAAGAATACCCCAAGCACAATTTGCCTTCATCAGTCATCAATCAACTTATGTTAATAGCCAATTTGAATCAAGGCTAAAACGCGCTTTTGCTGAATTAAACTTAGACAGTGAAAATCATTGTATCTTACTATCTAGAATGAATCATATTGATTACTTAAACGTTAATTTATTATCCGATATTTTTCTAGATAGCTTTAGTTGGTCGGGTGGTAATACAACTCTAGAAGCACTTGCTTGCGGTTTACCCGTCGTGACTTGTCCGGGAGAATTCATGCGCGGTCGTCACGCTTACGGGATTTTGAAAATGATGGAGATGTCAGAGACTATTGCACGCGATCGAGTTGAGTATGTTGATATTGCAGTCAGATTAGGTTTGGATGCCAATTGGCGTCAAGATATAAGACAGAAAATCTATCAACGCCATAGTAGGATTTATAATGATAAAAGCTGCGTTGTGGCATTAGAATCTTTTTATAAAAAGGTGGTAGCAAAATTTTATCTGTAATATTCGCTCTCTTAGATTGCTCATAATCAAGTTTGTTCGTAGTAAGGACTTTAGTCCTCACTACAAACTATGATGATATGCGGAGATATGATATAGATGAGATTAATTTTTGGTAATTATAACCACAGATGGCCACAGATGAACACAAATAAATAATAAAATAGTAGGGGATTTGAATTATCCATTCTTCTCCCCATCAATCTAAATATACAAATTGGATGCGTCGGGACTTACCGCATTCTCCACAGTTTAATCGTGCTATCATCATCGTCTGACTCTATGACATCTTCTGCTTTACCATTTACCGACCAAAACCAGTTAGTATCTCCCGACACAGTACGAAGCAGTTGACCGCTACCTACATTCCACATTTTCATCGTATTGTCATTACTGCCGCTGACCAACGTTTGGCCATCCGGAGTTAAAGCAAGACACACTACACCACCTGTATGACCGGAGAGAGTACCGAGCAATTTACCGTTATTGAGTTGCCAAATTTTGATCGTGTTATCCGAACTACCGCTAACAATAGTTTGACCATCGGCACTAATAGCAATAGAATCTACCCAGTTAGAATGCCCTTTAAGGGTACGAACTAATTTACCGTTATTGAGTTGCCAAATTTTGAGCGTGTTGTCGGAACTGCCGCTAACGAGAGTTTTGCCATCGGGTGCGATCGCTACAGCCGCTACCCAGTTAGAATGACCTTTGAGGGTACGCAGCATTTTACCAGTGGACATTTCCCAAATCTTAATGGTGTTATCAAAACTGCCACTAGCAATAGTTTGACCGTCGGGACTGATGGCAACTGATAGCACTGACCCGCAATGACAACCCAAACTACGAAGCAATTCACCATCGACTAGATTCCAAATCTTAATGCTATTGTCGTTACTGCCACTGATCAAAGTTTTACTATCGGGACTAAAACCCAGACAAAGCACCGAACCACAATGATCCGTCAGGGTGTTCAGCAATTCGCCACTTCTCAAATGCCAAATCTTAATCGTGTTGTCATTACTGCCACTAACTAAAGTCTGACCGTCGGGACTGATGGCTAGCGCACGCACGGCGTCTGTATGACCAGTCAGAGTATTCAGCAATTTACCGTTATCCAACTGCCAAATCTTGATTTGATGAGAACTAGCACTCACAAGCACCGGCAGTTGCGGACTAATAGCCACTGCACGCACATATTCTGAACTACTGGTGAAGTTGTTGACTAGGGGAGGACGAGATTGAGTGGTAAACATAACTGAGGTGGATCTCCTTTAACCGTTCCAAAATCAGGCGGATGTTGATATAGTGCGGTTCGGGTGAAGCCGCCAGAAAACCAGTGTCT
>CAZJJR010000286.1:3219-7910 GCA_964546365.1 uncultured bacterium | reverse complement strand
AAGGGGGTAACTCTTAGGACGACGTTTACGCACTCTCTGTTCAAACCGTCCAGGTCTTTCTAAGACTGGTTTATGAGCAATCATTTCGAGTAACTTTTGGAAAAGTATTTTCACTTAATTTTTATCTCGTCAATTTTAAATGTACGAAAATTTACAGAGAAACCATGCCTAAATATGTAAGATTTTCAGAAAATTGTCATATAGCCTATGTATTAGTACTTAATTTATTTTTAATCAGGATATAGGCGAGGGCGAGAAAAAATGACTAAGACAAGCTTACTATCCAAGGCTGTTGTATTGGGAGCTACCCTTTTAGGCAGTCTCAGCCTAACTACATCAGCATCTGCCATTACTATCCAGCGAGTGACTCCTGCCCCTAACTGGACTAACCTGAGATGGAAAGTTGAAGGCAGAGCAGGTGCAGACCCCAATCCACCAGTTAATTCAAGTCAAGATGATTACGAACTAGCCATTGGGCCAAATGGTGCACAATCTGATTTGGTGACTCAGCAAGACTGGGTGTGGGATAATGGTCAAGATGTAGATTGGTCATTAAATTGGGACAGTTCCACTGTTTCATTTCAATTTGGAAATCTTGCCTCTATTTCCTATCAACCAACTACTTCGACCAATGTATTTAATGGTTTTTACTTACTGACAAAATCCCAAGTACAGATCAGAGCAAACGATCCGAACAGCTATGTAGATCCGGACACTACAATTGATTTTTTAGTGAAAACTCTCAACGGAGAATCGGTTACGGATCAATTTGCTAATAGTATTTTCAGTAGTGCAACATCAGTTAATACTACTCCCACTTTAAACCAACCATTTTTTGCTAGCGATGTACCGATTACATCTTTATCTGGTACTGTTAAGATGAGTTGGATTAATCGTAATCCTCAAACTGGAAACGGTCGTTCTTTTGTAGATTTTCAAATCAGAGGTTTTAACATCAAAGATTCTGCTTCCATTCCCGAACCTACTTCTACCTTAAGTTTGTTAGCTCTTGGTACGTTATTTGCGATCGCAGCACTTAAGCGCCAAAATAACCAAAAGATTTAAAACAAATTAGTGGCTAATTTTGAATTTTTAGTAATTCGTTATAACAGTCATTAATTTTGATTAACTGGGTTTCTATACAAATCCAGTTTTTAACATTGAAAGTAAGTTGAGCGACTACTTCAATCTTTAAAATTGTAGAGAGCGTCAATCAAAATGTCTCTACAATCTTAAGGATAAACAGGGCGATCGAAAGGGATTGGTTATCAGTTAAAATAATCGATACCTCGTGCAATCTATCGAAAATTATGGCCTCAAGAGAACCTTCAGAGCCGATCGGCATCACATCAAAAGAAGAGTTAGGTACTTTATCGCCAGTCAGCGAAGACTATCCTTTGAGCCCCGTTCCTGGAGATGTTCGTAAGTCAATCTGGTCTTTAGCACCTTTATTAATGGGTTTTACCCTTTATTCAGGTACTTTATTGGCAGGGGGTTTGGTCGGTCTAGCATATCGATTTTGGCCAGATTTAGTGGTTTTAATTTTAGTTGGCAATTTAATTTTAGGTTGCTATGCTGCTGCGCTCAGCTATATCGCTGCCAAAAGCGGACTTAGCACCGTGCTGATAGCGCGGTTTAGTTTCGGCAATATCGGTTCTCGCTTGGTTGATTTCATTTTAAGTTTTATCCAAATTGGATGGTATGCCTGGGGTTCAGCTTTAATTGCCGATTTACTCAATAAATTGGTCAGCGTACCTCCTAGTTGGAATTGGTTAACTATTTTGGCGTGTACTTATTTATTTTTTATTACCGCTTATTTTGGCTATCGGACGATGGATTGGTTAAGCCGAATTGCTGTTCCAACAATGCTTTTTTTAATGTTTTGGTGTTTATTAATTGCGATGATTAAAGTTGGGGGATTTGCGGGTTTGCAAGCTATCAAACCCACGCAACAATTAGCATGGGGCGAGGCATTAACCCTTGTTGTCGGTACGTTTATTGTAGGGGTTACACAGGTTACTAATTGGAGCAGATTTACTAAAGATGATTCTCAGCCTGTTGTTAATATTTTAATAGCTTTTTTTGTTGCCAATGGAATTATAGTTTCTAGTGGTGCTTTGAATTCTCTGATTTATGGTAATGAAGATCTGGTAGATGTAATGTCGCAACAGGGTTTATTATTTTGGGCGTTGCTGTTGTTGTTACTGAATATGTGGACGACGCAAGATAATACAATATATGCTTTTTCAGCAGCGGGCGCTCATATATTTCGTACTAACAAGCGAACGGCTTTTATAATAGGCGGTGCAACGCTGGCGTTAGTTTTGGCTTGGGGCGGTATTTATAAAATGTTAGTTCCTTACTTGATATTTTTGGGAACTTTTATTCCACCTATTGGTGGGGTAATTATGTCTGACTATTGGTTACGTCGCCGGGGTAAATTTTCTGCTTTGGTAGAACCGCAACTGCGATTTAATTGGGCTGGTATTATTAGTTATGTGTTAGCAAGTAAGATCGCGTATTTTTCTCCCGGTATAAAGCCAATCAACGGTATCGTCGCTGCCCTCATCCTTTACTATGTGCTGAGTAAATTAATTCCCCTCATTTCCCGGAATTACCGTAAAAGAACAGTTGCATAAATATTAACTTTTTCTGTTTGTTTTATATAATGACTAACGAAAATGACCTAATAGCTGAATATGTCGATCGCGTAGCAAACTTAATTGAGTTGTCGATCGATCCGGAATACCGCCCTAGCGTGGTAGCAAATATGACTAGGCTCGCCCAAGTTGCCCAATTGGTAAACGAATTTCCCCTGCCCGAAGAAATAGAAGCCGCCACGGTGTTTGAACCATGAATAAAACTTATCCCGATGCCACTCAAATTGCAGAAGTAGTGCGCGGACAAGAAGTTTCCGCCAAATCGATCGTCGCTGCTGCTTTGGCGAGAATAGTTTGCGAAAACCAAAAGCTTAATTGCTTCACGACGGTGATGGCAGAACAAGCTTTGGCAGAAGCCGACAAAATCGATCGCGAAATTCAACAAGGCAACAACCCCGGCGTTTTGGCAGGCGTACCGTTCGCTGCTAAAAATTTATTCGATATCAGTGGTATCACTACCCTAGCAGGATCGAAAATTTACGCCGAAAATCCGCCAGCTACCCGCGATGCCACCGCAGTTGCCCGACTCAAACAAGCGGGTGCAATATTGGTGGGCGCGACCAATATGGATGAGTACGCCTATGGGTTCGTGACGGAAAACAGCCATTACGGTGCAACTCGCAACCCCCACGATCCCACTTGCGTAGCTGGCGGTTCCTCTGGCGGTTCGGCGGCGGCAGTGGCTAGCGGCTTAGTGCCGATTTCTTTGGGTTCGGATACCAACGGTTCGATTCGCGTCCCGGCTAGTTTTTGCGGAATTTTCGGTTTTAAGCCTACTTACGGTCGGTTGTCAAGAACCGGAGCGGTATTATTGGCAGGCAGTTTCGACCATATCGGCCCGTTTGGGCGATCGGTGCGGGATATGGCGGTGGTTTTCGATGTTTTGCAAGGTACAGACCCCGCCGATCCGGTTTGCACGACTCGTCAGCCATCACCTTGTTTGCCTGAATTGAATTGGGGGATTGAGGGTTTGCGAATTGCCGCCGTCGGTGATTATTTTGCTAGAGGTGCGGAACCGGAAACTTTGGAAGCAGTAACAAAAGTTGCTGAGGCTTTAAGTGTAAAAGAAACGGTTGTTATCCCAGAAGCTCACCGGGCAAGGGCGTCAGCGTTTGTAATTACTGCTAGTGAAAGTGCGAATTTACACTTAAAAAATTTGAAGATTCGTCCGCAAGATTTCGATCCGGCAACGCGCGATCGCTTTTTGGCAGGGGCGTTGATTCCGGCACACTGGTATATTCAAGCACAAAGATTTCGGCAATGGTATCGCGATCGCGTCAGAGAAATCTTTCAAAATGTGGATATAATTCTTGCACCTACAACTCCTTGCGTTGCACCATTAATCGGACAACAAAAAATGGTAATTGCAGGGGAAGAAATGTTAGTTCGTCCAAACTTGGGATTATTCACTCAACCCCTATCTTTTATTGGTTTACCGATAATTTCAGTACCCATTCAAAGGGCAGGAGATTTACCTTTGGGAGTACAAATTATTGCCGCACCTTATAACGAAGCACTAGTTTTAAGAGTGGCGGCGGTGTTGGAAGCCCAAGGAATTGTGGCAGCGCCAGTGATGGAGTAAAATCCAAAATGAATATCACCATCATCACGATTGGCTCTCAAGGCGACGTACAGCCATTTATTTCATTAGGAATTGGCTTAAAAGAAGCGGGATATAACATTACAATTTGCACTAGCGATCGCTTTCAAAGCGCCATCATCGAACGAGGCTTAAATTATGCCTACATGAACGACGACCTACTTAAACTGATCGATACGAAAGAAGGTCGCGCCGCCATTGAATCGGAAGGAAATCCGCTTTCTTTAATCAAAAAAGTCAAACCTATTATTCGTCGCATCCTCGATGAAGCTTGGAATGCTTCCCAAACAGCACAAGCAATTATTTATCATCCAAAAGCACTCAGCGGATATCATATTGCTGAAAAATTGGCAGTTCCGGCATTCATGAGTTTACCACTACCCATGTATACCCCCACAGGTGATTTTGCCATTCCTTTATTACCTAATTTA
>CAZJJR010000286.1:0-3161 GCA_964546365.1 uncultured bacterium | reverse complement strand
CCATTGTTGACTGCACCTTATATGAAAGTAATTAATACATGGCGAAAAGAAGTATTAAATTTACCGACTCGTTCAATTTTGGCATCGGAAATGGTGCGGAGTAACGGCGAACTCGTGCCTGTATTGTATTATTATAGTCCTCATGTGATACCACAACCAAATGATTGGCCGAAAAATGCGATCGCAACTGGCTACTGGTTCTTAAATAGCATGAATAATTGGCAACCACCCGCTGATTTAGTAAAATTTATTGCTGCCGGAAAGCCACCCGTTTATATTGGTTTTGGTAGCATGACAGGTCAACATCCCGAACAAATCGCCCAAATCGTCATCGCCGCTTTAAAAAAATCAAAACAAAGAGGAATTATTGCCACTGGCTGGGGTGGTTTAGCAGCTTCTGATTTACCTGAAAATATATTTAAAATCGAATCCGTTCCCCACGATTGGCTTTTTCCACAAATGGCAGCAGTAGTACATCATGGCGGCGCAGGTACGACAGCCGCAGGCTTACGCGCTGGAAAAACAACCGTAATTTGTCCGTTTTTTGGCGATCAACCATTTTGGGGTAACCGAATAGCAGAATTAGGCGTTGGCACAAAACCAATTCCCATCAAACAACTGACTGTAGATAAATTAGTTGATGCCATAAATACTGCTGTTAGTAATGAAAATATGCGCCAGCGTGCAGCGAATTTAGGCGAAAAAATTCGTTCGGAAGATGGAGTAGCAAGGGCAGTTGAAATTATCAATAATTATTTAAATTTTGCACCTGATGAAAATTTATGTTCGTAGTAAGGAATTCAGTCCTTAGTGTTGTGGCTGTGAGAGGACTCCCATTCCTCACTACAAACCAGGGAGTAAACACGATATCATTAACTATTGCGCTTTTTTGTTTCTCGTCCCAACTTAAGAGGTAAATTCGCCAAAATCGATCGCAAATCAAAACCATACTTTGGCACTCGACGCGCTTCTTGTTCAAATTTAGCCTTAGCCCATCTCGCATCCTGCCCTAACTGACGCGCCTCCCACAAAAAACTACCCGCCAACTGCAATAAAAAAGGATGACTCCCACCCCAATTTCTGGCGAGGCGTTGTTCGTAACTACTCAAAGCAGCAGGTATGCCCGTTCTCTCCGGTAAACTTACCAATTCTCGCGCTTCCTGTTCCTTCAGTTCTCCCAGCGTCAAAACTTGCCCTAAATTAAAAAAAGCAGAATTCAATCCATGTCGGTGGCGATAAAAATCCAGCTTTCTGTGAGAAGCTATCACTAGCATCAAGTTATTACTATTTATCAAATAACGCAAATTGTCAAAAAATCCATCATCAAACTCTTTCGGATGGGAAAATAAGGCTTCAAACTCATCTAAGCAAAGTATTGGCAGTACTCCCTGTCGCTTCCACTCTGCCATTACTGCCGAAAAATTCTGTCTTTGAAATGATGAAACTTGGAAAGGTCTAGTTAAGGCGCGTTGCGATCGCACTTTTGGTAAATTAAAAAACTGTCGCGCCACAGCATGATAGAACCCCATTTCTCTTTGACACTGAATATCTTGCAAATCAAGATAAATTGCCACGTAGCGTTGTGAATTATGCACCAGCTGTTCGTATGTTTGGCAAAAATGATACAGCAAGGATGATTTACCGATGTACCGTTTGCCCACTACATTGATGCTAACTGGTTGATTGGCTGTCATCCCAGCGGTAATCGCGTTTAGTTCTGCTAAGCGACCTACGAAAAACTGGGGATCGGTAATCATTGGCCCTGCAATAAAGGGATTAGGAGAGTTTGAAGGATTGGCCATAAATAATTTTTATAACAGGGTAGGGGCGGTTCGATCGGTTAGTATTCCTTCGATCAACCATATCCCCTCAGTTCTTCTCAACATTTTAAGCGCCCCAGCTTTTAACATTAAAAATTTCTATTCAGATATATACTTGTTTTAAATGCAACTCAGTACTCAATAACTGCTGTGGAAACCTATTTTTCTAAAAAATTCTAAGCAAAAAGTTGAAAAAAGTATCTAGGATCAAGGATAAAAGCTATATAATTTTCTTCGGATCGCCAGAGCAAATTTTTAGTATGCTCTTCGATCGGAAAATAGGGCTTAAATCCTCAGCAAAGATAAATTTTACGATCGCAAATATACCAGACAAGATATAATTTCCACGCCTAGTTAATAGACTTTAGATTTGAGATTTTAAATTTTACATCGAACCCACTAATAAATCGACTTGCTCAATATAAAAATCTAAATACTTTCTTAAGAACTTTTAATTTTTATTGTTCAAAGCAGTTAAGAATTTCTTAAGAATAGAACAAGCAAATAGGAGCTTGGTTTTTAACACCAACGACTCCAATGTTTAATCGTAAACAAAAATTAATTAAGTTTAATTAAGAAGGCTGAATCCCTTGTTTTACAAGGTTTTATAGCTATGAAGCCAAATCTACTAGTGACAAAAAGAAGTGGGAAACTCCTTCAACTTTAACCCGATTTCTCCGGACTGCATACAGCAAACGTTTGACCGAATTTATCTCTTCTTCGCTCAAATAATTGTCCATCAATGCCGCTGTCAATTTAGAATGATCTGCACGACTAATAGTACCAGAGCGACTAGCTTGTGCAAATATCTCAGAGAGACTATTGGAAGATAGGCAAACTTGTAAGGTGACCATAACTTGCTCCAGTTGCCATCATAAATACTCATACTTTGGAATATAAGCTCAGAATGTGAAAAACTTGGGAAGAAAAAAGTTTTTTATGAGCAATTCCACTTAAATATTTTGAAACATCTTAATTTAACTGACGCCACTACAATACCTATTTGTAGTCAAACAGAAAACTTGTATATAAAACTCAAAGAAAAGTATATAAAACTCAAACAATTGTACAAAAATGAAAAGCCCAATTAACCAAGCAAAGGAATATAAACTAGTAATTTATGCTCAACCAAAATTAACTTCTAGTTCTAAAGGTCTAATATCTTGCCCGAATCCCAGGCCAATACCTGTTCGCTTAAACTTCGTTACGTTAACTATTTTGGCAGGGATCACGGTAAGAAATTAATGACACGGTTAAAGTGAATTGGTACAAGTCAATAAAATCTCTGATACCAAATCCCACTTAAATACCCCTTTTATTCTTTAGTCCGCGTAGGCGGAC
>CAZJJR010000285.1:0-7923 GCA_964546365.1 uncultured bacterium | reverse complement strand
AGCCAAACTTAATTTAGTAATACTTCATCTTTAACAGAAATGTCGCCAGAAGTCCCCACCTAAAAATGATGACTTACTTCCAATCGGGGAAATGGTAGAGGGCAGGAGGCTCTCTGGCAGGGGACAAGAGAGTTTGATGATTTTTCGGGGTTTGTCCGACAAATTTTCCTTAATTTGGGGGATATTCTAAATTTATTGCTGCTTTAAGCCTTATAATGAGTATATAAATAAAATAACCTCATTTTTAAACGAAATTTGCTATTTCAGCTTATTTTTCTCGATCGCGATCGCTATTTCGATCGTGGTGAGAAAAAAATCTTCGTGCCAAAGTTTAGACGTTCATTACTGAAAAATCCGGTTACTCAGCCAAATATCAAATATGAGTAGCGTAAATCCTAACGAAATTAGTTGAAATTCTTAGAGATTTTCCATGAAAAAAGAAAAGCAATTTCTTGTAATAATTTTATTAGGATTCTTCTGTGCTTGGATAGTAAGCTGTCATTTAACAACATCAAAACCAGTGGCTTTAATTGTATCGGCAGCCGGGTCTTATCGAAATGTTTTGGCAGAAATTAATGAACTTTATAAACAAGAAGAAAAGTCTAATGTATTAATTACTTATAATATAGCGGGTTCTGGTTTTCTCCGACAACAAATCGAACAAGGCGCACCTGTAGATATTTATATGCCTGCTATCGCTCTAGAAATGGATCGATTACAGTCTTTAGGTTTAGTGTTGCCAGAAACTCGTCAAAATTTGCTAAGAAACCAAATTGTATTGATTTTGCCTAAGGAATCGACTATTCCTATTTCTAAGTTTGAAGATCTTACTGACGAACGAATCAAGAGAGTAGCGATTGGTAAAGAAACAGTAGCAACAGGAATTTACACCAAGCAAATATTAACTTTTTTGGGGATTTACGAGCAAGTAAAAAAGAAAGGGATTGTAGCAGAAGAGGATATCCGCCAAGTATTAAAAACTGTGGAGTCTAAAAATGCGGATGCTGGCATTACTTTTTTGACAGAGGCTAAACTATCAAATAAAGTTAAGATAGTAGCGATCGCACCTGCTAATTCCCATAAACCTGTCATTTTGTCAGTAGCAGTACTCAAAAGATGTCAAAATGTTCCTGAAGCAAAAGCTTTTATTGATTTTATGAAAAGCGAAAAAGCCCAATATGTATTTAACAAATATGGCTTTTCGATAGTCAAACAAAAAGTTTAAGTATCGACCGCTAATTTTTATGAAATATAAAAAAAATCTAGGGTGGGTAAGCTGCATTTGGATCTTATGTTTATTATTAATTGGTTGTCAAAATAAAACTAGAAATGTCGAACCATTGTCTTTATTAGTATCGGCACCCATTAGTTATCAAAAAGTTCTTTTGGAACTAGGAAAAATTTATCAACAAGAAAATCCAAATCTTAACTTAACTTATAATTTTGGGTATGCTTCTTTATTGAAAGAACAAGTTGAAAAATCGCTGCCTGTGGATATTTTGATTTCTATCGATCCGCAAACACTTAAAGAATTGGAATCTTTAAATTTTACCATTCCAGGCACTAGACAAACTCTGCCTATTAAAAACTACTTAGTTTTAATTGTTCCGCAAGGTATTAAAAGCCGAATTTATCAGTTTGAAGACCTTACCGATCCACAAGTCAAGAAAGTAGCTTTAGGAAGCGATCGGCTATTTTCTGGGAATCAAACAAAAAAGATTTTAACTTATCTAGGAATTTACGATCGAGTAAAAAGTAAAGCTATTTTTGCCGGAGAAAATTTTAGCCAAGTGATCCGAGTTGTAGAAACGAAACAAGCAGATGCAGGCATTACTTATTTAACAGAGGCTAAGCTGTCAAATCAAGTTAAAATTGTGGCAATTGCACCTGAAGAAGCTAGTTCTGATATTACTTATAGTGCAGTTGTCATTAAAGGTTGCAAGAACGTGCCTAAAGCGGAAGAATTTATAGAATTTCTTGCTAGTAAAAAAGCTAAAGAAATCGCTAAAAAATACGGATTCACGGTTATTAAATAAGTAGGATATCAGTCAATACTGCTCGGAATTTGCATAAAATTGTAGTTTTCGTAGGTTGGGTTTCTTAACGTCAAGCAACCTACAATTTTTTAACCGAGCAGTATTGGGAGATCAGCGCGTTCACCTGATAAACTGAGTTTTTCACGAATGAAATCTGCTGCAATTGTTTGCTAAAAATATAGAGATGTTTCATAAAAAATCTCTAAAATGGTTAGGTTATTCAGCGCTTGATAAACCGAGAACTTCCATAGATTTTTCCAGTACGTTCTTTGGACGAAAAGGCTTAGTCATGTAAAGGTCTGCCCCAGCATCATTTCCTCTTTGTTTATCAAATTCCTGACCTTTAGCTGTTAGCATAATAATATAAACGTTTTGTATTTTCAAGATATTTTTAACTGTATGACAAACCTCAAATCCATTCATTTTTGGCATCATCACATCTAAAAAAACTAAATCTGGCTTTTCTTCTTTGATGGCTTTTAGGGCTTCTTCGCCATTGGTTGCAGTAATTAATTCTACCTCCCAATCTTCTAACTTTTCCAAAGCTTGTTCCAATAAAATTAAAATGTTTGGCTCATCATCTACGATTAATATTTTTTTATTCATATGCTCCCCCAATTACTACATAATTCATTATTATATAGAATCTGCTTTACTTCTACCAAGTAAAACAAAAAATACATTTTCTAATCCTTTTTCAAACCGCAAAGTTTTTACCAAGTCGTGCTGTTGAGAAAATACCGAATCGACAATAATCATATCGGGTTTAACAGATAAGGCTTTATCAATGCACTCCTGACCGTTGTATGCTTCAGATACGAAGTATCCTTGAGATTGCAACACTTCGGATAAAATTTTTACGGTTGAGGCATCTTTATCTACTACTAAAACTTTCTTATTGGAAGTTCCCTGAGAAAGCAACACGCCGATATCGTTCAGTAATTCTTCCTTATTAATTGGTTTGGTTAAGTACCGATCGATACCCAGCAGATACCCTCTTGCCTTATCTTCAATAATTGATAAGATAATAATCGGGATACCCATTGTTTGAGGGTCATTTTTGAGGATGGCTGCTACATCAAAACCATTGATTTGCGGCATCATCACATCTAAAAGGATTAAATCTGGCTTGGTTGTTTTGACTTGAGTAATGGCATCCATGCCATCTTTGGCTTCTTTGACTTCGTAACCTTCGGCTTCTAATTCTTGTCTGAGGAGTTCGCGAATGTGAGGGTCGTCATCAACTACTAAAATAGTTTTGTAATCCTTTGCAGGCAAAGGTTTGGTTTGGACGATACTTTCTTTTAATTGCCTGACTAAGATATTAATATTCATTTTTTCTGTTTCGGCATTAATGGTAGGGCTCAGAGGTAGGGTGAAGGAAAAAGTACTGCCTTGTCCCGGTTCGCTTTCTACCCAAATTCTGCCGTTGTGATGTTCGATGATTTGCTTACAAATGGGCAGCCCTAAACCCGTTCCTTTGGGTTTATCGGTGAGGGTTTCGCCGACTTGTTTGAATTTTTCAAATACTTTGGGTTGGTCATCAGGGGCAATCCCAACGCCAGTATCAATTACTTTAACGAGGATGCGATCGCCTTGGCGAGTTACTCTAATCGTACAAGAACCAGTATCGGTAAATTTGATGGCATTGGAAATCAGATTGATAAAAACTTGAATTAGACGATCGCGATCGCACATCACGTCTGGTAAAATCGACTCCACATCTTTAATCAAAACAATATCTTTGTGTTCCACAAGGGAGGAAGTGGCGGCGATTGCCCGATCGACGATTTCCTCAATGATAGTCGGCTCCATATGCCACTCAATTTTACCAGCTTCCATCTTGGCAATATCTAAAACGTCATTTATTAGCGATGTCAGCCGTTCTGCCTCGGATACGATAATATTGATATTTGCATTTACTTGTTTGATACTTTTTTGAGTTTTGCGATCGTTTACCTGAAGTAATGGGAAGATACTTTCTTCTAACTTTTCTTTAATCAGGGAAGCAAAACCCAACACGGAAGTTAAAGGCGTCCGCAATTCGTGAGAAACCGTGGAAATAAAATCCGTTTTCATGCGGTCGATTTCTTTTTCGGCGGTAATATCGCGAATCAAAATCACTGCACCGAGTAACTCATTGCTACCGTTTTGTTGGCTATCTTTTGCGATCGCACTTGCTAAAGCTTGACCGACGCGATTGTTTACCAATTCGATTTCTGCCGTAAAAACTTCTCTAGCGCGTCCCCGCGTTTGTTCGACCAATTCTTGTACTTTGGGAGTAGATAGTACTTGACAGTCTTTACCAATTAAGTCTTGGTCTGGCAAACTGAACATTCCTAATAAAGCGGGATTGTGGCGAGTAATCCGACAATCCGGATCGGTTACTAATAATCCATCTGCCAAATTGTCGATAATTGCGCTTACGTAAGCGAGGGTATTTTCTAACTCCTGGCTTCGCGCTTCTAAGCCTTGTAACAAGCTATCGATTTGTGCAGCCATCGTATTTAAGGTAGAAGCGAGTACTCCTACTTCATCTTTGGATAACTCTACCGCTCGTACTTTTAAATTACCCTCTGCCATCTGATGGGCAGTTTGAGTTACTCCACTGAGATCCCGAACAATCCGAGATATCATGAACAACGCCACGCCGGTGACTAGCAGGCTGAGGAATAGGGTCGCCAATAATAGTAATTGGGTGTTTTGTCCGTGTTTGGCGATCTGGCTGTCTACTAAATTGGCGATCGCATCTGTCTGATTGGTAATAAAATCAGTCAGGATATTAATTTCTTGGAGGTACTCTTCTTTTTGGTCGGGAGAAGTGGTGAGATAGTTTTCCAGGCTGCGACGATAAATTTGCCAGCTACTTTCTACTTTATCGAGTTGGGCTAAAGTTAGGGGATCGGTGATGGGTTTGATTCCCAGTTCTTTAGAACCTTTTCGCAATGCAGCTAACAAGTTCTCAAACTCCTGGATTTCTTCCTGGATCGCTACATCAGTGGCAGTTCGATCGAGAGAGTTTCTCTTTTGGTGGCGAATATTCGACAGATAAGCTAGTTTGAATATGCTGCCGTGCTGAGAGGCTATTTTGGTGCTGAGGGGACTGTTAGTGATTAGTTGATTGAGCGCGATCGCCCCAATTCCTACAGATATTAAGTTGATGGCTACCAGGCTGGAAAACAGCAGGCTCAAGCGATGACGGATACTCAGCCCGAATCTACTGTTGAGGATGTTTTGGATGCTGCGGTGAGAGAACAACTTCTTACCTTTAATCTATACTCAATCTTACCTTGTAGCTATTCCTATCGGTATAGCTTGGTGGTTCGATCGCTCTTGTGTTACGGGAATTTCAATCCAAAATTCGCATCCTTCTCCCGGTTGGCAGTAGCACTTTAGCACGCCACCGTGTTTTTCTACGACAATCTGATAGCTAATGGAAAGCCCCAATCCCGTGCCTTTGCCGATTGGCTTGGTAGTAAAGAAAGGATCGAATACTTTTGATTTTTCATCCTGGGTCATGCCGGGGCCATTATCTGAGATGACGATCGCCACTCTTTGGTTTGGCAATAGTTTAGTACTAATCTTAATAGTAGGTTTGATTTGTTTGTTATCTTCTACCGCATCTATGGCATTAGCGATAATATTCATAAATACTTGATTTAACTGTCCGACATGACATTCAACAAGAGGTAAGTTGCCGTAATTTTTGATGATTTGAATTCCGCCATTGTGCCCGCTAGCTTTGAGTCGATGCTGCAATATTAAAAGGGTAGTATCGATGCCTTCGTGAATGTTTACTGGCACTTTTTCCGTTCGATCTAGGCGGGAAAAATTACGTAATGATAAAACGATTTGGCAGATCCGTTCGATTCCCAATTTTATGGAATCTATCAATTTGGGCAGATCGCCAATTAAGAAATCTAAATCGATGCTTTCGATTTTTTCGGCGATGGCGGCTGGGGGTTCGGGATAGTAGTCTTGATAAAGGTGCAACAAACTAAGTAAATCTTCGATGTATTCGCTGGCAGGGGTAATATTCCCGCAGATGAAATTAACGGGGTTGTTGATTTCGTGGGCGACTCCGGCAACTAGTTGCCCTAAAGAAGACATTTTTTCGCTTTGAATTAGTTGTGCTTGAGTTTGTTGCAGTTCGTCTAGAGCGCATTGTAACTTTTGGGCTTGTTCTTGAGCGAGTTTGGCAGCCGTGCAACTTTGTTCGTAGAGTAATGCTTTTTCGATCGCTACTGCTGCTTGGGATGCAAATACGCTGAGCAGTTTTAAGTCGCTGGCAGAATAGGTAATTGGTGTTTGGCTGAAAATGGCGATCGCACCTATGAGGCGATCGTTTCTTTTTAAGGGTACGCAAATGAGCGAACTGATTGATTCTCGGCTGTTGGTAAATCTGGGATCTGCGGCGACTTCGTTGATGATTTCTCCTTTACCGCTCTGCACGATCGTACCGACGATTCCCTCTCCCAGTCGGAGGGAACGTCGCAATCGCTCGTTTTGACCGAATTCGGATAAAATTTTCAAGCGATCGCTATTGCGATCGAGTAGGTAAATAGCGCCGCTAGTGGATGCGATCGCTTTTCCCGCTTCCTCGATCGCTAATTGGGCTACTTCTTGCAAATCTAAACTGGCTGTAATTTGGGTAGAAAGGTCGTGGAACAAGTCTATTTCTTGATATTTTTCCAGTAATTCATTAGCTAGGGATTTTTTTTCATTTTCTTGTTTGACTATATAGGTAAGTAAAGATGCGATCGCGTTTACTTTCTTTTCTCCGCAAATCCAACCTACTAATTCGCCCGCTACTTCAATTGGGTATCTACTGGTGTAGTATTGGCTTTTCGTGCCTAACAATATGTTCTCTTTCGCATCCAGGATACAAATAGAAGTATCTAGTCCTTTTACCAGATCGTTAATTACACCTAGTACTTCTTTTTTAGTAAGGAATTTCTTAAGGTTAACTAGGATCATATGTCTCCTGCTTTCATCTCTGGGTAACTGAAAAATCGCAACATAGTCAATATTACTTATGCCATCAGTAACCGAATTTAAAAGTAAAACAAAAAATGGTTTGCGAACTAATAAATCGATCGCTCGGTGTTATCTATTTTATTTTTAGCTTTTTATTTGCCTTACTAATTAAATTGTTAAAAAAATTAGGAATTGCTAGACTGAAAAACCATTAATAAGTTTAACCTATTTAAATAATGGCTTTGCATCTCTGTTTGCCAGGTGTCTTTAAATACATTTTCGATCTAGTCACTTCAATAAATTTAGATATCGGTATACTTTTTAAATTTTATATTTTGAATTTTGGTTTGGCTAAATATTTTTTTATTTAAATTATTTTGATATTTATTATCCAAGCATAACATCGAAATTTATCAAAAAAAGTTCGCTAGATATGCTAGATATAGTTTTTTTCTAAAAATGATGATTTTTTAGAAAAATTTAAGTATTTTGACTATATATATCCAGTAATTTGGCGGATGCCAAAACATACTTTCTATCGGTAAAACTGTCTGGTTTTCCATCGATGCCAATTCAGCCCCCGATCTTTTCCCTGCCTACTGCCCAAATTCTCGACACTCGACTTGTGCGATCGGACTAATTACATGGGTGAAGAAAACCCATGTAATTACTGGACGATAGGACTTTGTAGCGTATAATGATGTTAATGTCAAAAGTAATTTTACGTAAAAATTTGGTCAGTATGATAGAAAATACCTTAGAAATGGGTAAGTTCTATCTAACGCAGAACAGATAACTGGGGACACTCAAAAGCCAATTTTCGGTCAGCGTTTTTTTAATTTATAGGAGAAAAACTCATGAAACCAATTCGCCAAGGCGATGGTATTTTATTACCGATCGAGCAGACGGA
>CAZJJR010000284.1:276-7969 GCA_964546365.1 uncultured bacterium | reverse complement strand
CCCTCAAAACAGTGCTCGAGGTAGCCCGCGAACTCGGAAAAGGTACGGGTTTAGGTTTATCTATTAGTTATCAAATTATTGTCGATAAACACGGCGGCGAATTAAAATGTAATTCCCAAGTCGGTCAAGGAACGGAATTCTCGATTAAAATTCCCATTCGGCAACCCCGGAAAAATCAAGGAGATTCGGCTGAAGGATAAGCTGGGGTAGCGTTGAATGGTCAATTTGCTTAACAATTCGCCATAATAAGTAATAGAGAATACTCATATGGGGAATCAAACCCCCAAACACTGCTGTTAAAAAATATCCATGACTGCAAACGCAACTATTACTGATAACCCCTTACTAATTGGCAAAGGATTGCCCCCCTTTGAAATGTTAAGCCAGAGCAAGTAGTACCTGCGTTTGAAGAACTGCTGGCTAAGCTTGACTCCCGGCTGGCTGATTTAGAAGCAACGGTAACCCCCACTTGGGGTGGTTTAGTAGAACCACTAGAAAAACTGCAACAACCATTAAGTTGGAGTTGGGGATTAGTCAGCCATTTAATGGGGGTAAAAAATAGCCCCGAACTGCGCCAAGCTTACGAAACAGTGCAGCCAAAAGTAGTGCGGTTTTGGAACAAACTCAGCCAAAGTAAACCCCTGTACGAAGCTTTTAAAGCTTTGGGAAAAAGCGAAAACTGGCATAAATTAGAGCCAGCGCAAAAGCGGATTGTAGAAGCAGCAATTCGAGATGCAGAACTTTCTGGCGTAGGTTTAGAAGGCGAACAAAAAGAACGTTTCAACGCCATTCAATTAGAATTAGCAGACCTGTCTACCAAATTTTCCAATCATGTTTTAGATGCCACTAAAGCATTTAGTCTAACGCTCACAACGAAAGAAGAAATCGACGGTTTACCCCCCAGCTTACTCAGTTTAGCCGCTCAATCAGCCCGTGCTGCGGGTGAAGAAAATGCCACGGCTGAAAATGGCCCTTGGCGCATTACTTTAGATTTTCCCAGTTACGTGCCTTTCATGCAGCACAGCACCCGCCGCGACTTGCGGGAAAAGCTTTATAAAGCTTATATCAGTCGTGCGTCTAGTGGAGAATGGGATAATAATCCACTGATCGAACGCATTTTACAATTGCGTCAAGAAAAAGCAAATATACTGGGTTTTAACAGTTTTGCCGAGTTAAGTTTAGCCAAAAAAATGGCTCCTTCGGTGGCAGCAGTAGAAGGTTTGCTAGAAGAATTGCGGAGTGTTAGTTACGATGCAGCAGTGAAAGATTTGGCAGCATTAAAAGCTTTTGCCGCCTCGAAAAATGCCGAAGAAGCTAACAACTTGCAACACTGGGATCTCAACTTTTGGTCAGAACGGCAACGGGAAGAAAAGTTTGACTTCAACGCTGAAGAATTGCGCCCTTATTTCCCCTTACCGCAAGTTTTAGAAGGGTTATTTTCTTTGGCTAAACGATTGTTTGGGGTTACCATCACTTCTGCTGACGGTACTGCACCAGTTTGGCATGAAGATGTGCGTTATTTTCAAATAGCTGATGAAACTGGTTCGCCCATCGCTTACTTCTACTTAGACCCTTACAGTCGCCCAGCCGAAAAACGCGGTGGTGCTTGGATGGATGAGTGTATAGTGCGTGCCAAAATTACCGAAAATGGCATTACTACTACTCGTTTACCAGTAGCTTATTTAGTGTGCAATCAAACTCCTCCCGTTGATGGTAAGCCGAGTTTAATGACTTTTGCGGAAGTGGAAACAATTTTCCACGAGTTCGGTCACGGCTTGCAACATATGCTGACCAAAGTAGATTATCAAGGGGCTTCTGGCATCAATAACGTGGAGTGGGATGCGGTAGAATTGCCCAGCCAATTTATGGAGAATTGGTGTTATCACCGGGAAACTTTGTTTGGGATGGCAAAGCATTATGAAACTGGTGAAACTCTGCCAGAACATTATTATCAAAAGTTGCTGGCAGCCCGCAATTATATGAGTGGCAGTGCAATGTTGCGGCAACTTCACTTTAGTATCGTTGACATAGAATTGCACCATCGCTATCAACCGGGCGGTCATGAAACTCCCGCTGATGTACGTCACCGGATTGCTAAAACAACTACTGTTTTACCACCTTTACCTGAGGATGCTTTCTTGTGTGCGTTCGGGCATATTTTTGCTGGTGGTTATGCAGCTGGTTACTACAGTTATAAGTGGGCGGAAGTGCTGAGTGCTGATGCTTTTTCTGCTTTTGAAGAAGCTGGTTTAGAAGATGAAAAAGCACTTGCTTCTACTGGTATGCTTTTCCGCGATACGGTACTCGCTTTAGGCGGTAGTTTGCATCCGATGGAGGTGTTTAAATCTTTCCGAGGACGGGAACCTAGTACTACTGCTTTGTTGAGACATAGCGGTTTGGTTGCTGCTTAATTAGTAGTTGGCAGATGGAAATCTGCCGCTGCACATACAAAGCCTGCCTTCGCAGGCTATTTTTTTAACAAATTTGTTTGGGTTTGCAGTAAAGACTTTAACTGTGAGGCTAGAAACCCGGTTTCTTGAAGAAACCGGGTTTCTAATTTTAGTAATTATTTGGGAGGGCTGAAGTTATTTCCCGAATAAATTTTTTTATTTTAACACTTTGATTGTTTGCAAAGTCGGATCGCTGCAACCGACGATCGCAACACCTAATTCGAGTAATAATTTTAAGTATGCGATCGCATTCTCAGAAATCGCTTCTCCCGGCATCAAGGCGGGGATTCCTGGCGGGTAGGGACAAACTAACTCTGCACAGAGGCGATTCACCGCCAGATCGATCGCTACGATTTCAGTAGGCGCAAAAAAAGCGTCGCGAGGGGAAATACTCGGTGAGGATATAGATGGTAGTAAAGTTTCTCTGGTGAAAGGTTGAGAAATTTCAGAACGTCGATAATGATTAGCTAGAGTTTTAAAAGCTTGCACTAAACGTTCGATATCTTTTTCCTCATTCCCCCAAGTAATTACGAAAGTGATATTTTTGAGGGAAGTTAATTCGGCGGTGATCCCTAATTTTTGATGCAGAATATCGTCAGCTTCATCACCAGTTAAACCTAAATTGGCAACTGTTACGGTTAAGCGAGTGAGATCTAAATCGAAATGACCTAACCCCCCCAGCCCCCCTTCCCTCGCAGGGAAGGGGGGAGAATGACTCCCCTCTCCTGCAAGGAGAGGGGTAGGGAGAGAGGTCAATTCTACTTTTTGTAATTGCAAAACTGATAAACCGGAAATTTGATTAATCTGCGTTCTTGCCATATCAGCTAATCTCAAACTTTCCGAAATTAGCTGATTTCCGTGTAATGCAATTTGGCGACGCGCTGCATCTAAAGATGCTAACAATATATAACTCGGACTAGTAGATTGTACTAATGCTAAAGCTTGACATATCCTGTCTCGATCGATGCGGTTTCCTCGAAGGTGCAACATCGATGCTTGAGTCATCGCACCTAATACTTTGTGAGTAGATTGAACGGTTAAATCCGCATTAGCAGCTAAAGCAGATATGGGTAATTGGGGATGAAAATTAAAATGTGCGCCGTGGGCTTCATCTACTAGTAATGGGATATTATATTGATGGGTAATTTTTGCGATCGCTTCTACATCACCGCACATTCCATAGTAAGTTGGATAAACCATTAAAACAGCTTTAGCATCTGGATGTTGCTGTAGTGTATCTGCCACAGATTCAGGCGTGATGCTGTGAACGACATCTAAAACCGGATCGTATTCTGGGTTAATAAAAATGGGAATTGCGCCAGAAAGAATTAACCCGGAAATAGCAGATTTATGAACATTGCGAGGTAGGATAATTTTCTCACCCGGATGACAACTAGCGATAATCGCAGCGATAATTCCGCAGGTAGTCCCATTAATTAAAAACCAAGTTCGTTCAGCGCCAAACGCCTCAGATGCTAGTTCTTGTGCTGCTTGGATCGCGCTTTCTGGGGCAAACAAGTTATCTAATTCTGGTAACTCCGTGAGGTCTGATTTAAATACAGAAATTCCCCATCGATCGATTAGTTCTTGAGGTGTTCCTTGTCCTTTTTTATGTCCCGGTACGTAAAAAGGTACGTTATTCTGGCTAGCGCAAGCCAGTACCGCTTCTAGCAAAGGCGCATATGTTTGATTTAGCATTATTTAAAATTCATCACTATTAATGAAATCATTATTTTATACTCGCCTCTTCAAATTTTTCTAACAAATCATATTTGAACCAAAATCGTCCACCTTCTCTATCTAGAAATCCCTGTTTAGTCGCATAGTTAAGAAATCTAGCATAGTTCCAAGGCATAGCGCCATTTGCTACCAAAATCAATCGCAAAATGAAATGTTGTAAACAAGTAAAACCACCCACGTAAATACCAAAAAATAATCCGTTGCTTATGGTATCTAGTGCGATGCTTAATGGTTCAAATGGTTCGCGGACAACCCACAAGTAAAGCATATAAAATAATAACCAAATTCCGCCACCAATGAAAGTAAAAATAATTGCATTAATGGCTGATTCTTTGATTCCTTGATTAGGAGTATTTTCTTTGCTAAATTTGGGTTCCCAACATCCCCAAATGATTCCTTCAGCCACGCCCCAAATTACTACTTGAACCATGCCTATAATCAATCCCGGTATTTCCCAAATAAACCAGCAAATTACCGCATCAATTACCCCATATACTACACCCCACCATATCCCCTCGATCAGAGATTCCGTTAAGCGGAATTTAGCAAAGTTAATCGAAAATTTCATTTTTTCTATTAAATAGATTTCTGGCGTCCTACCCAAAATTAAGCCATAAGTTACACCCCCTATAATTGCACCGATTAACCCGGTAGTAGTGGCATAAATTAAAGCAATTAGCAATCCGGATATTGTGCCGATTAGAATGCAATATAGTCGTTTTTGAGATTTATTTTCTAACCAATCAGGCTGGATTTTTTCAATTAAAAATTCTTTAGTTTTGTTTTGGTTGAGTTTAGTTGCCAGCCACAACAACCAACTATACGTTTGTTGGCTATTAGGTTCTTTACCTGGGAAGTAAGTCGATGTTTTGTTTAAAAAAATACCCTTATTCCGTATCATTTTGTCCCCTTGATAAATAAGTAAAGGGAATTTGTAGATGCCCATAGGGTATATTTATACGGTTGCGCGTTCTTCCCTTCCAAGAGAAATTAATAAATATTCATTTTGAGCAAAAATTTTAATTATTTTGTCGTTATTTTGATATTACCATTTTAATTAGGTAAGAATGCTAGCACTCCCACGGGAGAACCAGAACCATTTTTTAAGCGAAGAATTCCTATAACTAATGTAGTTCCCCTAACTGGCAACTGGTCTAAATTTGTTAAATTTTCTAAAACGATTCGAGGTTTTTCTAACATCAAATTGTTGGTATAAAAACTGTTTTCGATCGCTGCATCAACTCCATGAGTATCAATTCCTAATCCAGCAATTTCCCGTTCTCTAATTAAAAATAAAGTTGCTTCGCTTCCGATGCCTGGAAAATGTAAATTACCCATTTTATCTGGATTTAAGAAGGCATTTTCATCGGATTTTAGCCATTTCTCTTGCCATCCTGTATAAACCAGGACTACACTATCTACAGGAATTTTTCCGTTTTGTTGTTCCCAATGCCAAATATCATTGATATTTAAACAATAATCGGGGTTAGCATTGGCTAATTTACTGATATCAATTACTACCGCAGGTACGACTAAAGATTCGGCGGGATATCGATCGATCGCAATTCCTGAAGGGTGAAAACTAATCGGTGCGTTGATGTGGGTGGCGCTATGTTCTCCCATAGAAAAACGCCGCAGATAATAACCATCTTTTTCTATTGTCGCGACAGTTTCTAATTCTACGGGTGGATCTCCAGGCCAAGTTGGGATGTTAGTGTCAATGACATGACTTAAATGAATAACTCGTGAATAAGTAATGGTTTTTTGAGGTTTTTCAGAACGACGTAATCTTTGTAAAGTTGCTTCCATTATGCCATGAGTTTGACCGGAAACAGTAAATACTAATGCTTCTCGATAAACTCTTTGGGCGGGATGAAATTGTTGATTTGCTCCACCACTGGAAACGGTAATTGCTGCATGGGCGCAACGTACTGCTAGCTCGATTACCCAAGCTCGAATTTTTTGTTTTTCTGCCAAGTTTAATTCTGCGTTATCTTGGGATTCTCTGATAATATTTTTACAACTAATTAGTTCTGATTTTAAATTATTCAAAGTATCATCAATAAAAAGTAAAGGCTTAGTTTTACTAGCAGCTTCGAGAATATCTATTCCGGCAAAAGCACAACCCAGAGCTAAAAAAGTAGTTTGTTTTAAAATACTATTTTTATCATTTTCGTGAATCCAATTCGCTGGCTTAATAAAAACCACTTTTTCTTGAGGTAAAAACCACTGTTGCAGAGTTGCGGCTACCGTATTAGTAGAGGACATAGCGGCTAACTCCATCGGTGTATCGAAAGTGATTTTACCTCTTTGTTCTGGAAATTTTTCTAGCAAAGGAACTATCCCAAAAACTGCTTCACCGTTTGGCAAAGTTGCGGCTATGATGAATTCTTGAAATATGCCTAAACCGGTTACCCAAGGTACTTTACCTTCTAGTATGAAGCCACCGGAAGCAGAGAATGCTTCGACAAGTTTTTCTTTGCTACGGCGTAAATGTGAAAACCCGATACCTAATAACAGTTCGCCTTTACTCATCAAAGGTAAATACTGTTGTTTTAAAGCGATATTTTCGCTTTGGGAAATCATTGCTGCGGCGCTTTGGTGTTGAGTTTGCAGAAACGCTAAAGCACCGGAGTATCTGGCGACTAGTTCTTGGTAATCATCAAAGGTTTCTCGATTGGCTGATAAACCGCCATATTCTGAGGGAATTCTTAATCCTAAAACACCTAATTGGGCAAGTCCTTCGAGTGCTTGTTGTAGTGCATGGGAGTCGTAATCGATCGCTGCGGCGTTTAGCGCGACTGAGGTTATTAGGTGGGATTTAAGTTTATTTAGTAATGTGGTGGGATCGTTCATTATTTTGATGATAAATTTACTCGCCTCAGAAACCCGGTTTCTTCAAAAAACCGGGTTTTTTTGTACAACATATATTAGTTTAATAAAAAACCTGGGAATTTTCCGATACTAATTATCTGAGCATAGATTGGGTACTGTCTGGCAAAACTACCCAAATCTTTAAAACCAATTTTTACTAATTCTCGATGCCGTCTGCTGTCGATCGAGAATTAGTAAAATGTCATCAGCATCAAAATCATCGAAGTCATGAGCATTGATAAAATCGATCGATGTTTCCAATTCTGCTATAATTGTCTCTATTTTTTTAATATCTTGAAATTGTTGGGAAACCTCAACTAATTTTAGTTCAATATCTGTGACTTTAAGATCGAGTTTGCGTAGGATATGATGTTAGGTTTGCAGAACAGATCTTAATTCAGCAACAAAGCGATCGCAAATCATTTTACACTCCTTTAAGCTGAGAAACCCGGTTTCTCTGAGAAACCGGGTTTCTGGAACTGAGATTAGTAGTTTAAAATTTAGGAATTACGCTGACGCAGCTTCCCACTCGCCAACGCCAAGCCAATACCTGCTAAACCGAAGAGAGTAGTAGGTTCGGGAATTGGGCGAGGAATGCGAAAAGCGATCGTTTGACTTCCCAAGAAGCG
>CAZJJR010000284.1:0-240 GCA_964546365.1 uncultured bacterium | reverse complement strand
ATCCAAATTTAACATGTCGATCTCTGCAACCCAAGTACCCGATTTAATTAAACCAGAACCAGCAGTATCGAAATATTTCAAAGCTTGTTCGTTAGATAACGCACCAAATAAAGAGTTTTGGAAATTGTTAGCCATTTGATTATAAGGCGCACGAATCTCATCATACCTACTTTGAGCGTCCTGTTTAAATTGTTGGTAAGCAGTTTCGATTTCGCTTACTTTCGTTTGAGCGTCTTGTTT
>CAZJJR010000283.1:0-7973 GCA_964546365.1 uncultured bacterium | reverse complement strand
GCTGCTCGATTCGGATTTTGCCCCAGACACTGTATCGATCTGGCTCTTCTAGCAACACGCAAGCCTTTCCACGGTTGTCAGTCAGATCCCGCCAGAAGGCTTTAGCTTCTTCTTCTTGGTTCGCTCTGAACACACTGATTAAGCGAAACGTTTGCCCCTGATAATTGAGAATGGGAATCTGTTGGTCCCGCTTTGGGTGCTGAACGCTAGTTATTTCAACATCCTGCCGTTTCAAAATAAACATGACACAGGCAATTGACTCCTGTCAGGACCTCCGGGTGCAGCTCTTAGCTTGTGTGTAATCACGCCTGCGGCACTTTAATAGATTTGCAGAATGCTGGATTACCAGGTGCGGCTGAACTGCGATCGCTTTCTTAGTAACACACTATCTTATCCAAGGTGCATTCTCTTGGATTTTAGTGTACATCTAGTAGGTGGGTATTCCACTATCCATCTCCTCAAAAATTTATACTGGTGGTTAGATTAAAACTAATACACCACAAAGTGCATTAATTTTGATAATATAGGCACACGGACTGTTGGGTGCGTAACTCAGTCGGATAGAGTAGCAGCCTTCTAAGCTGCGAGTCGCAGGTTCGAATCCTGCCGCACCCGTTTTTTATCCAGTTAATTTCACTGCTCGATATGGCCCTGATTTTCCAGCCAGAGTGGATCTAAGAGGCTTCCCAACGCTCACCACCTCTTACTATCTAATTGGTTAAGCTTTTATTTACATTTGTATAAAATTACAATTTTTTCTCCTATTTCCAAATACCCGAACTATATTCTCTAGCAGCATTTTGTTTTTCTCGATCGCAGACAAGTGGATCGAACTCTTACAGCATTGCCAGGTAAATGTGGTACATAGAAACCGGGTTTCTTGAAGAAACCCGGTTTCTGTTCTGTACTTCAGGTAAGAATAATCGATCGCGACTTATTCAAAGGCTGTCATTTTTAAAAGGTGTTTCAGCCCGATTGTTATACTCGGTTATAAGGTTCGTGAAAACTACGAATTAATTTTGCCTCTTCCATAAAATGTGGATTTTCAAGTACAATAGTGTTGCAGAAGTCTGGAGATAAATTTTTTCTAAATAGAGTCAAGCAGTCTATACATTCTGATGAACCCCAGTTAATTTTTTCTTGGATTATAACTTGACCACCAGATTTTTCAATCATACTTCTAACTTCTTGTGCAGAAACACTTTTACCTCGATTATGGGTGTTTGGATAATCTTTTTCGGTTTCATTCCAATTAGAATGATGAATAAACGCTACGCCGTTAGAATTAATAATTCTCAGGATTTCTTCAATATATTTAGAGATAATATCTATTTCGACGTGAACCAAAGAATCGAAAGAAAATACGAAATCACAGTGATTATCTGGGATGGGTTTTAGAGAAGTTCCATCGTTTAAGTAAAACTGAGCATACTTAACTTGACTAAAATTTTGTTGACAAAATTTAATACATTGTTCTGAAATATCAAAACCGCGATAATCTTGGCAGTAAGAAAGTAGAAATTTAGTCCAGCGGCCAAATCCTGGGGCAATCTCAACAACCATTTTATCAGAGCCAAGAAAATTATGAATTCTCGGATAAATTGAACTGAACCATTGAGCAATGCTGCTTCCCCATTCATAACTCCACTCTTCGCCATACTGCGACCAATCATAAGTTGAATTCCAAGTATCAATGTTCCAATTCAAGTCAGGCATAGTTTATAAAGTCCTTAGTCGCAAAAAGTTGTTGAAGTCTGTTATTATAGCATATAGCATTTCTAGTAACAGAAAAAACAACGCTCTGCTAACTCTTGTTTAAGCTTCAGAAAGTTTTTTATACCTAATATGGAGCGTACTTGCGCGATATAATAAGTGTTGTAATTCTTTAAAAATTATAGAAAAAACTCTAAAATGAGCTATTTAAATTTACCTTAAAATAAATTTGCGTAAATAGCCGTTTATTTTTGGATAAGTAATTTAGTCTATAAGCTCATCACTATATAACAAGTTAAATTGTTGAGTAATTTTCTTTCAAACCACTGTTTTTTTTGTCCTCAATTAAACAGACAGAAATAAAAAAGTATGTAACGAAAAGTAAAAATAGCTAAAACCCTTTTCTGTTTTGCTTCTATCACAATGATATGCAAACCATAAGGCAAACCAACTAATAACCGATTCAAATGGTTTACTTAATTAGTGGAAGTTCTAGGTGAAATATGAGAGGATTAGGTGACAGGTGAGAAAGGTGATTTGCTGAAACCATTTGATTAATAAGCCCGTGACGAGGATTGAACTCGTGACCTCACCCTTACCAAGGGTGTGCTCTACCACTGAGCTACACGGGCAATCGTGAGAGGTGGGCCGGGCTGGATTTGAACCAGCGTAGGCATAGCCAGCGGATTTACAGTCCGCCCCCATTAACCACTCGGGCACCGACCCTTTAGAACCCACGATTATTTATATTAGCACAACGATTTTTATATGCAAGGGTTTTTACCAAATTTTTTTTGAATGTTTGGGAAAAGAAAAAATGGAGAGGTGTAAGGAACGGTAAAAGCTTTGTATAGTAAGCATTCAGCGTTATTTGCCCGTTCCCCCCGCTCCTCAAGCCCTTTGCCACACTAGTAAAAGTGACGATGCTTAAGTGAAGTAGTATATTGCTCCGGTACGAGAGGTTTGCGTAAATAGTGCCATTTAACCATTGCCAATCCTAGTGCGGTTACGAGAAGCTACCAAATTTCTGCCTGAATTAGTTCGAGATGGGAAATCGCTTTCATCGTAGATTTCGCCCACCAGTTCTTCCAAAATATCTTCCAAAGTAACTAATCCAACCGTTCCCCCATATTCATCTACTACGATCGCGATATGCAAACGTGACTGAAGCATCTCCTTTAGCAAATTAGGAATACGCTTAGTTTCTGGGATATATACGGGAGAATCCATTGCTTCAGTTACTGGCAATCGATCTAGCCCTTCTTTTTGCCAATAATTAAGTTGCTGGAGTGCTTTTTTCATGTGAACAACTCCCACGATTCGATCTTTAGACTCTTCTTGCACGGGAATGCGGGAATACCCTGTTTCTAGACAAAGACTAACCAAATCTTCCAGAGTTGCTTCATGGGAGATCGTCCGCATCTCGATTCGAGGCTTGACTAAATCCCGTGCGCTCAAGCTATCTAACATGAGAGCTTTTTTCAACAACTGATGTTTATCCAAATCTAGGTGACCTTTACCACCTAACACTTCGATCATCAATTGCAAGTCTCTCAAAGATTCTCCTTCTGGCACACCAACACCCTCAAACAAGCGAATTACGCTTTGGGCAATGTTTTGAAAAACGTGAGTGAGTGGCGATAAAACAATCGATAACCAGTAAACCGGACGGACTGCAAACCTAAAAAATGGCATTACATGAGTAATTGCCAAAGATTTGGGGGTTACTTCGCCAAAAATCAGAACTAGAAACGTGATTACCGCAGTTGCCACCCCCAGTCCTGCATTACCTAACCACAAGGCAAATAAATTGCTGGTCAGAATGGCAGAAAAGTTATTCACCAGGTTATTACCGACTAAGAGAGTGGTAATAAACCGGGAGCGGTTCTCTAGTACTAATGTAAAAATTCGGCGGGGATCTCCTTGCTCTTTGATCAAAGCCCGCAGTTTAAAATTGTCAAGACCGGTAATTGCGGTTTCAGCGCCTGAGAAAAATGCGGAAAGCAAAAGCATTAATCCCAATACCGCGATATCGAGCCAAATATTTCCTAAAAGAGGGCTGCTTTCAGAGGCAGCTAGAACGTACAACTGAGTTGGTAAAAAAATCACGGGTTTTAAAAGACAAGCAGGCGGTCGCCCTTTACTCCCTAATTTCCAGCCGAAGTCTGGAATGGGAAAGGCGAAAGGTAAAAAACTATTCTTTACCTTTCTACTTTTATCTTTTTACTTTAAAGTAATTCGCCTGTTTCTTGTAGTGAATGAAGACGCCAATAAATTCCCTCCCTACGTAATAATTCGGTATGATTACCGACTTCTGCGATCGCGCCTCGATCGAGAACGATAATTTTATCAGCTTCCCGGACTGTGCTGAGACGATGGGCGATGATTATTGTGGTACGAGTACCGAGAATATTTGCCATCGCTCGTTGAATAGCTCGCTCTGATTCGTAATCTAAGCTAGAGGTAGCTTCGTCAAAGATCAAAATGTCCGGATCTACTAACAACGCCCTAGCAATTCCCATTCTCTGTTTTTGTCCGCCAGATAGCCTGACGCCCCGTTCGCCAACTAGGGTGTAATAACCTTGAGGCATTTGCTGAATTACTTCATCTAGTCGGGCAATTTGACAAGCTTCGAGTACTTGCTCGAATGTAGCATTTGGATTGCCGTATTTTAGGTTATCCAATACAGTGCCGTTAAATATATCTACCTCTTGGTGGACGATCGCTAATCGGCGTCGATAAGCGGTGATATCCAAGTTACGAATATCTTCCCCGTCGATTAATATGCGCCCGTCACTAGGTTCAAAATAACGGAACAGTAATTTAACTAAAGTTGATTTACCCGAACCAGAACGGCCTACTAATGCTACTGTTTGATAAGGTTCGATTAACAAATTAATTTTTTGCAAAACCAACCGATTAGGATCGTATCCAAAATTAATTTGGCAAAATTCTACTTTGCCCGTAAATTGATAATCTTTACTAGCAGATAAGGCAAACTTTGGTTGTAAAATATTGACGGAATCGACTCCAGGTGGTTTCTGAAAGAATTGGTGTAAGCGGATCATGGAAGCATAGCGACGAGCAAATATTTCGGCTAAATTACTAATGGGTTCTAATTCTGAATAAGCCATACTAGAAACCGTTAAAGTAGTAATGAAATGACCGAGAGATATTTGACCGCCTAATGTAGCAGCCAGAGTTAAGCCCAGCACCATAAAAACGCAGAACTGTATTACGGTTCGCTGCCAAGTGCTGAGCTTGATATAACCTTTATGAAGGCGGTAGTCTACTACTTTTAACTCTCTATCCAGCCGCTGATTTTGCCTTTTGAATTCTACATTTTCATTGGCAAAAGCTTTAACTGTTTTAATGTTAGTGATGATTTCAGATGTGCGGCTCTCGGTGTTTTCCATGTATTTATCTATCCGCTCTTCAAGTTCGATCAGCTTTTGAAGATTTTTTAAGGTAAAACTGAGAATAAATACAAAGGAAAGCAGAAACAAAATGGCAATTCGCCACTCTATTAGTAAAATAATTGCAAAAATTCCTAAAATTCGGAAAAGTTTAGGAATTAATTGTCCGGCGATTTCAGGATATCCCCAAGTGTGATTGGAAATCCCTCTGGCAACTTTTCCAGCAATTCGTCCTGGGTTATTTTCGTCGTAAAATTCTATGGGCAGGGTCAGGATTTTTTCCAGGGCTTTTTTGAAGTTATCTCGGCGGGAACGAAGGGCGATATCCCAGTGAAACCAAGAACTTAACCAAGGTTGAACGGGCGCTCTTACGACGGTTACTACAAAAATTATGCTTAGTAAAACGCCCAAAGATAAGGTTTGATTAGCGGGTATTCCAGTAAGGGCTGATGTAAGACCGATCGCTTTTTGTACTAGCCCATCTAGGGGTTGGCCGGATAAAATGTTTAAAATCTGCCCTATGGCATAGGGAACGACCAGATCGATGATTTCAAACAAACTGGTGGTTGTAATACTAAAGATAGCGATCGGCCAATAAGGACTGTAGTATTTGAGAATGTCTTTAAAGTTAGCCATGCGGCGGTCTATGAAAAAAGATCGGCCCCAGTTTTTGAGAGTTAAGTATCGCTGGGACTTTTTGTATTATATATGTAGTATGTAATTTTCGCTCTGCCAAAGATTTAATTTGAGAAAGTGTAGGATAAGTCAAGGCAGTTTTAATTGTAAAATTTGACACCAATGACTGAATCAAACCAGAAGAGAAAAACCGTTCTTCCCGATGCGATCGCACCGGAAATATCCGCTAGGTTAAAAGCTGAAGCAGCTGCTCCTTATCGTGGTTTGCGACAATTTATTTATATTGCTTTTGGTGCTTCTGGCTTTATCGGAGCGCTGATTTTTTTGGCTCAGCTAGCTGCGGGTAACGAAATTAGCTCTGCTGTACCTAATTTTGCCCTTCAGGTGGGAGTGGTAGCGCTGATGGTTTGGCTGTTTCGATGGGAGCAAAGAGCGGCTAAAAAGTCAAGTAAAAGAAAGAGTCGATCAAATTAATTTCGATCGGTTACTGTTGGCCAGAAACCCGGTTTTTTAGAAAAGCCGGGTTTCTTAAACTAGTCGGTCTTTCTCAATGCCATTACTGCATTTTGTCCGCCAAATCCAAAACTAAAACAAAGCAAATTCCCTATATTTCCCCGACGCGCCTCCGTTACTAAATCCAAATCAAACTCGGATTCTCTCAATCCGACACAAGGGGGTAAAGTTTGATGCTGCAACGCCATCAAACAAAAAGCTGCTCCCAGGGCTCCCGATGCGCCCAGTGTATGTCCCGTCGCTCCTTTGGTGGAACTGACGGGAACGCCTTGGGGAAATAAATGCTGAATTATTCGTGCCTCGTTTTGGTCATTTAGCTGAGTAGCAGTACCGTGGGCGTGAATATAATCGATGTCTTTTGGAAAAAGATGACTGCGTTTGAGACATTGTTCGATCGCATTTATGGCACTTTTTCCACCAAGCTGAGGTGAGTTCGCATGATATGCGTCGGATGTCAAGCCAAAACCCAAAACTTCGCCATAAATCTTGGCTTTTCGGCGGAGGGCTGATTCAGCAGATTCTAGCACCAATATGCTTGCCCCTTCTCCCAATACCAAGCCTTCTCGATATCGATCGAACGGATAAGCACCTGTTTCGGCTAAAGCCCCCATTTGTCTAAAGCCTGCTAATGTCAACGGTGTAATGGGTGCTTCTACAGCACCTGCAATTACTTGGCGACATTGCCCGGTTTTAATTAACTCAAAAGCTTGTGCGATCGACCAGATTCCGGTGGCGCACGCTGCCATCGGTGCTAAAACTGGCCCAGTTGAGCCAATTTGATGGGCAGTTGCGATCGCGCTTGCGTGCGGTAAAGTTGCTAACCAATTTCCTAATTTTTCGCTACATAAGGAATCGGACTCGTACATTTGCCGCGCTAGCTTTTCCCACAATGCTTGTTGGCTGCGACTAGATCCGATTACTACTCCGCAATTTAACAAAGGTGACTCTAACTCAGCATCTTGGAGCGCCAACCTTACTACAGTTTGACAAAGACTGATTAACTCAGCGGGTCTTTCACCAATTAATGCCAGGGGAAGCCTTTCTATCTCGGGGAAAGGTTGCCAAAGTCGAACACCAGACTTACCAGCCATTAAATGCTGCCAAGTGGTGGCCAAACTGCCCAAAGATGAGAGAAAACCAATTCCAGTGACAAAAATCTTCACAATTATTAAGCCATTAGTCATTGGTCAATTGTCATCGGTCATTTGTTAGTAGTTGGCAGGAAAATCCCATCTGTTTTTAGTAAGGACTTTAACAATGACTAATGACCAATGACTATTGACTATTGACTATTTTTTGAGATTTTCAGCACCTTCGGTTACTTTTGCCGATTCAATGCGATCGCCTTGTTTAATCTTGTCAACTACATCCATTCCTTGGGTAACATTCCCAAAAACGGCATAGCTACCATCCAAAAAAGGCAGATCGGCTAAAGCAAAGTAAAACTGAGAAGAAGCCGAATCGGGAGATTGAGAACGAGCCATTGCAACAGCACCGCGCTTGTGCTGCAAAACGGGCTTTTGAGTGATTGTTTTGCTATAAACCGGGGTTTCTGCGCCAGTGGGCTTAATTTCTAAGGGAATGCGCCGTTCTGTAGAAGTTCCTGGCTCGATAAATCCACCAGTACCCCACCGATTTTGTAAGTTGGGGTCTTTACTCAAAGGATCGCCGCCTTGGGCTACAAATGGTTGGGGT
>CAZJJR010000282.1:584-8004 GCA_964546365.1 uncultured bacterium | reverse complement strand
TATATCAAGCACTCTAACTAAACCCGCCCCTACAAATCTACCTTCATTTTTTCACGCCTACCTACTCATTGATTTTTTGGCTGAAATACTCAATTTTCAGCCCTGCTTAACACAGCTTAAAGTTAAATAAGGTCTTATTATCAAGATAAATAAGGCATGGCCTCTTCTGTTGCCATTTTAAATTATCAGTGATTCCATTTCGCTTTCATGCCATTGTCGCTCAAACCATTCGGCAATAAAGGGACGAACGATAAATTTTGGCGGTTGTCCTTCTTGCACGTCAATACGTAAAAATGAATAAGGTCTTCGCTTCTTTAAACCTTGTCCGAAACGACCGACGAAAAGTTCAGATTCGGCTACTTTGCGAGTGGAAATACGATCGTTTTCTTCAAAAGTTTCCATTAATTCCGCACCTTCGCTACGTTGGCGACGCAAACTGTATCCGCTACCGCCACAAACGATCCAATTTAAATGAGAATCGGCGTGTCCGGTATCGCCAGTGCGAAGATATTCCAAACAATGGGCGTGACCGTTTAAAATTAAATCAACTAACGGACGATTTTCTGGTAAAGAACCGACTGCTAAAGACACTTCATCTAATACTTGACGGAGGCGCAAACGCACGGCTAAGGTTTGTGCTTGTTGCCATTTGGTTGCTTCGGTAACGTAGGGCGGATGGTGAAAATAAATGATGCGTCCGCGTACTTCTTTGGTATGCCAAGATTCAATTAACTTTTGCTTTAACCAATCAAGTTGTTCAAAATCGATTACGGTAGTTTGATTGGATGCTAATTGTTTTTCGATGTCTAGGGTTACTTCATCCAGTTGTTCTAATTTGGCATTCAAATCATCTAACTGTTCGGCTTCTTCATGATTTTCCGGATCGAGAGTGGTGGAAAGTTCGAGAATTTGCTCTCTTTCCAGTTCGATTTCTTGGCGGCGCTTTTCCAATTGACGACGATAAGCTTTTCCTTCGCGAGTTGGTTTTAATGGTGGAGGTGCATTAAAAGTATTGGAATCTAAGGCAAAAAAATCGATTCCACCATAACGAAAGGTATAATAACGATTGGGTAAACGGGTAAAGTGTCCTGGTTCGTAAAGCAAACAGCGACCGGTGTCAGTTTTGGCAGTATAATGCGTGTCTAAGTGACGGCTGAGTTCTGTTTGGTTATTAAAATTTTTCAGGTAATCAAGAAAGGCTTGTGCGTAAGCGTTACCCTGAAAAGAACCATGCCAACCGATATCAAAATCTAATTGAGAACTTAGCAGGCGGCGAATGGGTAGTGCAGCTTGGGCGAATAAACCGTAAATAAATGGTAAGTCGTAATAATCGTGATTGCCGAGGACTGGTAAAATCGGCAGGTTGAAGGTCATGCGATCGTATGCAATGCTTTTTGGTTGTTCGCCGCCTAAGAGAAATTCTCGATATGGTTCGATAAAGTTTTTAAAGTAATATTCACTGGAACCAACCAGATAAATCACGTCTCCGGTGTGCAATACAAATCGACTGTTTTCTTTGTGTTTCCACATCAGTTCGGCAATTCGCCGTTGGGGATTGTATTTGCGATGGGAACCGGAACCGCTATCTCCAACTACCAAAAATGAAAATTCCCCATTGTCTGCATGACCATCCTCGATCGCCATTCTAGTTTGATCGATTCCCCGTTGGGTAATTAACGGATCGTTCCATCGCACCCTTTCTTTCATTTTGCGGATTTTGACAGAGGTCGGCGGATCGGTGATAAATCGCATGGTTTGAATGGCGAACTTTCTCTAGTCGTCGGGTAAGCATATTGATTTTAGCTGGCTGCGGTAGCTGATATCTCTGCCTAATCATCTAAAATGGCTGGTAGGCTGTCTATTTTGGCAGGGGGAAAAGAAAGATTAGTGACGCTGGGAAAGTGAATTGGTACTAGATGCAGATTTATCTATTAGGTCAATTCTGGTAATGCAAGTTGTGTTTTTACGATCGATCCCCCCTAACCCCCCTTAAAAAGATGGGAACAGATCGGAAAGTCCCCCTTAAAAAGGGGGATGCGAGGGGGTTGAAACGTCTAAATTCATAACTAGCAACTTGGGTTAGTATCTCAAATCTAAAATCTCAAATCTAAAATCGAATGACCGAACAACACGATCCTGAGAATATGTCAGGTAATTCTCAGCCAGCCAACGAACCGATTGACGATAAGAAGTCTGGATTGCTAAAGAAATTCCAGATCGATCGGATTGCTGATGCTTGGAATACCACTACCGGACGCTTAACCAAACTTCTACCCGTAGAACAATTGACACAAAAGTTTCTGCAATGGTTTAGTGTCAGCGATGCTGAGGTGGCAGAAATTTTGGAGACTGTTCGCGCCCAATTGCCCACGACGGAAGCGCTGTTAATCGGTAAACCGCAAACGGGAAAAAGTTCGATCGTGCGCGGATTGACGGGCGTTTCGGCGGAAATTGTCGGACAAGGATTTCGCCCCCACACGCAACATACCCAACGTTATGCTTATCCTTCGGGGGAAGTGCCGTTGTTGATTTTTACGGATACGGTGGGATTGGGTGATGTCAATCAAAATACTGAGGCGATCGTACAAGAATTGATCGGCGATCTCAAACAGGATACTCGCTGCGCCAGGGTATTAATTTTAACCGTGAAAATTAATGATTTCGCGATCGACACTTTGCGCCAAATTGCCCAACGGTTGCGTCAGAAATATCCCGATATTCCTTGTTTGTTGGCAGTTACTTGCTTGCACGAATTATATCCCCCCGGAACTGATAATCATCCCGCTTATCCGCCGGAATTTGAAGAGGTGAAACGGGCTTTTGATGCGATTAAAGATGCGTTTGCTGGGTTGTGCGATCGGGCTGTACTGATTGATTTTACTCTAGAAGAAGATGGCTACATTCCGGTATTTTATGGCTTAGAAGCTTTCCGAGATGGGTTGGCAGAACTTTTGCCAGAAGCGGAGGCGGCGGCTATTTATGAGTTATTGGATGAGAAAGCTGGCGAACAAATCGGCAATTTGTACCGAGATGTGGGACGCCGCTACATTTTGGCATTTTCGATTATGGCAGCTACCCTAGCCGCCGTACCGTTACCTTTGGCTACCATGCCCGTACTGACGGCACTGCAAGTATCGATGGTGGGCGTGTTGGGTAAATTATACGGTCAAACCCTCAGCCCATCGCAAGCAGGAGGTGTAGTAAGCGCGATCGCAGGTGGTTTCCTCGCCCAAGCGATCGGGCGGGAGTTAGTTAAATTTATACCGGGGTTTGGAAGTGCGATCGCAGCTTCTTGGGCAGCTGCTTACACTTTGGCATTAGGTGAAGGCGCTTGTGTTTATTTCGGTGATTTGATGGGAGGTAAAAAGCCAGACCCCAAACGAATTCAAGCGGCAATGCAAGAAGCTTTTCAAAATGCCAAAGAACGGTTTAAGGGAATTAAAACTTAAGAAAAATGCTTTAACTAGCATTATTGCCATAGTTTGTAGTGAGGACTTCAGTCCTCAGATTGAGGACTAAAGTCCTTACTACGAACGAGCTTTACTTATAACTATGGGTTAATTTTTTACCGCAGATGAAAACAGATGTACGCAGATATAGGCGATAGCCTTCCCGTAGGGTACGCAGATAAGAAAGGGATTAATCTTAGGCAATCGATACTACCGGACTTGATATGATTTAATGAAATAATCGCCCATTAAAATGACCAATTTATTATGCAACCTGCGAAAATTTCTTTACCTTATTTCGATATCGTACTAGAACGTCTTGCAGCAGGTGATGCACAGGCGCAACAAATATTTGGTAATCACGTCCACTGGGGTTATTGGCAAAATCCAGCGCAAGCAGACGGATCGGTGGTAGACTTCGTAGCAGCCGCAGAGCAATTAACCCAACGGGTATACTCAGCGGCAGGAGTTAAAGATAATACGCGCTTGCTGGATGCGGGGTGTGGATTTGGGGGAACGATCGCCAGTTTAAATGATAATTTCCAGAATATGCAGTTAATTGGCTTAAATATCGATGGGCGACAATTAGCGATCGCAAAACAGCAAGTTCAACCCCGCAACAATAACCAAATAGAATTTATAGAAGGAGATGCTTGTCGCTTACCATTTCCAGACGCATCTTTTGATGTAGTTTTAGCCGTTGAGTGCATTTTTCATTTCCCCAGTCGCGTTGATTTTTTCCGCGAAGTAAGGCGCGTTTTGCGTCCCGGCGGACGACTGGCAATTTCTGATTTTGTACCGATATCTTTGGTTTATCCATTTCATCCATTATTGGCTAGATTTGGCGATTATTTGGTAACATCAACTTACGGGAAAGTAAACACCGAATTTTCGATTGATGACTACGAAAAATTAGCCAAAGCCAGCGGATTTACTCTTACATTAAAAGAAGATATCACGGAAAATACACTGCCTACTTATCCTGTAGTTCGTAATTTATTCAAGCAAATAGGTAGAATGGATTCTGTAGTTGTCACCGGAATGATCGAACTATTGAGTCGTTTAGGATTATTGCGTTATCTAGTTCTCGGTTTTACTGTTTGTTGATGTTTTCATTTTTTTAGTGCGATCTCGTAAAATATTCTCTTGTTTTACATTAAGCTGCTCCATAACCAGTGTACTGGCGTTTGTAAGGTGCTTGCAACCCCAACACAATATCTTCCTTTGGTACTCCCATTTGGCATAAATCTTCTGCTGGATTACGATCGGTTAAATTTTGCTGAAGCCAAATTTTGCCGTCTTTAATATCAAAATGTATTACACATCGATAAATCCGATCTAAATGTTGCCATCCTACATTCATCCATTGATAGTGATCTCGCTCAGTATCAAATATGAGTTGAATTTCTATTTCTTTATCTGATGGATCGTCTTTGGCATAGTTAGTCAACAATGTTTTGATATATTCTCGGTATTTTGCTATTTTGTCCATTTGACAATCACCTCATTGATTGGATCGTATACAATTAGTAATACGTGATATCGTTGCACCGCAGTTTGGGTAAACTCAAATTGAAAAAATGTTCTATAAATGTCTAGAGGAACTGCCATGTAGAGTTTACGATCTGGTTCGGTAGCTTCCAGTGCAAGACGATAACTGAGAAACTGTCCCAATGCAGCATAAAAGTCTGTAATTGCAGAAGGATTCAAAAAGCTTTTGATTTCAACGGCAATTTTTTCATTATCTCTTTCTGCTGCTAGTACTCTTTCTGCACCCAAATCAACCTGAAAGTTGACATTTCCAAATTTAAAATTTAGCGGATCGTTTGTAATAATCCACTGTTCCTTCTGAAGAGCCTGTTTAACCGTTTCATGGAAGATATCTTTTGCAGACATAAGCGATGTAAACTTGACAATTCTAGATTATCTAAATCATCTTATATTTGCTCCTTTTGCTTCGGTAATTTCTTAAATTAAGATGTATAACAAGTAATAGTTTACCACCCATCTCACAAGAGTTAGATCACAATAGCGGTATAGGCATAACGAGTCTAACCAAAGTAAGCAGGGATCGGACTATGGTGCGATTAAAATTGTGGCAGTGGATCGTGTTAGCAACACCGATCGCAAGTATCATCGCTTTCTTGACGATCGCGGCGGGATTGCAAATTCACGAGTGGCGCATTAATTGGATTTGGGCTGTATTTACGCTGGTGTTTGTGGGGTGGCGTTGGTTGTTGGTAAAATGGACGCAACCGGCGGTGGCGCAAATAGAAGCGGTGGTTGCACAAGTTACCAAGGAACTGGAAGATAGTGCTAACACCAGCATCGGTGCGATCGCGGGAAATGACAACACCGACAAAGCAACCACAGCGTTAAAAGAAATTCTCAAAGCAGCGCAGAACGATCGCCCAATTTGGGAGGACTGGCCAACTTTTTGGCAGCGATGTCAAGATACGATCGTGGCGATCGCACATATCTACCATCCCGAAGTCAAATATCCCCTGCTAAATATCTACGTTCCTCAAGCTTACGGACTAATTCGGGGAACGGTGGATGATATGGATCGGTGGATGCAGCAATTATCCCCCGCCCTCAATCAGGTAACTGTCGGACAAGCATACCAAGCTTACGAAGTCTACCGCAAGTTAGAACCATCGGCACGCAAACTTTGGCAAGCTTGGAACTGGGCACAATGGTTTTTGAATCCGGCGGCGGCGTTAGCTAAAACAGCCAGTCAGCGTTCTAATAATCGCGCCACTGAAGAATTACTGGTCAATTTAAGTCAATTATTGCGAGAAGCGGCGTTGCGAAATTTGTGCGGACAAGCGATCGCGCTTTACGGCGGTACTACTCTCCCAGCGAAAGAATTTGCGGTTTCTACTCCCACACTTCCCAAAGCAAAAACCCAAACTCTGCGCGATATTTTGACACAAGCGGAACCAGAAGAAAAGGTCATCCAAAAACCTGTTAATATTCTGTTGGTAGGGCGGACTGGTGCGGGAAAAAGCAGCTTAATCAATACTTTGTTTCAATCAGAAAAAGCCGCCGTTGACGTGCTGCCCAGTACGGATAAAATTCAGAATTATCAATGGCAAACTGAAAGTGGAGAAACTCTCACGCTTTGGGATACTCCGGGATACGAACAAGTGAAGGGAGAAGAACTGCGAAACACGGTTTTAGAGTATGCAGATAACGCTGATTTACTGTTACTTGTTACCCCTGCACTCGATCCGGCGTTGCAAATGGATGTAGATTTTCTTAAAGAGACGATCGGGGAAGTAGAAAATCTGCCTGCGATCGCCATTGTTACTCAAGTCGATCGCTTGCGTCCGATCCGAGAATGGCAACCGCCTTATGATTGGGAATGGGGCGATCGACCAAAGGAAATTTCGATTCGAGAAGCTACTAGATATCGGGAACAGCAGTTAGGTGAATATTGCGATTTTGTATTACCAATCGTGACAAGCGATCGCAAAACCAATCGCGATGCTTGGGGTGTCGATGCTTTATCCCTTGCTTTAGTAGAATCGATCGAACCTACCAAACAACTGCGGTTAGCGCGTTTTTTGCGTAACTTGGATGCCCGTACCGTAGCGGCGGCAAAAATTATCGATCGCTACACATTCCAAATGGCAACCTCTCAAGGATTAACCGCCCTCCTGAAAAGTCCGATCCTCCGATTTGTTTCTACATTATCAACCGGATCGCCACAACTAGCATATCTGTTAGCCGAACAAATTCCCGTCGAACAATTACCCATAGTAATTGGTAAATTGCAAATGGCTTACGAGCTATTTAATCTCTTAAATACTGGTGATTCTAATACCCTCAAATTCGATTTACTAGCTCTTTGGCCATTATTATTAGAAAATTCTGCTACACCCGAACGCAATGCTTGGGCTTTCGGTCATGCTTTGGTAGAATTTTGGACGAAAAATTTGTCAATTCAGCAGTTAAAAGAGCGGTTT
>CAZJJR010000282.1:0-549 GCA_964546365.1 uncultured bacterium | reverse complement strand
GTTTGTAGTAAGGACTTCAGTCCTTATTCTTATAGCTAGGCGTAATTGAATAATTCTGACTTCTGAATTCAAAAGTCAGAATGTAATCAGTGGGAGATAAGAGTTTTTAATATTTTAAACTCTTACTCCTAGTCTGCTAGCTATACCTAAATCCTATTAGAATGAAATGGGAATACAAAAAAGCAGGGGATTCAATCATGGCAGATCGACAAAAACCAAATAAACCGTTATTTTCCCAGCATTATTTGGAACATCGCCTGCAAGAATGTCCAGAATGGCAAGTAAATGTATCTGCCGATTTAAAGAAAAAAAAAAATCTTTATATTTCTCAAAGAAACTTGTTACCAACGCTGAATGAAGCTCAAACAGAGGAAGTATTTATTAAACCTGCTTTAGGTATTCTAAAATTTAGTTATATTCCCCAGGTGACGACGAGCGGTAAAGGTAGGGCAGAAAGACCGGATTATGCTTTATTTAATAGTGAAAGCGATCGCGATTCTGCTTATCCTTTACAAAATAATGAGACTGCGTTTTATGGGCGGGTAATTG
>CAZJJR010000281.1:0-8320 GCA_964546365.1 uncultured bacterium | reverse complement strand
GGAAGAATACTTGAATTTCCTTTTGCCCACAGGGGGCAAGGTTTTAAACCAATATTCATCACCCAGTCGGACTCCAATTCATGCCCAATTCTGACTCGGAGAGTTCTGAATTCTTCTTCATAAAAAGTGACCTCAACGCCCTCACGATCGCGATAAGCTAGAACTAGTAACAGAAGCGAGCCACAACGTTTGGCGAGAAACCTAGTTAACAATAAGGGAGTCTTAAAGCTATGCAAAGATCGCAAACAGAAGTCAAATTCAATTTAGACATTTCACAAATACCTGAAGCAGTCAAGCTAGAAGCAGAAAAAAAAGCGAAGGAAGCATACGTAATGACATTATTGCGCCATCATGAAATCAGCAGTGGAAGAGCAGCAGAAATATTAGGTATTCCTCGCGTCGAAACGATCGACTTGATGACCGAATATGGCATCTCACCCTTTCCAAATCAGACCAGAGAAGAGTTAGAACAAGAAGTATCTGAAACCCTTCGGATGAACGTTGAAAATAATATCATGCCTAGTGAAAAGTACCCCAAAAATAGCTCAAGTGAGATCCCACAAGATTCAGAAGTATGGAAAGCTTATTTAGCTGTAGAACAAAAATGGGAAGAGGTTTTTCGCCGTCTTGCAGACTCCTAAATTTCTCCTTTATTGCGAAGTTATAGCCATTAACCAACGCCAGGTAGAAAGATTTGGCGGAACAGCTGGTGTTAGAGATACAGGCTTGCTAGATTCAGCACTAGCACAGCCTCAAGCAACTTTTGGTGGAGAATTACTGCATCCAACTATTCACGAACAAGCAGCAGCTTACTTATTTCACTTGGCTAAAAATCATCCTTTTATAGATGGAAACAAGCGAACTGCCTTTGCAGTGATGCTGACTTTCTTGGAGTTGAATGGATACCAAATCAACATATCCCTGGCAGAAGCTTACACATTGGTAATGCAGGTGGCAACCGGAGAAATGAGCAAAGAACAGCTATCAGCATTTCTGCACGATCGCATACAGCACGAGTGAACTACCTACACTGACCTGACGGTACAGTGTAGGCTTCCCAATTCACTGGGGATTGCCTCGGCCTTCGTAGATTTTTTACGTCCAGAAGACTTTGGTCTTACATCCCCTCCAAGGGCAGAAGCGCTAGTTCCTAACGCCCATAATCGCAAACCTTCATTTTTGATATTGACCGCAGCGTTGATGTCCCGATCGTGCTGATGCAGGCAGTGTGGGCAATCTACAAACCTAATATCCAATGAGTCATAACCATTTTGCAGCATTGGAATTGGTAGTATAGTCACACTACAAAGCTGAGATGATGGAAAGAAACGACCTACTTCTTGATAGGCATGACCGAACTTCTCAGCTTTGTATTTAAGCATGGTTAAAAACATCCCCCATCCTTGGTCACTAATAGCTTTTGCCAGGTTAGGATTCTTAACCATATTCTTTACGGCAAAATCTTCTACACAAATCACTTGGTTTTCGTATGCTATTTTGCGAGATAGCTTGTGCAGAAAATCTTCTCTCACTCTAGCGATTTTGCTAGAAACTTTTGCAACTAACCTTTTTGCTTTGCGACGTTTGTTTGAAATCTTATCTGTCTTCTTGGCTAGTTTACGCTGCTTGCGTTTTCTATTCTTTTCTAATTTTGCTAATTGTTTCTTAGGAAGGTCATACTTTGAACCTTCGGAAGTTATAGCAAAGTTCTTTAAGCCGAGGTCAACTCCTATAGCGTCTCTAATTGCTACGATTGGAGTGTCTTCTTGATTAAAAAGAATAGATGCAAAATATTTACCGTCTGCATTTCTCGATATCGTTACAGTCGTGAATTTTGCTAATGGTAGTTCCTGATGAAACACGGTTTTCATTACCCCCAATAACCCTGGAAACTTAATTACAGAATCCTCTGGTATTAATTTGACATTCTGGGGATATTGAATCGATTGCTTACTATGTTTTGATTTAAAGTTAGGATATTTAGCCCGACCTTCAAAGAAATTCACAAACGCACTTGAAAGGTTGTATGTTACTCGTTGCAACACCTGACTATAGGCAAGACCCAACCATTCATATTCTTTTTTTAAACCAGGAAGCAATTTATCCATTGCCGCTTTAGAAAGACCTTTACCTGTTTCTTTATACGCGGTAGTTGTGGCGTTAAGCATATAATTCCACAACCATCGAGTATTACCAAAACACTGAGCCAGATATGATTCTTGCTCATCTGTAGGATAAATTCTAACTTTAGCTGCTCTGTACATGGCATCGACCTTACCGTGTTTACATATTCATAGTAACATATATTTCGCTAATTGTGCTACCAAAACAGAATATGCAAGCTCGTTTCGTCGTTGTAGCCTTCTCGGTTTTCGCTACGCTCAAATGTGGTCAGGCTACACTCCTCAACTCACGCGCAATTCATCTCTACACTGACAGCCGTACAGGTACACTGTGAGCCTTCTTGCTGTTCGAGGTAATTGCATAAAACTAGATAAAATTAACCTTGTGCTTACGTACAAAAGGTTCCATGTCTACTACCTCTCCTTTCTCCCCTGAAGAAATCGCCGCCGAAGGGATTAAACCTGAAGAATACCAAGAAATCGTCAACCGTCTCGGTCGCCACCCCAACAAAGCTGAGTTGGGAATGTTCGGCGTGATGTGGTCGGAACACTGCTGTTACAAGAATTCCCGACCGCTACTCAAACAGTTTCCCACCACAGGCGATCGCATCCTCGTCGGCCCCGGAGAAAATGCCGGAGTGGTAGACTTAGGAGACGGACAACGCCTCGCATTTAAAATCGAATCTCACAATCACCCATCCGCCGTCGAACCGTTCCAAGGTGCAGCCACAGGTGTAGGCGGGATTCTCCGCGATATCTTTACAATGGGTGCTAGACCGATCGCAGTTTTAAACTCCCTACGTTTCGGCCCATTAGAAGATGCCCGCAATCGCCGAATATTTAGCGGTGTAGTCGCGGGAATAGCCCATTATGGGAACTGCGTGGGAGTACCCACAGTTGGTGGCGAAGTATACTTCGATCCCGCTTATTCCGGCAATCCCTTAGTCAACGCGATGGCATTGGGATTGATGGAAACTGAGGAAATCGTCAAAGCTGGTGCGGTGGGAATTGGTAACCCCGTGCTGTATGTTGGTTCTACCACCGGACGCGATGGGATGGGCGGTGCTAGTTTTGCCAGCGCAGAACTTAGCGATGCTTCGATGGACGATCGTCCTGCGGTGCAAGTGGGCGACCCATTTATGGAAAAATCCTTAATTGAAGCTTGTTTAGAAGCTTTCAAAACTGGCGCGGTGGCTGCCGCACAAGATATGGGTGCCGCCGGAATTACCTGTTCGACATCGGAAATGGCAGCCAAAGGTGGCGTAGGAATTGAACTGGATTTAGATAAAATTCCGGTGCGGGAAACTGGTATGGTTCCCTACGAATATTTATTATCAGAATCCCAAGAAAGAATGTTGTTTGTTGCCCATAAAGGTCGCGAACAAGAATTAATTGATATTTTCCATCGTTGGGGATTGCACGCAGTAGTAGCGGGAACGGTAATTGCCGATCCAATTGTCAGAATACTTTTCCAAGGGAAAGTAGCAGCAGAAATTCCAGCTACGGCTTTAGCGGATAACACGCCAATTTATCATCGGGAATTATTACCCGAACCGCCAGACTACGTGAAAAAAGCATGGCAATGGACGCCAGAATCTTTGCCTAATTGCACTGCTAAGGGAATTGAAATTAACGGTAATTTCCAAACTTGGAATAATGTTTTGTTGACGCTTTTAGATACTCCCAGCATTGCTTCTAAACGTTGGGTTTATCGGCAATACGATCATCAAGTACAAAATAATACCGTAGTAATGCCCGGTGGTGCGGATGCAGCAATCGTGCGGGTGCGTCCATTGGAAGGTGAAACTAATAGTGCTTACTTGCAAAAAGGCGTAGCAGCAACTGTTGATTGCAATTCCCGTTACGTTTATCTCGATCCTTATGAAGGTGCAAAAGCAGTAGTTGCAGAAGCGGCACGAAACCTTAGCTGTGTGGGTGCTGAACCTTTGGCAGTGACGGATAATCTGAATTTCGGCAGTCCGGAAAAACCGATCGGATATTGGCAATTGGCAGAAGCAACTCGCGGGATCGCAGAAGCTTGTGGGGAATTTAACACACCCGTGACTGGTGGGAATGTCTCGCTTTATAACGAAACTCTCGATAGCGAAGGAAATCCCCAACCGATTTATCCGACGCCAGTGGTGGGAATGGTGGGTTTAATTCCCGATCTTAGTAAAATTTGCGGTCAAGGTTGGCAGCAACCGGGCGATGCGATTTATCTTTTGGGACAGCGTTTGGATGTTAAAGAGGGAGTAACGTTAGGCGCTTCTGAGTATTTAGCGGCTATTCACGGTGTGGTAGCTGGAAAACCGCCAGCGATCGATTACAATTTGGAACGGCGAGTGCAAGCTGCGTGTCGCGAGGGAATTCATCGAGGTTTAGTGCGTTCCGCCCATGATTGTGCAGAGGGAGGATTGGCAGTGGCACTTTCGGAAGCTTGCATTAGCGGTAAGTTGGGGGCTGACATTTATTTAGAATTGAGTTCACAAGCAGCCCTACGTTGGGATAATTTGCTGTTCGGTGAGGGGGGATCGCGAATTTTAGTTTCGGTAGCGCAAGAACGAACGGAAATATGGGAATCCTATTTAAAGGAACAGCTGGGTGAATTTTGGCAAAAAATCGGTCAAGTGGGTAATGCCGACGATCCTTTACGGGTTATTACGGCTGACAACCAATCTTCGATCGACGTTAGCATGACAGACGTAAGCGATCGCTATTTAAATGCGATCGAACGCCGCCTTGCTATTTAGTCTTCCCAGTTTTGTTTCGATCGAGTAGTTCCTATCAATCTGTCAGGGCGGATTTGGTAAAAAATTACACCTTAAACTAAATTAGTTAAGTAAGAAACCCGCCCTGACAGAAAATCAGGTATTGTTAAGACCTGTTTAAGGTCGCTAAACTTTTCTTAATATCTCGCTTTAAAAGCGATCTCTCTCTCGCCAACATTCCGATTAGGAGCGAAGCCGTAGAATGTTTCCCAACGAACCCCTCTCTGCTGACGAGTATTATGGCATAAGCGATGAGGCGCGACCCGACAAGCCAGAGGAAGCTTGCGGTGTTTTCGGCATCTATGCCCCGGAGGAAGATGTCGCCAAATTAACTTACTTTGGTTTGTACGCCCTCCAGCATCGAGGTCAAGAATCGGCTGGCATTGCTACTTTTGATGGCAGGCAAGTGCATTTACATAAAGAAATGGGGTTGGTTTCTCAAGTATTTAACGAAACAATCCTCAAAGATATGACCGGTCAGATTGCTGTCGGTCATACCCGTTACTCTACTACTGGTTCCAGTCGGGTAGTCAACGCCCAACCAGCAGTGGTGGAAACTCGTTTGGGTTCTTTGGCTCTTGCACATAATGGAAATCTTGTCAATACAGTTGAATTGCGAGAGGAGTTGCTACGGCGCAACTGTAATTTAATTACCACAACGGATTCAGAGATGATCGCTCACGCGATCGCAGAAGAAATCAACGAAGGTTACGATTGGTTAGAAGGGTCAATACGAGCTTTTCAAAGATGCCAAGGAGCCTTTAGTTTAGCAATTGGTACTCCCGACGGAGTGATGGGCGCTCGCGATCCCAACGGCATTCGACCCCTGGTAATTGGTACGATTACCACTGGAGAAGACATTCCCACCACTCGCTACGTCTTATCGTCCGAAACCTGCGGATTAGATATCATCGGTGCAGAGTACCTGCGAGATGTAGAACCGGGAGAACTAGTCTGGATCACCGAACAAGGTTTAGCCTCCTTCCACTGGTCACCACAACCCCAACGCAAACTCTGCATCTTTGAAATGATTTATTTCGCCCGTCCCGATAGTGTAATGCGTGGTGAAAGTTTATACAGCTATCGTTTGCGGTTAGGTCGATACTTAGCTAGAGAATCAGCCGTTGATGCAGATATGGTAATTGGCGTACCAGACTCCGGTATACCTGCTGCGATCGGCTTTTCGGAAGTTTCCGGTATTCCCTACGCAGAAGGATTGATTAAAAATCGCTACGTCGGTCGCACCTTCATCCAACCTACCCAGAAAATGCGGGAAGTTGGTTTGCGGATGAAGCTAAATCCCCTGCGAGACGTACTAGCAGGTAAACGGATCGTCATTGTCGATGATTCGATCGTCCGGGGAACCACCAGCCGCAAACTAGTTAAAACATTGAGAGATGCTGGCGCAACCGAAGTTCATATGAGAATTTCCTCCCCGCCAGTCACGCACCCCTGCTTCTACGGCATCGATACGGATACTCAAGATCAACTAATTGCCGCTACCAAATCAATTGCCGAAATTAGCCAGCAAATCGAAGTTGATTCTCTGGCGTATCTCAGTTGGAAGGGAATGCTAGAAGCTACCAAGGAAGACCCGAATAGTTTCTGTTCCGCTTGCTTCACCGGCGATTATCCGATCGCAATTCCAGAAACAGTCAAACGTTCCAAACTGATGCTGGAAAAAGCTATTAAATAAAATTGTCATTAGTCATTAGTCATTTGTGATTAGCAAAAAATTACTTTAATACTGGTTGAGAGTGACTAGTTCATCAATATAACTAATGACCGATGACTAATGACCGATGACTAATGACCGATGACCTTTTAAGCATCCATCTGCATCGGCCCCAAATACTTAGTTAAATAGGGCGAAAAAACCTCATAAATCAGGGTAAGGGGTTGTCTGTGATGCCAAAAAATATAATGACGGCCCCAAAATGGCCCCTTGTATCCAAAAGCTCCTTCTAGCGCTGCTGAGTGCCCGTAATAAATTCCCTGCACATCTCGATATAACTCAGTTCGCAACCGTTCTAAACTAGCCCAAATTGGAATAGAACGATTTTGTAAATATTCATCTACATGAGTAGCTTCCCACCAAGAACAAGCATAAGCTAGTCTTTGTCCGGAAGCAGTACGCAGCCATACCTGTCGCCGGATACGTGGCCCCGGTACTACTTGCATCTGCACGGGTGCACTATCTGAGTCCATCCCAATCGGGGACATATCGATCAAGTCTACTTCCGTTTTCTCCCCCGTCAGCAGTTGCAAATGGCGTGTTGGAGAACCGTCGCCTAACAAGAACATTTGCCATGTCGGTGCTAACTGAGTATGAGGCAACCCTTGATTAATAATCTCCTGTCCTCCTTGCCAGAGGGGAGTCAAGGCGTACCAGGAGATAGGGCGGATGAGGGTTTCTGAGGGTTTGAAGATGGCAGTCAAGATTCTTCACATAACTTAACTGTCTATCATCATAGCGCCGCTGAAGCATATTACTCAGCTACAAACTTAGGCTTTTCTCGTGCTGATACAATGGCGACAAAAAAGAATCTTTCAAAAGATTGCCAAAATGGTAATCTGAAAGCGATGTCTATGGCTAGGAATATATTCCTAAGCTTTCTATTTTTTTAAGCCATTAAGCTGTTCGCATGATTTTGAAGATTTCACCCAGCCGCCACCGTTATAAGCTGAAAAAAGCTTCCCACCGGAAGCGCAAATTGTTGCTTTCAGCACTAGTACTACCAGTAGTACTTTGGTTGGGTTACAAACAAATTAGAAGTCTGCAAAAACCCCAGGCAGTCCTGATGCTAGGTGGGTCAACACCAGCATTAGAACGAGAAAAATTTACTGCCAAGTTTGCCAGCCAGCATCCAAATTTACCCGTTTGGATTTCTTCGGGTGGCCCAGGTAATTATGATAATTACGTCAAAAAGTTATTTGCCAAAGCAGGAGTTGACTCTCACCGTTTATATTTAGATAATCAAGCAGTAGATACGGTGACCAACTTTACCACTTTAGCCGATGAGTTGAAAGCCAAAGGAATTGACAGCATTTATTTAATTACCTCCGACTACCATATGCGTCGCGCACGAATTATTGGTGAAATTGTCTTAGGTAGTCGCGGAATAATGGTAAAACCGATCGCAGTTCCCTCTGGTAACACAGAAGAACCTATTGAAAAATCTATTCGCGATGCAGCGAGAGCTATTCTTTGGGTAACAACTGGTAATACTGGTTCAAACTTCAGCTACCTTTTACATAAACGTTAACGGTTTATTTATTCCGAACCAACTGCTTTCATATCTTCAATTTCAAAGAAACTAACTACCACCCCAGCAATCGGAATAGATAAAAAGATTCCCAATAAACCTGCTATTCTAGCGCCAACTAATAACGCAAAGAACACTACTACGGGGTCAAGGTTGAGGGAAC
>CAZJJR010000280.1:6468-8338 GCA_964546365.1 uncultured bacterium | reverse complement strand
ACTTCAATTAAAATAAGATTAACTAACGAACTTAACAATATTTGAGAAGTAGCTAAACTAGTACCGATTCCCGTCCCAATGAAAAGAGGCGCTTGATTTTGCAAACGTTCTTCAATCACTCGAAAATCCACTTGCAGGTTTCGCGAGCGAAGATACTTTTCTAGGTTTTCTATTATGGGCGTCAAAGAGTTTAATAAATTCGGTATTATTTCGACTAACTGTTGCAGTTGAGATAAGATAGCAAATCCAACTGTAAAAGTAAAAATTCCCAGTATTAAAAGACTAAATAAGAAAACTAAGCTAACTGCTATGCCGTGAGGAACAAATCGTTTCAACCATTTTACGGGATAGCTGAGTAAAAAAGCTACCACTGCAGCAAAAGTGAAGGTAACGATTACCGATTCAAAATAAGATAAACACTGTACGATCGCCCAACCAGAGGCGAACAACAGTAAAAAACGAACCAATACCAAATTATTGAGTCGTTCCCAGAAATTATGATGTACGGGGTGTTCGCTCATATGTTCTTCCGGTAGATGCCCAACATCTCGGTAGCCTTCAGGTTCTAAAAATGAGTCGGCAACCTCTGGCTTCATTCTTTACTCTCATCAAATCGAAGAAAATTAAATATTAATTGGGTAAGCGATCGAATATCTGTAGCAAAGCAACCATTGCTTCCACTAACTGCACCCGTCAATTTAAAAATCAGGTTAAATTCTTTACTTACCACGGACTTAGCTAATACCTTCCGATGCCGAATTGACTGGAGGTTCCTGTACCAGTACGTAAGGCTGCACGATTAAAGCATTAAATCGCTGGCTTTCTTTTGCTTGCCAGTCAGCCATTTGGTTGAGGGAAGGTTTATAAATCATCTGTTCGCTAATCCAATGTTGAACAGATGAAACATCATCGTTAGCAATAGCTACTCCCACATCCAATAAATTTAATCCAGGGGCAACCACGATCAAACAATCGCGTTGGGCATGAGGTTTTAACCAATCCCATTCCGCCTCGTCCAGCCCAGATGCTAATTCTGCTTTGAGGTCTTCCATTTGGCCGAAGTTTTGCTAAGTTATGGCTTATTCTAGCTTGCTATTTCCCCTAGAAAACTCCCTCTGCCTACATAACTAACAGCATTCAACGCCCCAGATCGTGTAAAGCATTAATTACCGTAGCGCATTTTTCCGTTACTGCCTCTAAGTCTGCTCGGTTAGTCGAACTAGGCGGCTCGATTACTTGGCCAATTCGCACCGCGATCGGTACTAATTGGGGAATCGAAGAACCTTTTTTGAGAATCTTCTCCGTTCCCCACAAACTGACTGGCAAGATCGGAGCTTTTGCCTTAGCCGCGATCATAGCCGCACCCAACTTAGGTTCCGAGATCCGTCCGTCTGGGGTGCGAGTACCTTGCAAAAACACCCCAGTTGCCCACCCCTGTTCCAGATAAGTCAATGCCGATCGAATGGCGCTTCGATCTGCCGAAAGCCGATTTACCGGGTAAGCACCGTAAAGCTGAATCCCCTGCTTTAAAATCGGTACTTTAAATAACTCTTCCTTAGCCATAAAAGCAACCGGACGGCGCACGGAACAGGATACGATCGGCGGATCGAAGTAGCTAGCGTGGTTGCTTACCACTACTAGTGGCCCTTCTTGCGGTACTTGTTCCGCACCGTAAACGCGCCCCCGAAAATAACCGTGGAGCATCGGACTAACTACCGACCACTTAAACAAGTGGTAGAGAATTAAACTGGCAACTGGTTCGCGGCTTCTGGCCATGATACGCAAATTAAATTAAACAGCAGGCAAATCAGCTGTACTACTGACATTCTCTAAGATTAAGTCAGGACAGGTACGTTTAATCAAACCAGTC
>CAZJJR010000280.1:303-6444 GCA_964546365.1 uncultured bacterium | reverse complement strand
CCACTACCTTTTGCGTTGATTCTTCCGGTAAGCGAAGACAAATTTCCCGCCAACGTACCGAACCTGTCATTTGCTGGGAAAGGCGCTGCTTGAGGAGGCTGCTCTCTGTAGCTGGCGTCGGGTCAACGTTAGACAAAACAGGTACTTTGGCATCTTCAAAGACCGCAGATTCCAGTACTTGCTGAAATTCGGCGGCGGGTGCTTCCATCAAAGGAGAGTGGAAAGCGCCAGATACATTTAAGCGCACGGCACGCTTGGTTTTTACTTGGGATAGTAAAGCTTCTACTGCTTCTGGAGTGCCAGAAATTACTACTTGAGCGGAACTATTATCATTGGCTAACACTACATCGCCAATTTCTGCGATTTTCTGCTCTAACTGCCCTTTGTCAAACCCGATCAACGCTGCCATCGTACCGCCAGAGGCGCTATCCATTAATTCAGCCCTCCGTTTCACCAAGCGCAAACCGGTTGCAAAGTCAAACACTCCAGCAGCATACAAAGCTACGTATTCTCCTAAACTGTGACCTGCTACTAAATCGGGTTGCTGTCCCTTTTGGCGCATTAGATCGGCCAAAATACTTTCTACTACGTACAAACAAGGCTGGGTGTAAAGGGTACGGGATAGTTTTTCTTCCTCGCTTTGGCAAATTTCGGGAACTGACCAGCCTAAAATCTCCTCTGCTTGTTGGAATTTAGCTTTTGCCTCTGGTAGTTCTAGTAAGTCTACTCCCATACCAATTGCTTGGGAACCTTGTCCTGGAAACACCCATGCCGTCTTAGTCATCGCTGCAATTAATTTCAAAAAAGTTAGCCAAGATAATTATTGTACTCGGTCTTGAGTGAGAGCCAAAAACTTTATTGTTTACTTGATTGATACGCCATACCCCGTGCTGACAAGGGAAATAGCAGAGGTAAGGGAAAAGGGAAAAAAATCGCTAACTTATCTTCGTAAAGTTTTCGTTGAATGCTTAGCAGTCCAATTTATTATGAAATTTCATAAGTCATCGATAATAATTTAATCTACCTACTTAGATGGAAGACCGCGTTTAACCAAATTTTTAAAATAATCTTACTCAAGCAAACGTAATATTTCAAAAACTGGAAATCATCCCTTTAGCCATTACGAAGAATGAGATTTTTAAACTCAATGGAAATGGAACAACCGAAAAGTTCGATCGACACGGGGATTTGGATTGGTAGAGCGGTTGTCGCGACGATGATTGCAGGTTCCTTAATCGGTTGTAATGACAATCGGGCAAATAATCCCGATACTGTAGTAACTACTCCCAGTCCCGTTCCAACTCAAACTGTAGTGGTTAGTCCGACACCTGTTCCGACTCAAACTGTAGTGGTTAGCCCTACGCCTGTTCCGACTCAGACTGTAGTGGTTACGCCTACTCCTGGGGGTACTAATAACGATGCGGTTAGCGAACCCATTACCGATGTAGGAATTATCGCTACAGCACCAACTCAGCAGTCTCTAGCTAACAAGCAAGTACAACTTACTAACGTGACTGCTCAAAGTGTAGTTGGCGATCGCACTTTTTGGGTGGGTTCCAATAATGCTCAACAACTTTTCGTGGTTCTCTCTCCTCCGTTAGATGCAGGGAGTGCGGAAAATAGAGTTGTAGTTAAACCCGGACAAACCGTGAGCGTCACTGGAGTTCTCAAACCAATGCCAACTCCCCAACAAGCTGAGACAGAATGGGGTTTAAGCGCTGAAGAAGCTCAAGCGATCGGTAATCAAACCCTATACTTACAAGCAAATCAAATCAAGCTTCAGTCCTAAGTATCGCTGTTTTATTCCCTCCGTAATAATCAAACCACTAAGATACCGGACTTCTGAGAGAAGTCGGTATCTTGTGATTGGCAAATAATTTGCGATCGCCTTCTGTTAGCCCGAACTCGCGTACAAGCTACGAGAATAATCATCATTTGAATTCCCATCAAGTAAAGAATTGCCAGAAAACGGGCTAGGTTTACCAATTCTATAACCTTGCGCGTAATTGACCCCCAAAGCTCTTATTTTTTCTAGAATCGCATCATTTTCCACAAATTCTGCGATCGTCTGAATTCCCATTACTTGTCCGATTCGATTAATTGCTTCTACCATTGCGCCAGCTACCCGATCTTCCACGATATCTTTCACAAAAGAACCATCAATTTTTAAATAATCTACTGGCAAACTTTTCAAGTAAGCAAAAGACGACATCCCACTGCCGAAATCATCTAAAGCAAAACGGCAGCCGATCGCTTTTAAAGAACTAATAAATTGGGCTGCTTTAGTTAGGTTCGTAATTGCTACAGTTTCCGTAATTTCAAAGCAAATAAGTTGTGGTGGAACATCATGTATCGCAAACTGATCCAATAAAAAATCAATAAACCGATCGTCATTAATGCTAGCTCCGGAAAGATTGATCGCATACAAACAATCACAATTAATCCCGCGTTCTATTAAAGATTGGCAAAATTTCCATTTTTTACGGTAGCGTTCTTTTTGGCTGGAAAATAAGGTACTAATTACCCAGCGATCGATCGCTGGCATTAAATTATAGCGCTCTGCCGCAGGTATGAAAACTCCTGGAGACACCAGTTGACCAGTTTCGTCAACCATCCGTAACAGTACTTCATAATGCTCCCATATGCCATTATTACAAGGAGAATTAATCGGTTCAATATTTTGAAAATACAGCCGAAACCGATTTTCTTCGATTGCATTAGTAATCTTAGGTATCCATTGTATATTTCCGTGAGAAAGCGCTAATTCGCTATCGCTAATTTGGTAAATTTGAATGCGATTACGCCCTCTATTTTTAGCGGCATAACACGCAGCATCAGCCGCATTGATAACATAAGTAATATTTTGGCTTTCTTCATCAATAGAAGTTAATCCAATACTTACTCCAATCGTAAAAGTCTTATCTTGCCATACAAAGCGGAATTGTTGAATGGCATCCCGCAATGTCCGAGCAACTCGCATTCCTTGTTCTATCGAACATTGATAAAGCAATAATCCAAATTCATCTCCTCCCAAACGAGCTAATAAATCGGACATCCGCACGTTTGCTTGTAATAATGCAGCTACTTGACGAAGTAATTCATCACCTGCTAAATGACCGCAAGTATCGTTAATAATTTTAAAACGATCTAAATCTAAATAACATAAAGTATGCTGCTGTTGTTGAGTTTTCGCATTCTGTAATGACTGTTCTAATTTTTGTTCAAATTCTTGCCGATTAATCAATCCCGTAAGGGCATCATGAGTAGCTTGCCATGACAACTGGCGTGTTAAACACCTTTCAGAAGTGACATCGTGAAATACTAATATCGAACCAATTATTTCGCCATTTTTTGCTCTGATTGGTGCAACAGTATCGTCAATAGCAAATTCATTGCCGTTACGAGCAATTAAAACAGCATGATTAGAAAAGCCAACTATACGCCTTTCTTCTAAAACAGTTTCAAAAATACTTTTAATCGGTTCTCTAGTTCTCTCATCAATAACTTTAAATACTTTGGTTAACGGTAAACCTTTGGCTTCTTCTACTCGCCAGCCTGTCAGTTTTTCGGCTACCGGATTGAGAAATTCTATTTGACCAAAAGCGTCTGTAGTAATTACCGCATCTCCTACGGATTGTAAAGTTAACTGTGCTTTTTCTTTCTCTTGTAAAAGAGCTTGTTGACTTTCTCCTAAAGCAAACATTGTTAGCTCTTGAATGTATGACTGAGCTAAAAGTAATTGATGTGTATCTAAAATTTGATAGACTCCTTTTTCCATCTGTACGGCAATCGGATCGTAAAGAAATTCTACAGAGCGTTGCAATGCTTGTTTAGCTGCTTGAACAATGGAAGTATTGCAAGGAAAAACTAAAGGCTGAGTGCTAATAAATTGATAAAGAAAATGAATAGGGCGGTTTGAGAATAATTCTAAACTGTAAGGACGACTCATGTGTTCAAAAAATCGCCGTCTCGATACCGTCCCTAAAAATTTTCCTGCTTTAATCAATATAATGCCGGGTAAGAATTGGTCTTTTTCAAAAATTTTTCCTACTTGAGCAACAGAGCAATCTGGTTCAATAGAAGCATTATACAGATTTAGTTTTTGCAAAGTAGATTCTATATATAATAGATTGTCGCTCGATTTAGGCATAGGCAAACTAGGCGACTCATCAAAGGTAGAAACTGCTAATTTGAGTAGACGCATAACACATTCCCTGAGATTTCTTTCGTTGCAAAACTTAGTAAAATTTTCGATTATGGCATTCAACTAATCTTTGCTTTATTATTTAATTGGCATTAACTAATTTTTATATTTAATTTTTTGGCTGGTAAGATTTATTTACCAAAAAACATAAAAATATGTTAGAGAACAATAAAACTAATCTAAATCAAAATAAATTATCTATTTGAAATTTCAAAATAAATTTTAGCACTATTTATCGTAATTAAATATTTAAAATTTCCTTAAGAAGATTAGTATCTTATTTAACAAAAGACTAAAAGCTGATTAAAAACAGATTAAGACCTTATTTAATCACTTGATTTGTTTTAAATTATATGTATGGTATAGAAAAATAGGGAACTTACTTTGCTATTAAATAGAATGTCATTTATGAAATAAAAAACTGTACCTTATGATACAAAGGTTAGAAATTTAACCGTTTATAAGCTCAGTGGACTAGCAAACTTAGCAATTATTTATGTTTTGCAGGAAAGACAAAAGTTCATGATAGGGATGAGTGGAATCGATCTAGTTAAAACTAGCTTTTCGACCTAATAGTTAATCACCCATCCCTAAGTTCGTTGTTATGGTGCAGAAACAATGTAAGGTGAAGTGATAGGTGGCATCCTTTTCGCATCGACTAAAGCTTGATAAAGTATTGCTGCTACTTCTGCTCGCGTAGCGTCACGAGTGGGATTCAGCTTTTTGAGATTCGGGTAATTAACGATTAAACCGTTGCGAGTTGCCGTAGCTATTTCATCTTTGCCATAGTCGGGAATAGCGCCCCCGTCATCGTAAACATTCAGGTCACTTAAAATGCCACCAGTTAATCCTAGCCCATTTACCAAGGAAACTATTACTTGTACCCGTTGTACGTTGTCATTGGGTTTAAAAGTTTTGTCAGGAAAACCAGAGAGAAATTCCCCTCTGTAAGCTTGTTGAATTGCCTGAGATGCCCAGAAATTATCGGCAACATCGGTAAATTTAATGGCTGCTCTTTTGGCAGGAGGATTGAAAGCTTTTACTAATAAAGCTGCATACTCTGCCCTCTTCATCAGAGCATCCGGTTTAAAAGTACGATCGGGAAAACCCTTGATGATTCCCTGATTAACTAATGGCTGAATAAAGGCAAATGCCCAATGATTGGCAATATCAGTCAGTCCCTCAGGCGGTGGTGGAGAAACTTGCCCTAAATCTACGCTACCTTGAATTTTTTGGGCGGCGATTTGATTGCCCCAGGCTAACAATTTACTGGTTGTTGCGTTACGCAAATCAAATTGACCGTTCAGCCGTAAAATGTTGCCCCCTGGTTGTTGACTAGTTCCCAAATCTGGTAGTGCATTACTAATAACTACCACTCCATCTTCTTCATTTTTTTCGCTGATATTATTACGCAAAATAGGGGTGGCAGCACCAGAGATCAGAATACCGGAGCGATTTTCTGACAGTTTATTGTCGATCACTTTTGGAGCAGCTTTATCACCAATGGAGATAGCATAACCTGTTTTAGATAAAGTGTTACTCCGAATTTCTCCTTTGGTATCTCGCGCGATCGAAATACCATTTGCGTCATTCTGAATAAATACGTTACCTACAATAGTGGGATTAGCACTGCCAGTAGCAAATACTCCTTCTCGCTTGCTGTTACTAAAAGTAGAGTTAGCTACGGTAGGATTAGTTGATTCGATCCAAACAGCAGTACCTCGCGTCGCTGGATTGGTAACGGTTACGCCGCCTAAGTAGGCGTTATTAGCGAGAACGAAGGTAACGTTTTGACTGGCAAAGGTAGGACTGAGGTAGGTGCCGCTACCTTCTATTAAAATACCGCTACCTTTTTTGGTTTCATTACCAATAACCGATACCCCTTGCGGAATGGTGAGGGGGAAAACTTCTCCGCTAGCAGCATTATAATTACCACT
>CAZJJR010000280.1:0-284 GCA_964546365.1 uncultured bacterium | reverse complement strand
TACCTGAAGTAACTTGTTTGAGGGCAAAAGCGATCGTTTTGAATGGTTTTGACTGACTACCTGCGCCTGCGCTATCACTGCCAGAGGTTGGATTGACGTAAAAAGTTTGAGCCATATTTAGTAATGGGTGTTTACTGAACTCACAACACGGATTTAATGGGGAAGATGCAGCGATAAACACCCATTAATTCAACCGTTTATATGAGAGATCAGTGTTATGTAGCAGCTATTTACAGAAATTATTTTTGGCGTTCTGCTTGTTGCTACTCATTTTTTATTAGTCT
>CAZJJR010000279.1:2584-8363 GCA_964546365.1 uncultured bacterium | reverse complement strand
AGCGCAAGGATTGAGAGACAATCCATTACTGCCAGGAGTTATTTTGACAGAAGACGGGCAGTTTGCCGGGATGATTTCCCGACGACGATTTTTAGAATATATGAGCCGCCCTTATGGATTAGAACTATTTTTAAAGCGCCCGATTAAAACTCTATATCTTCTAGCTAATACAGAAACCTTAATTTTTCCCAGTAATACTTTAATTGTGATGGCAGCCCGTCGCTCTTTGCAACGACCTGCGGAGTTACTATACGAACCGATCGTAGTGGAAATGGAACCAAAAGTATATAAATTATTAGACGGACATCAATTACTAGTTGCTCAATCTCATATTCACGAACTAACAACCAAACTCCTCAATCAGCAGACTCAAGCTCAGATGATTCAAACCGAAAAAATGGCGAGTTTGGGGCGAATGGTGGCAGGAGTAGCTCACGAAATTTTAAATCCGGTTAATTTTATTTCCGCCAATTTGGAATACTTGACTAATTACAGTCAGGATTTAGTGGAATTACTATCAGCATATGAAACAGAAGTAGTTGACGATCCGAATCGAGTAAAAGAAATAAAATCGGCGATAGAATTTGAATTTTTACGGGAAGATCTGTTTCAAATTATCAACAGCATGAAGGTAGGCTCGGAGCGGTTAGTCAAGATAGTTGGCGGACTGCGTAATTTTTCTCATATGGATGAAGGAAGTAAAAAAGAAATCGATCTACATGAATGTATTGATAGTACTTTGCTGATTTTACATAATCGGATTAAGTACAGCATAGAATTAGAGAAAAATTATGGGGAATTACCGCTAGTCGCTTGCTATTCCGGGCAATTAAGTCAAGTTTTTATGAATATTATCAGTAATGCGATCGATGCCCTGATGGAGCAGGTAGAAACGATTAAAAATGCTAATCATACTTCGGAAGGTGATTCTATATGGAAACCGAAAATTGAGATTAGCACGGCGGTAGAGGAAATTGATAACGTTGCTTGGGCAGCGGTTCGGATCGTTGATAATGGCCCGGGGATTCCTCCAGAAATTCAAGGACGAATTTTTGATAGTTTCTTTACTACTAAGCCTGTGGGTAAGGGGACGGGATTGGGATTGGCGATCAGTCATCAAATTATCCGGGAAAAACACCACGGAAAGTTAAATTTGCGATCGCCGAGGTTTTGCGATCGAGAAACTGCTAGCAGACAGAATGGTAGTTGCCAAGCGCAACCATTATCCCGAGTAACAGAAGTTTGTGCACCGCTTTATTTTGCCGATCGCACAGAAAATTACCCCTTTGTTGGCGGAACTGAATTTGAAATCCTGCTGCCTCTAAAATGAATAAATAAACATAACTTATTGTTGGGCAATTTCGTGTCCGCGTCGCGCGATCTGAAGATCCAACTGGTGAAAATGGTAGGCTATTGGAGAAGCTAACCGCAGCTTCGTTATAGTAGAGTTAACTTTTAATAGCCTTGTGTCAAACAGATTTATCTCTCCCCCACATTTGTCCGAGGGGAGCAATCAGTACCTATCTATAGATTCCACCTTAGGGGAACTGCCTCTCTACAGTTTTCAAGTTCCCACTACCTGCCTTGGGATAGAAGTAGCTCGCATTTTTGACAAGTATCCCCGCCTACCCGGGGCTATTTTAATCGAACAGGGCAAATTCTGCGGCATGATTTCTCGATATCGCCTGCTGGAACATCTCCTCCGTCCTCACAGGCTGGAACTATTTTTGCACAAACCCCTACATATTCTCTACAACTACGCACGCACGGAGGTTTTGGTGCTCGCAGATCGAACGCCAATTTTGGTGGCAGCGCAGCAAGCTTTGCGAAGACCACCGGAATTGTTGGGAGAACCAATAGTAGTCAAAACGGAAGCTGACACTTATCAGCTTTTAGATGTCAATGAATTAAATATTGCCCATTGGCAAATTCGCGGTATCGAAACGCAAGTACGGTACGAACGCACCCAAGCTCAAATGATTCAAAGCGAGAAAATGGCTAGTTTGGGGCGTTTAGTAGATGGAGTAGCCCATGAAATTTTAGATCCTGTAGGTTTTATTTGGGGAAATTTAACTTATATCTCGATGTACAGCGATAACTTGATGCAGGTTATCTCTGCTTACGAGGAACGTTTTGCTGAAATACCAGCAGAAATTCAACAACTAAAAGAAGAAGTCGAGTTTGATTTTTTAGAAGAAGATTTGCCCAGAGCAATTAATAGCATTAAAGCGGGTGCGGAACGCTTAAAAAAATTGGCAGTTAGCTTGCAAAACTTTTGTCATATTGATGAAGTGTATCCTAAACCCGCCGATTTACACGGGTTACTAGATAGCATCATACTTTTACTTAAGAGTCGTCTAAGTAGCGAGATAGAAGTAATTAAAAATTACGGAAATCTACCTCCAGTTACCTGTTTCGCAGGCCAGTTAAATCAAGTATTTATCAATATCCTTACTAATGCCGTCGATGCCCTATTAAACGAATCGGCTCATCAAGAATTTGCCAGTAATTTTTCTACTGCTATGGTAGGTAATACTAATGAAAAACCCTGTATTGAAATTACTACCCAAGTATGTTCTTTAGAGCCTGCTCCTAAACCAGATCAACTGGAACAAAGGTGGGTTTCAATTAAAATTGCAGATAATGGCCCTGGCTTATCCCCGAAAGCTCAAAAACAAATTTTAGAATCTTTTTCAATTGCCAAAAGGTCGGAAAAAGAGACTAGTTTGGCTTGTAGTTTCCGGATTGTAACTGCCAAGCATGGAGGTAAGTTGTTGATGCGTTCTGAACTAGGGAAAGGAACGGAATTCGAGATTATATTGCCTTTGATTTAAAAAATTAAAGCCAAATTATTTATAGATAATAGCTTCACTATATTAAGTATAGTAAAATATTTATATTTCTGATTTGACAGTTTATATTTACTCTTTAAATGCTTAGCTAAAGAAATAAGAAATATTAATTATTGTTAGATACACTTGACAGAAGTTAAGATGTAATTAAAGTAAAAAAACTATATCAATCACATCGGCATCTTAGTAGCATATTCCTTTAGATAGAGTTTATTTAGAGCTATGCAAGCAAATACTAATTTTAAGTTACCAAATAACAATTGTGAAAAGCGTATGTATCAAAGTCCCCAAGAAATCATAGAAAAAGAAGGTTATTGGCTCAATACGCTGCTCAATGCAGTTGTTGATAGTTGGATCGTTAAGGACAAAGATGGTCGTTGGGTAATTGCTAACGATTCAGCCCAAACTTTATTTGGTTTACAGGAAATTGACTATCGAGGTAAGACGGATGTTGAATTAGCTGAGTATGGCGATTTAAACTGCGAAACTTTTTTGAATTCAGAAGTTTCGGATTTAGCAGTTTGGCAAGAAAAAAAGCTAATCTGTAACGAACAAGAAATTGTTTTAGCTGATGGATCTAATAAAATTTTTGAAATAAAAAAAATACCCCTGTTTAGTTCGGAAGGTAATCCTCAAGCGATCGTAGTGATGTTGCGAGATATTACCGAGCATAAACAAACTCAAAAGCTCATCCAGGAATACCGTCATTACCACCTAGAACAGACAGAAGAGCGAGCGATAAAATTAGAGTTACCCGAAGGGCAACTAAATAATCAAAATCTCGCTCTACAGAAGCAAAGAAAGAAAGGAATTGCTACTTTTCGGATTCGTCGGCTCGGACAAAAGTTTTGCTGTACGGTTTTTAACATCAACTCCGAATTACAATTAAAAAAAGGTTTAATAAAAGAAATCGCTCGGAGTCTTCCAATTATTTTATATTTTTTCGATTTAGACAAACAAAAATATATTTATTTAAATGAAGAGATCGAAAATATTCTTGGTTATCCAACTGAAGATATAAAAAATTTTCAACAAAATTTTCTCCAAAATATTATTCATAAAGAAGATGTTCCGAAATTGGGGGAGAACTATCGACGGCTGGCTCAAGCGGTGAACGGTGAAATTATTCAAACTGAATATCGGGTTAGACACGCGAATGGGGAGTGGCGTTGGTTGGGTAATCGAGAAAGGGTTTTTAGTAGAACAACTGAAGGTTTACCCGATCTGATTGTTGGTATGACTGAAGATATTACCGATCGCAAACAAATAGAACAGGAATGGAACGAACGTGAAGAACGTCTTCGCAACCTTATTAATAGTGCGCCTTTGTTGTTATGGACCACTGATATTAACGGCTCGTGTAATTTTTTAAACCAGGGTTGGTTAGATTTTACCGGACGCAGTTTAGAGGAAGAACTCGGTCATGGGTGGATGAAAAACATTCATTCAGAGGATGTCCAGTCCTACAAAGATACTTATTTTTCAGCGATCGCAAACCATCAGTGTTTTGAAATAGTATATCGACTGAAGAGATATGATGGAGAATATCGCTGGATTTTAGATAAAGGAACGCCTTGGTTTAATAAGGCTGGAATTTTTGAGGGTTATATTGGTTCGTGTTTCGACATAACCAAACAAAAGCAGGCACAAGAAGCGTTAGGAGAAAACGAAGAAAGGTTCCGCCAAATGGCAGAGAACATTAATGAAGTTTTTTGGCTAGCTAATGCTGAGTTGAATCAATTTTTTTATATTAGTCCAGCTTGTGAAAAAATCTGGGGTATTAACTGTGAAAAGTTATATGAAAATCCCTGGTTGTGGCTAGAGAATATTTATGCGGAGGATCGAGAAAGTGCGATCGCATACATCAACAAATTACTGATTGCAAATGAGGATAAACACTATCAACAAGAGTATCGGATTCGGCGGTCTGATGGCTCGATTAACTGGATTTGCGATCGCGCTTTTCCGATTCGCGATCGCTCGGGACAAATTTACCGCTTAGCTGGGATCGCTCAGGATATTACCGAACGCAAGTTAGCAGAGGAAGCGATTCGCCATCAAACTGAAAAAGAACGAGTAGTCGCAGCAATTACCCAAAGAATTCGGCGTACCCTAAATTTAGAAGAAATTCTCAATATTGCCGTTTCCGAAGTACAACAATTGTTTGGTTGCGATCGCATTTTAATATATCGCGTTTGGCCAGAAGGAACTGGTAGCGTAGTTACAGAAGCAGTCGTACCCGAACGCGAAGCAATTCTGGGCATCACTTTCCCCGAAGAAGTATTTCCTCGCGACTACCATCAGTTATACTGTCAAGGGCGAGTACGGGCGATTTCCGACGTGCAAAATAGTACGATCGCACCTTGCTTAGCTGATTTTTTGCGAGAATTGGAAGTTAAAGCAAAATTGGTAGTACCTTTAATTCACGGCGAAGAACTCTGGGGACTACTAATTGCCCATCAATGTAACGCACCCCGCGATTGGCAACCTTTTGAAATTAGTTTGATGCAACAGCTAGCTAATCAATTAGCGATCGCAATTCAACAAGCTTCCCTGTTTGAACAACTGGAAATGGCTAACCAAGAACTACACCGTTTAGCTTGCTTGGATGGCTTAACACAAGTAGCAAATCGTCGCAGTTTTGACGAATATATGCAGCGAGAATGGCGTCGGCTTTGTCGCGAAAAAGCCCCCTTAGCATTGATTTTATGCGATATCGATTACTTTAAAAATTATAACGATACTTACGGCCATCCAGCCGGAGATGAATGTTTAAAAAGAGTAGCAAACGCCATCCAGAAATCAGTCAAAAGACCTGCTGATTTTGTGGCGCGATATGGGGGAGAAGAATTTGCGATCGTACTGCCCAATACTAATGCTGAAGGCGCTATGAAAGTAGCAGAAAAAATTCGTTCCTACGTGACAGA
>CAZJJR010000279.1:1626-2568 GCA_964546365.1 uncultured bacterium | reverse complement strand
GAGATCGATCATGGCGCATCTTTAGTGAGTAAATATATTACTTTGAGCTTGGGCGTAGCTGTCACGGTTCCTACTATTACCTATTCTTTAAAACAATTAATTTATATGGCTGATTTAGGGTTGTACGAAGCCAAATCTCAAGGGCGCAATCGAGCAGTTTTAAAAAGTAGCTAATCGTCATTAGTCATTGGTCATTGGTTATTTGCATTTTTTCCCTCTCTTTCCTAGTCCCTACCCCCTAACTATATATCCAATAAACCGGGCGGCGGGGTAATTTCCACCCGACCATTTTCGATGTCTACTACAGGTACGATCGCATTTACAAAAGGAATTAAAACCTGTTTATTATCATCAGTTTTTTTTGCTTTATCATTCGTAGCAGTAGGACAACTAACTACCAACAAATCGTTACCAGCAGGAATTACATCTACCACTACGCCAACCGTTTCGCCAGTCAGTTGGTTAACTACTTTTAAACCAACTAAGTCGCGGACGTGATATTCATCTTCTCCTAATTGCGGTCGATCGCTTTCCGGTACCATTAACTTACAACCGCGCAACTCTTCTGCGCGATCGCGATCGTCTATCCCTGCCAACTTGATCGCATATATTCCCTTATTAGGAATGTAGCGACCTGCTAATAATTGTACTGGTTGCGGTTCCGTTTCGCCCGATCGCAATAACCAACGTTCGCCTGGTTTTTCAAATCGTTCGGGAAAATCCGTATCGGGATAAACTCGCAATTCCCCTTTTAACCCTTGTGCAGCCACAATTGTACCGATTTCTAGCCAATCTGAACTTTTCATAGAATATCATCCAACTGAGATTTTGTTATTTCACTCAATATCCCATCCAGAAGCCGATATTTATCAGTTGGGGGTTCACCTAAACACTTTGAACACCATGCAAATAAGGTTCTGAGTGATGCACAGGTATCAGGGC
>CAZJJR010000279.1:0-1527 GCA_964546365.1 uncultured bacterium | reverse complement strand
TTTGTTTGAGATCGCCTTTGGGATGGCGAATAGTTTCTACATCTCCTGCATAATCTGTTAAAGAAGTTCCCAACACTGTATTGATAGCCTCAGCATGAGCGAAGTAGTAAGCTTCTAGCATATTAACTAAAAAATGTACCGAGGCGCGATGTCTTTGGTCTTTTAGAATGGGATCGAGTGCATCTTTGTATCGCTCAAAAATTTGTTGTGCTTGACTTATGCGATCGTACTCAAGATCGTCCAACAAAACTACGTAGCTGCATGGCTTTTTCAGATAATCTCTGGCGGGATATCCTATTCTTTCAACGTCTTTGTTAGGGATAGCTTTACCGCTTCCAACCATCGTTATTTTTCGCTTACTTGAAGTTCTCGGTGTTAGCTGTTCGACTTTGCGAATAACTTCAAAATAGCAAATTCCGGACTTCGTAAGTGACTTGAATAACTTTGGAATATGATCCCGTTCGCCCTCTCCCGTAACAATCAAGCCAAAATAGAAAAAATAGCATTGTTGCTGACTGTTACTATCTTGACTATTCATTAACTTAGCACCTTCGATGGATGCTTACTTTGAGGTGCAATTATCTCAGCCATATAAAGAGAACCAGTCGCATATTCTTCCAGTAAATCCTGAATATCTTCTATTTCGCTAACCCGTTTCATTACTGTTCGTCCAATTTCATCAACTTCCGCAGCCAATATATTTTCTGGTTCAAATTGACTAATAAGTACCGGAGAGTGAGTAGCAATAAATACCTGTTTATTCCATTGTTCAGTAGCAAGTTTGACTGCTTTTGCAAAAACTGCCAATGACCAAGGATGAAGCGAGATTTCAGGCTCATCAAATAAAATTAGTGAATCGCGGTTAGCTCCTTCAGCGAACAAAGCCGTGAGATGAATAAGCATCTGAAGATGTCCGTCAGATACTCCTGATGCTTGGATCGGTTGGCTGCGTCCTTTTTCTAAGAAGCTACCATAAACTGTAGTTGGGCCAGTTGGATCGATGATAATATCTTTAAAAGATGGAAAGCTTTCTCTCATAAAATCTAGGATCGTGTCATATCGATCGTCCAATCCTCGCCTACCCTGTAGATTTCTCAAGACTGACCACAAATTTTGACACCTTTCCCATAACCAAGTCTGATAACTAGAGTCCGACCCATTTTTTTTGAGTCGGAATAAATCTGCGGATCGCGAGTGGTAAAAATGAACGAAGCGAAGTAATTTGTCAAAATCATAAGCCTCAGGAACTCTTGTTTCAAAATCCAGATATCTGGTTAATGCAAGTTTTTCGGGTTCCCTCAGTTCCATCATCGCTAGTTGCTTCATTCCAAAGTTATAAAAACTAGCTTTATCACTGCCAATTTTGCGATCGATCAGACAGATATCTTGAACTTTAGAGTATAAGTTTTCGCCAACAAAAGGTTCTATTCTTCCAGAAGAATAGCCAAATAGAACTTCATATTTAATTGATTCAGTATGAATTGTGATGGATATATTCGCACCTGGATCTGCTCCATACCAAAGAGC
>CAZJJR010000278.1:7595-8378 GCA_964546365.1 uncultured bacterium | reverse complement strand
GAAAATCAGTGGGAAATTACTTGGTTTAATTGTGTCTCCATGCCAGTAAGGATCGACAGAGCGAAATTTTATCCATTAGCTTAGATTGAGGAAACGATCGCTCTATTCAAAAATCGATTACTGGAATACACCTACTAATCAAAAGCAGAATAAAACTATTTTGCTGATGAGTGCTTGACAAACGATAGAGAACAAAGGACAACTGTCTTGTGATAAATGACGATCGACAAAGCGATGAAAGCACAGGTATTCAGAGGCGTTAATAACCTAAGTTACGAAGAAGTACCCATACCAGAACTGGCAACCGATGAGGTATTGGTACGGGTACGGGTAGTTGGTTTGTGTCAGTCTGATATAAAGAAAATTCGCTATCCCCTTTATCAACCCCCGCGCATCTTCGGACACGAAACCGCTGGGGTAATCTCTGCTGTAGGAAGTGGAGTGAGTAATTGGCAGGTGGGACAGCGGGTGGTAGTGATGCACCATATACCCTGTATGCACTGCCAATACTGCTTAAATGACAATTTTTCTATGTGTGATGTTTATAAGAACGTCACCACAACTGCTGGTTTTGCACCTAGCGGCGGCGGTTTTGCGGAATACGTAAAAGTTCCGGGTCACATCGTCTGCAATGGTGGGTTGATTCCGATCCCGGATGATGTAACTTTTGAGCAGGCGAGTTTTGTCGAGCCTACTAATTGCTGCTTGAAGGCTGTGAAAAAAGCGCAAATAGCACCTGGTCAAACGGTTTTGGTGACTGGCGCTGGGCCGATCGGACTGATG
>CAZJJR010000278.1:574-7585 GCA_964546365.1 uncultured bacterium | reverse complement strand
GCCGGCGACAGCGTCGTGGTCATCGGTCTGGGGCCGATCGGACTGATGTTCGTGATGTTGGTAAAATATTTTGGTGCGAAGGCGATCGCCACGGACTTGTTGCCTTCCCGAATTGAAAAAGCTTTACAGATGGGGGCAGAAGCTGCTTTTGATGCTCGCGATCCCGATTTACCGGCAAAGATACAAGCCATGACGGGCGGTTTGGGAGTAGATACTACGCTGTTAGCCGTTCCCAGCGATCGAGCTTTTTTCCAAGCAATTGACTGTACTCGCAAAGGCGGTAAAATTCTATTTTTTGCTGAATTTCCTGATGAGGTAGAAATTCCTATCAATCCCAACATTTTGTATCGGCGGGAAATTGATTTGATGGGTAGTTACAGTTCTTCTTATCGGGTGCAATCTTTGGCAACTGATATTGTGTTTAACCGACGAATAGATGTAGATGCGTTGATTAGCGATCGCTATCCCCTCAAAGAGTTAACTGCCGCCGTTGATCGAGCGGTTTCTCCCACTCCGGAAACCTACAAAATTTTGATCTATCCTTAACTTTAGATGGCCGTTGACATAGCGTGCATTGAACGCGCTATGTCCAAATACTCTCATTTTCTATTCAAATCGCAATTCGTTTTGAATCTTATCTTATACAACCCAATCATCAGGCTATTTACTGTAGATATAAAGGTTTTATTTCCATCTGATTTTAATTAAATAAGTATTATAATAGATGATTTAAAGGTCAGGTTATAATAACGGATTTTGGCCGATAATTTACGGTTTGAATTGCCGACTTGAATGGCCGCTAACCAAACAAGCTCTTGCCAACAAAAATTGGTATAGATAAGAGTTTTTTCATCCTCCTAAAGTTTGATATGCTATCAATTAGAGTATGTTAGTTGTTCTGTTTTCAGGAATATATCGGTAACTATGGAAAAACAAGCCCCTACTCGCGGGCAATTAGAGCGCACCCTCGCACAGGGGATACAGGCTTTGTATCGCAATCAATTGGGCCATCAACCCAGCCAAGTAACTTGCCAAATTATCGATGCAAAAGTCGTCATTGTTTTAGAAAATGCACTTACCCAACCAGAACAACTTCTAGTCAATAGCGGTCAACAGGAACTAGCCGAACAAGTGCGCTTTGATTTAGATGCAGCTATTCAGCCTCAACTGAAAGACTTAATTGAAAAAGTAGTGGGAGTTTGCGTGATCGACTTGCTCAGCGATGCAAAATTAGAAACGGGTCGTACTGGTACGATCGCAATTTTAGCTAGCGAACCACAAGTACGAGATTCCACTTCTAATTCAAAGCGACAAAGATCGTAAAAGCAATCTAGTTGAGATAGCGGCGGAGTACGGCTTCTAAGTCGTCTACGACATAGGGTTTACTTATATAATCATTACAACCAGCCGCTAGAATATTTCGCCGATCTTCTGGTCGGGCTAAAGCTGTAACTGCGATCACGGGAATATCCTTTGTTTGCGAATTTTCTCTCAGCCTGGTAATAATTTCAATCCCATTTATATCCGGCAGCATGATATCTAGCAGAATTAAATCTGGCTGGTGAGTTTGCGCTAATTTAATGGTTGTTTCGCCGTTTTTAGCCGTAATAAAGTTACAGCCAATCAAATCGAGGGTAAAACTTATCAGCACCAAGTTATCTTCATTATCATCAACTGCTAATACTAAAGGTTTTTGGCTAACCGATTCTTCACCGCCGCCAAGAGAAAATTCCATATCCATTCTCTTTTCTAGGAAAGTAGTTTTACTGGTAATGTCTGAAGTAAGAAAGGACGAGGCATTCCTCAAGCGGCTAAATGGCGCTTGACGCAGATTGGCTCGTAACGATATATGAAGAATCGGCGGATCGATCGCCGTTCGATGCTTCACAATATTAGCTAACTGGCATATTTTACTGTAAAAAAGCTAAAAAATACAGCTTTGAGGTCTTAAGTCAGGAATGGTTCGGCCTAGCTGGGTAATACGTCAAGTATCAGGCAAGGGGGTCATCACTGAGAATATTAACGCAAGTCGCTAATTACGATCGTGGAAATTGGTAGTAGGTAGTGGGTAGTAGAAAACAAACATCATCTATTGATATGTTAGTGACTATCCGCTACTGATTACCCATTTCTCAAAAGTTTGTTACGCCAGGAATTAGCCGCTGGAGACTATCAATTAATAATCTGGACAAATAGAAACGAGCATCGGTTAAATCATTTATTTGGTATCATAGATAACTTTAATTATTCTTCTCCTATGCTAGGTAGCCGATGTTTTGCAATAAATATTCCTTTTGACTAGTTTTTAAGATTGTGTCTATAATTACCATCAAATTAAGCTACCAATCTTAGCACTGAATCTAAATTCTATTGTGTACTTTATGGAGAAGTCGATCGCAAACCAGACAGAGCAACAATGGCAACCAGTTTTGTCACAACGCATTCAACAATTGTATTGTAGGTTGGTGGAACACGAGCCAAGCGAAGTAACGTGTAAACTTTTTGATAACACGCTGACAATCGTTTTGGAAAATACGCTCAGTCGCCCGTTGCAACTGTTAGCACGGAATGACGACCCTACTCTGGCTCAACAAGTAAAATTAAATGTTGAAGCTGTTATTAAACCGCAATTGAAGCAGATTGTAGAGGAAGTGTTTGGCGTTGCTGTGGTTGACCTCCTGATGGATACTAGTCTAGAAACAGGCCGGACTGGTACGATCGCCATTCTAGCTAGTAAGCCTTGATTGAGAGATCGAGCATCGATTAAGAAAGTTAAACCAGGGATGGTACAGATATATAGCGATGGATCGTGGTTTCTAAGTCTTCGAGCATATAAGGTTTGCTGATGTAATCATCGCAACCTGCGGCCAAAATGCGATCGCAATCTTCTGTTTTTGCTAAAGCCGTCACTGCGACGATCGGGATATGTTTGGTTTGAGGATGTTGTTTGAGACGATGGATTACTTCTATGCCATTTAAATGAGGCAGTACGATATCGAGCAGAATCAAATCTGGTTGGTATAGTTGAGCTAAACAGATCGTCGTCGGGCCATCTTGAGCAGCGATCGAGGAATACCCTAAAAGTTGTTGCACTGCTAGAGAAATCAGCATCAGATTGTCTTCATGATCGTCCGCTACCAGAACTAAGGGACGATTCAAAATAGGGGAAGCACTATTGTTGGGTAAATGAGGGAAATCGTTCATGCTTTGTCCGGGGAAATGGTCAATTTATCAGCGCCATTCTTTGTATCAGAGTGGATGAGGCATTCCCCAAGCGGCACGAATGAAACTTTTTTCTCACATTCCCTGTTATTAAAAGTTTTAGCGAAATTTGATTCACTAATGCAGGCAGAAAAGGGAGGCAGGAAAAATCAGTGGCGCTTGCAATGGATTGGCTCGTATAGAATAATGCACGCTTTGCCAATATTTTGGGTTTGAGCGATCGAGAAAGGTCTTGGCCAGCAGTACTCATCTATATCTTTAACTTAATTTAACATTTTTCAAGGAAATACTAAATTATTCATTAAATTTTAACACAAAGATAAATATACCTATAAAATATTTCCTTTTTACCATGTCTAGTGTGAAACAATATATAAAGTAGGCTACAAATCAAAGACGGGACACTTTGGTAAGAAAGTAGAGGAAGATCGAGAGCGAAAACGATTTGACGATCGGCTTTTCCTTCTTTTCCCCTTTCCCAATCTATTGTTCCGGCGCGAGGTTGCTAGCCTATAAATGGATGGGGAGCAGGAGAATTTTAAATCTTATTGGAAATTAAACATCTCACATCGCAACTATCAAACCTACATTTCCATGTAGGTAACTTTTGATGCGACGGAAGAAATTAACAGAGTTAGCCCCTGCCCCGTAGTCTGTTTCTGTAGGAGGACATTCAAACAATGGCTATTGCTACTATTAATCCGGCGACGGGAGAAACGCTACAAACCTTTGAAGCTTTAACTTCAAGTGAAATCGAAACAAAGTTGCAGTTGGCAGAAAAGGCATTTGCAGATTACCGCAAAATCCCCCTAGCTCAAAGAGGGGAGTGGATGAAGGAGGCGGCGAACATCCTGGAGCGCGATCGGGAACAGTTTGCCAAAATCATGACTCTGGAAATGGGTAAGCCAATCAAAGCCGCGATCGCAGAAGTCGAAAAATGCGCCTTAGTCTGTCGTTATTATGCCGAAAAAGCAGCAGAATTTCTGGCAGACGTACCAGTAGCCAGCGATGCCAGTCACAGCTTTGTCCGCTACGAGCCGTTGGGAGCGATTCTAGCAGTTATGCCTTGGAATTTTCCTTTTTGGCAAGTATTTCGCTTTGTAGCTCCAGGACTGATGGCAGGAAACGTCGGATTGCTCAAACACGCCTCTAACGTACCTCAATGCGCCTTAGCCATCGAGAAGATTTTACTAGAGGCTGGCTTTCCGGAAGGAGTATTTCAAACCTTGCTGGTAGGAGCAGACAAAGTAGCTGACATCATCGCCGATGAAAGAGTAAAAGCAGCTACTCTGACGGGGAGCGAACCGGCGGGTGCTTCTCTTGCCTCTTTAGCAGGTAAGTATATCAAAAAAACCGTTTTGGAATTAGGAGGTAGCGATCCGTTTATCGTACTGGAAAGTGCGGACTTAGAAGCGGCAGTTTCCGCTGCTGTCACGGCACGGATGTTAAATAACGGACAATCTTGCATTGCTGCCAAACGCTTTATTTTAGCTGAAGCGATCGCAGATGAATTTCAACAAAAACTAATCGAAAAATTCCAAGCCTTAAAAATTGGCGACCCGATGAATCGGGATACTGACTTGGGGCCATTGGCAACCTCAAGTATTCTGGCAGAAATCGACCAACTAGTGCAAACTTGCGTGGAGAAAGGCGCAAAAGTGCTCACTGGCGGACATCGTTTCTCCGATCGTCCTGGCAACTTTTATCCCCCAACTATTTTGGCCGATTTTCCTCCCGGTACTCCCGCCGATCGAGAAGAATTTTTCGGCCCAGTAGCGCTCTTATTCCGAGTCAAAAATATTGACGAAGCAATTGAACGTGCTAACGCAATTCCGTTCGGATTGGGAGCTAGTGCTTGGACAAAAGTGGAATCAGAAGCACGGCGATTGATTTCTGAATTAGAAGCGGGTGCCGTATTTATTAATGGCCTAGTTAAATCCGATCCCCGTTTACCATTCGGTGGGATTAAACGTTCCGGATACGGACGAGAACTCGGCATTCAAGGCATTCACGAATTTGTCAATATCAAAACAGTGTGGGTGAAATAATATGGGAGAAATGAATACAGCCGAATTATTAGTACGCTGTCTGGAAAATGAGGGAGTACGCTATATTTTCGGCCTTCCAGGGGAAGAAAATCTTCACGTATTAGAAGCAATCAGAAATTCTTCTATTCAGTTTATTACGACTCGTCACGAACAAGGCGCTGCTTTCATGGCAGACGTTTACGGTCGTTTAACCGGACAAGCTGGAGTATGTCTTTCTACGCTTGGCCCCGGCGCTACCAACTTGATGACAGGAGTTGCCGATGCTAACTTGGATGGTGCGCCGCTAGTAGCAATTACCGGACAGGTGGGAACCGATCGGATGCACAAAGAATCCCATCAATATTTAGATTTGGTGGCAATGTTTGCACCAGTAACTAAGTGGAATACCCAAATTGTCCGACCGAGTATAGCACCGGAAGTTGTCCGCAAAGCTTTTAAGTTAGCTCAGACAGAAAAACCCGGTGCCGTTCACATTGACGTGCCAGAAAATATCGCCGCCATGCCAGTTACCGGCGACCCGCTCAGTAAAGGTGATGTAGAAAAAACTTTTGCTTCTTTTCGCAGTATTAAGCACGCATCCGAAGTTATTTCTAAAGCGAATAACCCCATAATTTTAGTGGGTAACGGTGCGATTCGCGCTAATGCTAGCGAAGCAGTTACCCAATTTGCCAGCAAATTAAATATCCCGGTTGCTAATACTTTTATGGGTAAAGGTGTGATTCCTTACACCCATCCATTAGCTTTATGGGCAGTCGGTTTGCAGTTGCGCGATTATATTAATTGCGGATTCGATCGAGCAGATTTGGTAATTGCGATCGGTTACGATTTAATCGAATATTCACCGAAAAAGTGGAACCCTGATGGTAAAATCCCGATCGTTCATATTGCCGCTACCCATGCGGAAATCGATAGCAACTATCTTCCCATCGCAGAAGTTGTCGGCGATATTTCCGATTCGTTAGATGAAATTTTGCAAAGAGCCGATCGCACGGGCAAACCTAACCCTTATGCTTTGGAATTAAGAGATGATATCCGAGCAGATTACGAACAGTATGCCAATGATGATGGTTTTCCCATTAAACCTCAAAAACTAATTTACGACCTGCGGCAAGTCATGGGGCCGGAAGATATCGTAATTTCCGATGTCGGCGCTCATAAAATGTGGATGGCACGGCATTATCACTGCGAACGCCCCAATACTTGTATCATTTCTAATGGGTTTGCCGCAATGGGAATTGCCATACCCGGAGCAATGGCAGCTAAATTAGTTGCACCTGATAAAAAGGTGGTTGCCGTTACCGGAGACGGTGGTTTCATGATGAATTGTCAAGAACTGGAAACCGCTCTGCGCGTCGGAACTAATTTCGTAACCATCATCTTCAACGATGGCGGTTACGGCTTGATCGAGTGGAAGCAAGAAAACCAAATGGGTCGTTCTTCTTTCATCAAATTTGGCAATCCAGATTTTGTTAAATTTGCGGAAAGTATGGGATTAAAAGGTTATCGAGTGCAATCAACTAGCGATTTTATTCCTATTTTGAAAGAAGCTCTCGAACAAAATGTTCCTGCCGTAATTGATTGCCAAGTTGATTATCGGGAAAATCTTCGTTTCACTCAAAAAGCTGGTGGATTGAGTTGCGCTATGTAACTAGCGGGTAATTAGCAATGGGTAACAACGCAAGTTGCTAGTTATTAATTATTTCCGTTGCCCCCCTTGAGGCACGGGGGTGAGGGCGGGTCT
>CAZJJR010000278.1:0-515 GCA_964546365.1 uncultured bacterium | reverse complement strand
CACGCTTATAACTAGCAACTTGGGTTAATAGGTAAATTATTTATTGGCAGATTGGTTACCTATTACCCATTCCTTAACAAATTGATGACCCTATTCAGGTAAACTACTCATCGTCTTCATCATCATCGTCGTCTTTTTCATCGTCATCATCTTCGGTGAATTCTTCATCCCAACCCCAGCGATCGGCCACCATAAAAAAGATAGATTTTGCTAAATCGAAATCAATTTCCTCATCTAAACGTACTAGCTTGGTTTCTTCACCCTCCCTATCTTCATAAGAGATGACGAAACCCCCAGCGCTGCGTTCTCGTAGTGTCTGCACGCTATCATCATCGAAAGTTAAAAGCAGAATATTTTTTGCCATTTCCTAACCTTTTAGAAATATCTTTAAAGATGATAATTTAAAAGCTAGTTTAATGCTGATGATTGTTATATAATTTTTCAGAACGCTCGAACAAAAAGAGTACAGGAATCTGGAAAATTATATAACAATCATCAGCATTAAACTAGCTTTT
>CAZJJR010000277.1:7227-8416 GCA_964546365.1 uncultured bacterium | reverse complement strand
TTTTAACGGCTGGTGGTGAAGTAGTTGATAGTGGTGGTTCGGTTTTGCTATTTTTAACGGCTGGTGGTGAAGTAGTTGATAGTGGTGGTTCGGTTTTGCTATTTTTAACGGCTGGTGGTGAAGTAGTTGATAGTGGTGGTTCGGTTTTGCTATTTTTAACGGCTGGTGGTGAAGTAGTTGATAGTGGTGGTTCGGTTTTGCTATTTTTGACGGCTGGTGGTGAAGTAGTTGATAGTGGTGGTTCGGTTTTGCTTCTACGATCGCTGATTGGTGCTGTAAGATTGACTGGTGGTTCGCTATTATTTGGTTGGGCTAGTGCTGCGGCATTGATGGCTGGCATCACTAAGTCAGGAACTTCCCCTAATCCGATAATTTTTTGACGAATATAAGGTATTAGCGATCGCACTAATTTTTGTAAATCTTGCTTGATATAAACTGCCAAATCCCTTAAAGTACGGTCTCCATCAACCACTTTTACCAAGGTTTGGTAAACGCGGGGAGAAGCAAGTTTTTCTAACTCCTCTGGTTGTTTGAGCAAGGGAGCGATATTAGGAGATAAATTGGCTAAACCAGCAGCACGCCAAGTTTCCCAAACCTGTTGGGCTTCTTGTAGTGCTTGACTCGGATTGATTAAAGTCAGGGAAGCATCGGAAATATTTTCTCGATCGCAAATAAAAGTTAGCGGCTCTTTTGCCTCATGTTGCAGAATATCAAAAAATACTTCCGCTACGTTGCTTTTAATTACCGCTACTGCTTGTTCCCCGGTGATTTTTTGTCGTTTTACTAAAACCGTGATCGCTTGGTACTCCCAATACCTAGTTAAATCAGTCTCCCGCAAACGCACGCTATTCGGAGGTATTTGGGGACAGTACAGATTTAAATGCCTATGCCACCGCCTCATCGGATGTACTCCCCCAGCTACCCAAACAAGGCGACCCAAACAAAAGTAGAACCTTGTACGTCAAGCCTGCCAGTAAATTGCTTTTGGCTTTGGATTTGGATTTGGTCGCTTAGCTTGTAATTAGCTACTTCGTTGGTAGTCATCCTGTTTCCCTGTAAGCATTATGCAGAAATTGCCTGTAATTTAAATCACATATCTTTATCTTACTTTTTATCCTTAAAATAACGAGCAAAAATTATAATTATTAAAATATTCTTAACAAAACAACATTATTATTATTTATTATTT
>CAZJJR010000277.1:0-7196 GCA_964546365.1 uncultured bacterium | reverse complement strand
CTGATTATTCATTCATAAAATTCTTAATATAAATTTATTGTTAAAATTAAGTATTATCTCTCAAACTTTGCTCTAAATAGTCATGTTTTGTACCGAATACTTAACCAAAAATTAGTAAGTACTTACTGCACTACATAAACATAATTATCCCTTCGTATATTGATGGCTATTTTAAGGCAGCCCGATCGCAATAAACTTTCATTTTCAAAAAGTAAAAAGGCTGCCACATCAACTTTATTTTTCTTTACCTTCCCCATAAAACCCTTATTCTACTAGCATTTTTCCAGAAACAAGCATTGAAAATTAACCGATCTCCAGAGATAAGAAAACCATAATTATTTCAGATAGCTAGAATTTTTTGATAAATCTTGACAATTCACTATAAAGCAAAATCAAGCTTTTAGTTGTTCCGAGTGGCTGACTTAGCAGGAAGCAGAAAAGTTGGTTAAGGCAGAGCTAGCTCTGAAATTAGATAAATATTTTATAAAAGTAGTTACTCCCAACGATACAAATTTAAAGGTTAATTTCGAGCGACCAAAAATATCAACCTTACCACTAGGGTTTTCTGGTAAGGGAAAACCGCTCCTATTTGTTAGTGTACCCGCTAGTTTCTTAATTCTATCTTTAAAAATTTCCATTTAAATATATTTTTTTGATGAAGATTACGTAAAAATCATTAGATAGCTGGATTTTTATCCGAGTAATTACTTAAGATGATTCTTGAAAAATAGCTCGACATCAAAAATTTCAGTAAATCATACAATATGGCAGAAGTTTGTGAATTACATAACTTTTGCGATCGGTGCCATCCAAGTAGATGCTCCAGGGTATCCGCGCGATCGACATTCACTGATTAAAGATAGAGAGGATTACCATGTCTGCTTCGAGTTTGATGAAAAAAGTATCGAGCGCTATTGCTGGAGTTACCTTTTTAGCGATGGGAACGCTTAGCGCTGAGCCTGCAAGTGCAATAACTTTCAAATTTCAGGGCAATTTTTTCGACGTTATACCTGTTGAAGGTAGCTATACCCTAGACGATGCTATTTTCGATGAGGTGATTAACTCTCCAACTAATGGTTTTGCTGAGAACGCTTTGTTAGATTTTTCATTGTTTGTGAGAGGCAATGTACCAGACTCTAGTGGTGTTCATAGTTCAGAATTAACTTCCTGGGGGGATAGATTTTCGCTCCAAGTTAGAACTAACCAAACAGTAGAATACGGTGGGTTATATAGCCCTTACGCATATTTACTGAGTCTATGGGTTGATGCGCCTGATGGTAAGCCTTTAAGCGCGTGCAAAGTAATGGAATGCCAAGGATCGGCTTTAGTGGGAGGTAAAGGAGGAATTTCCGGAGATATATTGAACGTACCTGTCAAATCCGTTCCGGAACCATCAGTTGCGATCGCAATAGGTTTAACAAGCACTTTCATGCTAATGCGGAAAAGAAAAAGAGCCTAACGTGCAGACTTAACTCAAGTCCGCATCGCAGACAACGCAACTACTGATTGCGGAAATCGGCTTTTTAAAGCTGGTAAAACCGGACAAGGTTGTTGCTCTTGCAAATTCTCTGGTTTACTCCAAGTAAAAGGCGCTGATTTAGCCGCAGACATCCACAGCAACCTTTTTGCCCTAGTCATCGCCACGTATAACAAACGAAATTCTTCGGCTGTTTTCAAATAACCTGCCTGTTCCCAAGCTACCGTCACTTCTGGCAAAGGAAATGTTCCGTGTAAACTAGCGCGAATCTGCGCCCGTGCCACTTCTGCTAAAGTAAAATCACCTAAAAATTGGGTTGGCGTGGGTACGCGCAAACTGCCGGGAATCATCCCAGCGTGCAAGAAAGGCAGAAAAACATAATCCCAATCTAAACCCTTTGCTTTGTGCATGGTAATAATTGTCAGCTTACCATTTTGGGTATATTGACTTTCATTACCTTCCGTATCAACTGGTTCAAATCTTTCCGAACTAACTATTTCACTTAATACGCTGATGATATTTGGCATCGAACTGTTGCCAGCACTTTGCCTAAAAACTCGTTCGGCTAATTTGTCAGCAGTGGCAAGTTCGTTTTTGTCATAATTTAAAGCTAAAGCTAAGAAGGAAATCATTTGATAAAGGGGTAATTCCAACCTTGCTCTGAGTAACTTACTACAAAACCGCTTTGCTTTTTTTACTTCTTCTGCTTGTGGCGGATCGAGGGGGCCGGGATATAGAAATTGTTCTGGTAAACTAGCAAGAGCGTTCAAATCTTGGGGTGGAATTAACTGCCTTTCTACTAACACTTCTAAGGCAGCTTTCAAATAGTCGGGAGAATGAGGACGATCGAGAAATTGCAGTAGAGATAAAATCTGGGCCGGAACTTTCGTATATAGGGTTTGTTGAACTACATCATATATATCGATGCGATCGCCAAATTCTTGCTTTAATTGTTGGTGAACGAATCTCCCTTGATCGTTCGTCCGCACCAACACCGCCGCCGATCCTCTCTTACCTTCATTATTAGGAGTTAATAGCTCGATCGCCCTCGCACCGATCAGTTTAACCGTTTCGTAAATATCGCGGGGAGTATTGATTTCCAAACCTTTACCCACTGATGGCGGATTAGCATCAGGTTGCGGATCGCCAGCATCCACCGGATGAATGATTTGATGGCGAAAAGGTTGTTCCGTACCTGCTAATTGAGAGCGATTTACCCACTCTAAAACAAAGTTAGCTGCATCTATAATAGTACGGCTGCTGCGTCCGGCTCGATCCATCGTTGCTAAACGTCCTTGGGATTCGCTTTGCAGACAAAAACGACGAAAATAAATCGGATCGGCAGGAGTAAAAGTTGAGTTAATTGCTTGATTCGGATCGCCAACTCGCACTAAATTAGGTGGCGCATCTGGATTTTCCGGATCGGTGGCAAGAATTTCTAATAATTTGGTTTGTAATGGTGAGGAATCTTGTGCTTCATCTTCAAATACGGCAAATACTTGGTTTTGCCACAAACGCCTCGCGCTGTCGTTTTCTAACACGCGCAATGCGGCTAAAATCATTTCGTCGTAGTCGATAAAGTCGCGAGATTTCAGTAAATCTTGATAATTTTCATATAATCCAGCTGCGATCGCTAAAATCTCATATTCATCTTTACTTTGTCTGCTCAATTCCCACAAATTTTCCGGCAAATAACCAGAACTTTTTGCCTCGTGAATTACCGTCTGCGCCAACGAAGGTAACACTTCCGTGCGTAACACTGACTGGCGGCGCAATCGTTCCGTTTCTTCACCGTCAAATTGTTGCCCTTCTACTAAAACTTGATAACGTCGGGGATGGGCGGCGATCCATCTTTCTACTGCGACTCGAATTAACCGATGACTTTGGTTGGGAGTGACAATGGTAACGTTATCTAAGTTTAAATTGGATAATTCTGGATGCCGATTGGCGATGTTTAAAGCTAAACCGTGTAAGGTGTGAACGACAAAACCGATTTGGGGTAAAGAAAGAGTGTCTCTTAAATACGATCGAATTTTTGCTTTAATATTGGCGGCGGCGGAACGGGTGAAGGTAACAACTACTAACTGCTTGCGGTTGTGGAGTTGCTGACGCGCGATCGCGATCGCCGCAGCACCCGCCATTCCTGTAGATTTTCCCGCACCGGGAACGGCTGACACTGCCAAAGGGCCACCCGACCAGTCTGCCATTTGTCTTTGCCCTTCCCGCAGACTGTTACGAATTTGTTGTAAAGCTTGTTCTTTGTTAATAGGCATAATTATTTTATATTTTACATTGGAAATAGAATTCAGGAGTCAGAATTCAGAATTCAGAATTCAGGAGTCAGGAGTCAGAATTTAAAATATTGTAATTTTTAAATAAAAAAAATTTACTACAGCAAAGCGTTGTTAAAATTAGCCATTATTTAAAAAAAATTTTTTTAGCGATCGCAACCGTTTCCTACCGATCTAAAAACCTCCAAGTTATTTCATTTTTCTTCATCTGCGTGTATCTGCGTCCATCTGCGGTTAATTTCGCCAATTTCCAGATGTCAATTAACTAATACATATAAATAATTATTTGTCAACGCTTTAAACATAAAATTTTTCTAAATCCACAAAGTTTTCTATCAAATTGCCACCAATCACCAATTACCAATGACTAAAATCGGAATACAACCCAAAGCATAAAAACTTTCATGGAACTGTTGCACCAGCCGGAAGATATCGTTGCCGTTCAAAGAGGGACTGCCCAAGAAAGACGGTATCGAATTATCGATATTTTAGGGCAGGGGGGAATCGGGACAACCTACGAAGCAGAGGACTTACAAACTCAACAGCGAGTAGCAATCAAGGTGCTGTCTCTACGTCGCATGGCTGACTGGAAAGTTTTAGAATTGTTTGAACGAGAAGCCCGCATTCTCTCCCACCTCAATCATCCCGGCATTCCTCGTTATATAGACTATTTTCAGATAGAAACACCAAAAAATCAGTCTTTTTATTTAGTTCAAGAATTAGCAGAAGGGCGATCGCTTTTTTCCTTAGTTGAAAGCGGTTGGCATACTACCGAAAGCGAAGTAAAAGATATCGCCAGTCAAATTTTGTCTATTTTGACTTATTTGCACCGATTTACACCACCTGTCATTCACCGAGATATTAAACCGCAAAATATCATCAGGCGAGATGACGGGCATATCTTTTTAGTAGATTTCGGATCGGTAAAAGCCAGTTATCAAAGTACGATGGTGGCTGGTAATACGGTTGTCGGTACTTACGGTTATATGGCACCGGAACAGTTTCGGGGACAAGCTTTTCCCGCTACCGATCTGTACAATTTAGGTGCGACTTTAGTCTTTCTGTTGACACATCGATCGCCAATCGAATTTCACCATACCCAACTGAAAACAGATCTCGCTACCCATCTGCAAATATCCCCAGATTTTACCGATTGGTTAGAAAAAGTACTCCAGCCAACCGTCGAAGACCGCTTTTTATCCGCTAAACAAGCCCTTTCCGTACTAAAAGGTGAAGGTGTTTTAGTCCCGAAGCATCGCCGCCCCGCCGGGAGTCGCATCAACCTAACTAAGACAGCAAAGCATTTTGTGGCAGAAATTCCACCAAAAGGTTGGGAATATTGGGATGTAGCGGAATTTTTGTTTGCTTTGATTTGGTTTGTTGCTCCATTTTTCGTGTTATCTCTGATCGGCGCTGAATTTACCCGTTCTATCAGCTTGTTTTTTGCGCTTTATTCTATGTTGGTTTGGATGATCGGAGCGATAAAATTAAAAGACGCCTTGTTCAAATTATGGGGACGCAGCCGATTGGAAATTTCTCGCAAACATTTCTGGCTGCGTTGGTCTTTGTTGGGGGTATTTTACCAAGTTCAGGGAAGAACGAAAGATATCGATCGTCTAGAACTGATTTCTTACATGAGAAAAATGGATGAGTTCCTAGCCGGTTTGCGAAACCAAATTCCCCAACCAGTTACAGTGTTTAGCTTGGTGGAAGGAATTCGCACTCACAGTTTAATTTTTTCCCTGACAACCCAAGAAAAAGAGTGGTTAGCCCAAGAACTGGCTGATTTTCTCAAAAAACCGCTATCAACTGAATGAAATTTTCTCGTCATTACTTGGGTTTGGCTTTTGCGATCGCTTTGGGAACAACCCTCCGATTTGTCAATCTCGATTTTAAACCTCTCTGGCTAGATGAGGTAATCACTGCTTTGTTCGCGATGGGGAAATCTTACAATGATATTCCCCTCAATCAACTTTTTTCACTTGCCAAATTACCAGAAATTTTTACTTTCAATGCAGCGGTTGGTTGTTCCCAAATTGCCCAAAACTTAGCCAATCAGTCTACTCACCCCCCCTTGTTTTTTTGCCTGATGCACTATTGGCTAGGAAACATCGGGGTTGATTATGCAGGGCTTTTGTTTCAATTGCGATCGCTACCTGCCCTATTGGGCGTAATTGCGATCGCAGCCGTTTACTTCCTAAATAAAATGGCTTTTTCCCGCCAAGCTGGGTTAATTGCCGCTGCTTTCATGGCTGTTTCTCCCTTTGGCGTTTACATCTCCCAAGAAGCACGCCATTACACCCTCCCAGTACTAATAATCACCTTATCCTTAATCGGATTAATTCAAATTCAACAAGACATCTCTGAAAAAAAATGGCGTCCGATCGTTTGGTTTGGTTGGGCGATCGTAAATGCGATCGGCTTATACGTTCACTACTTTTTCATTCTCGCTTTACTCGCCCAATTCGCCACTTTAGCATTGCTATTTTTTAAACTAAAAATAAAGCAAATATCTCTTTATCTTTTAACTTTAACCTTTTGCATTTTACCTTTTATCTTATTTATCCCTTGGATACCAGCATTATTAGGACATTTTAGCCGTCCCGAAACCAGTTGGTTACCACCACCACAAAACGTTGCTCCTTTATATCAAATAATCGCCGCTTGGTTGCTGATGGTAATTGCTTTACCCGTCGAAAGCCAACCACTTTGGGTAATTATTCCTGCTGTAATCTTAATGATCCTGTTTGGTGGTTGGTTAGGATGGCAGTTTTTTAAAGGATTTAAACAATTAACTAACACCACTACAACTCAGCTAGCAACCCTGACTTTAGGAACTTTTACTATTTGCGTCGTACTAGAATTTTTAGCAATTATTTATTTACTAGGTAAAGACATTTCTGTTGCTCCTCGTTATAATTTTGTATATTATCCAGCGATTTGCGCTCTACTAGGTGCAATTTTCAGCCCCCAAAAAATAGAAAGAGAAGTAAACATCAAACTTCATCCTTCATCCTTCATCTTTCATCCTTTATTAGTGGGTGTTTTTAGCTGTATTTTCGTGATTTATGGCTTCGTTTTTCAAAAGCCTTACAATCCCCAAAAAATAGCAGATAATATGCTCGCGGAACCATCTCTTCCGCTGATGGTTGTAGTTGGATACAATGATTTTCAAGACGTAGCTTTGGGATTGAGCTTTGCTTTGGCAATTGATAAAATGAAACCTGCTATGTGCCAATCAAAAAAATTAGAAACCTGTCCAAAAATTGCTTTTTTTGAACGTTCTCCAGGCTACGAACCAGTTTGGCAAAAAATTTCCCAACTAGCTACACCTGCTAAATTTCCCCTGAATTTATGGGTAATTGCTCCCGGAATGAAAAGGCAAGGCTATCCACTAGAATTACCAATTTCAAGCAATGGCAATTGTA
>CAZJJR010000276.1:0-8437 GCA_964546365.1 uncultured bacterium | reverse complement strand
ATTAATTACCAGTTGGAGTAACTAACTTACCCAATTTGTCGTTCGCACACCAAAACCGTGCCTTTTTTTCCTCTAGTAATCCGCAATTCTTCATCAAGATAAAGTATCTCTCAGCTTTGTTTTGGCTGCTTCGGTAGCTTGAGTTTGCCTATTCATTTTTTAATTGTCAGTGTTTTTTTAAGGTAGTTTATTAATACAGAATTCAGGAGTTAGAATTCTGTATTAATTATAATCCAACTGGCAGCTGACTTATGAATACTATTCTAGTTGTCGATGTGCCAGTTATTTTAGTTACCCATCTTCTGCATTACAACAGTCTAGAAAAGGAGTGGTATTATATTTTTCTAATTTAACCGATCGCAAAAATTCTTGCCATTCTTTTGGATACTGCTGGCGTTGTTCGATCATGATATCTAAGGCTTCTTGCCAAATCGATGCAGCCGCATATAATTTTGCTTGTTTAAGAGGATCGATTTCTTGTTGTAGCTGAAGGTTTAATCGATCGGTCGGCTCAACTCTCCGAATTATACCATTGACAAAAGGATTAGAAGAAACACCTTCTTCGTCACAGACAACAATAAAACTCCATCGATAATTTTTACCGCTTTCTAAAACAACTGTATCGGGAAAATTCAGTTTAATGACTCCTTCTTTACCAGAAGTTAGCAAACTACTTTCATACAAAACATTTTCTCCGTCTGAGTCTTCTATTCTAAATTCTGCCGATCGTGCTTTATCTTGTTTGGGAAGATAAATATACAAAGGAGGGTTAGAATTAATGGTAGTTACTACGCTGTTTAGGGGAACGATCGCTTCTGGCGATCGCGAAACTGGTTGCAAACAACGATATCCGCCTGCTGCACTTCCCCGCAAGCGTTGTTCTCCCCTTTCTTTGGTGGCTATAAAACGCACGCCAATTAAATTTGGGGCAGAAGCCGTTACTATTTGGCTGTTTGCATAACTGACATATATGCTAGTAATTATCATCAACAGAAATAAGAAATTAGGTCTTTTCATTTTCAACATTATTTACCTCTGATTAGCTATTTAATTAATCATCATTCCATCGACTACCCAATTTACTAAATGAGCTTCCGTTAGATCGGGAACCTCTAGGCGATCGCACATTTTTTCAATTATCGATTCCGGCACCATTGCTTCCCGTTCCCGATTGCGTTTCAGCAATTCTTCATAAGGAACTTCTAAATAAACGATCCTAATTCTGGCGTGATAAGCAGAAAATAAATTAATTAATCCAGAACGGATTTGTCGGGAAAGGTTAGTGCCATTCCATACGAAGGATTTGCCCGTTCTCATATATTCTTTAGCAATTGATTTTGCTTGATTTATCACCTCACCTTGTTCGTCTTTAGGAGATATATTCATCTGTTTTCGCACTTCATCCAAAGCGATCGCTCTCCAATCGGGAAGATTTTCTCTTACCCAGTAATCTTTGCCAGAACCAGGTAATCCAGACATCAAAATTACTTCAAATTTGGTATCATCAAAAGCTGCATAATCCGGGTTGCCATTTTCCTTTTGAAAATAAACAAACCGACTGTGATGGGAAGCAAACTGTCTGGGATATTCAAAACAATGATTTTCCTGACAAAATTCTCGAAAGAATTGAATTTTTTCTAGTAATTGCGATCGGTCATCACAATGACGACCCCTCACGTCTGCTTCGGCTAACAATCCTAATAAATCGCAGCGGATTAGTTGACTGGCTTTAATTACAGCACGTTGGGGATTGGGTTTATCCCAAAACCATAGAGGTAGACTACCATACTGGATTAAAGCAATAATTGCTTCTCTTTGGTGAAATGGCACGTTCATTAAATAGAGAATTTGCCGAGCCATTTTTGCACCTTGGCGAACGTGACCTTTAGAGGTAATGCTGCCATCTATTTCTATATTAGTTGCGCTAGGTTTTGCCACATCATGCAATAAAGCAGCCGCAAATAAAACAGAGCGTTCGGTAGCTGGTAATTCTCGCCAAGCTGGTAAAGAAATTAATGCTTCGCAAACTAAGCGAGTGTGGGTAAGAACATCGCCTTCAGCATGATAACGGGGATCTTGGGGACAATTTTCTAGGGATTGTAACCAATCAAATTCTGTTTGCGCTGCCGACCAATTTAGAGACCAATTAGGTGGTTCGGGACAGTGAGGAAATGACCACGATGGAGATAAAATTTGAGCGGAATTCATAAAGCAAATAAATCAACTTCAGGACGTAATTGATTTGGTATGATGGGACGGTTCAGCCAATGACCGTCCGATTGCAATACTGTGGTTAAAAAGCTAGCACGCACGTATTTATAACGAGCAGTAACTATTGCTTCTTCTTCTACTTTAATGTATAATCCCTCCATAATAATTGTAGGATCGGTTTGTGCGATCGATCTTTCTATATCTAATCCTTTTTCCTCACAGGATAAGCGAAATCGCTCTAGATGCCCCGATCGGATATAATGGGAGTTACCCAGTAATCCCGTTAGTTGTTTGTAAGATTGCAGCGTACCAGCAAATAAAACTGGTACTGAAACTAACGGCAATCCTGAAAGTAGTTGGTTTCGGCTTTGCGTACTGAGAAATTGGTTTTTTTCTGTATCCATTACATCATATTCTAAGAAATAATGGGGTAAATAATCGTAAAAAATTGTGTGTTTGGCATAAAGCCATTCCCCATACAAAATGTAACGATTACCCAATACTTCCCAAAATGCTGCTGCATGACTATAAGCCCATTGTTTAAATAAATTAAAATGTTTTTCCCGTTCCCCACCTGTCAGATAATGTCCTCGACTTTGCAATTTGATTTGACCATCGGTGCTGAAACTAATAGCAGCATTTGCACCATCAACTTTTTCTTCTACTATTACATAACGATTTGCGATCGCGCTAAAAGGTACGCTATCTAAATCTTCATCTCCCGGCTGTAGGCGGGAGCCTTGAATGTGATGGGTGCGAGGATATTTGCGAATTTGTTGTTCCATCATTACCCTACTTTAGCAACTGCTATTAACCGCTCTAATAAATAGTATAGAGGTGACTTCAATAGTAGCTAATAGCCAAATATTTGAACGATCCATTAATTTAGATTGAAGCAAAACCTCTAATTACTAAAAACAAACAGTTAACTGTTGATGCAATATAAATGAAACTAAAAATACTCAAAAAAGCACCTTCTATAAACCTTCCTCCAGTCAAACAGGCAAGTGCTAACGTCCACAACCAAAATGCTAACCCATATCCCGCAACAGACGCCACGCTTGTTAAGCCTACTGTTACTATCCTACTGTTAAACCTCAAACTAATTAAACCCATCAATAATCCTCCTACTACTGCGCCTACTACGGCAATAGTAGGATTTTTATTAGCAGTTATTCCTCCATAAAAAAAACCTAACAAAGCTCCCGATGCTATTGCCGATACAGTTCTCGCTACGGCTTTTATTTTGCGGGATGATATAAAAACTTGGCTACTCGATGCAGCCCCAGAAATACTCAAAGTAATAAACAAAGCCAGTATGTAAGATAAATTTTTTCCTCCCCAAGGTTCGCCAATCGCAGAAAATACCGTGCGGCTGACAGCAGATACCATCAGAGATACCGCTACAACAACTACTGTTATTAAAGCTATTAACCGCTGAAAATTTATTTTAGTTTGCATAAGCCACTGCTTTAAAATAGTATTGTTATTCTAACTGGCAATAAATTGTGAGCAATCGCCACCGAATCAAGCCAAAAAGTCTCTTCTTAGTAATTGCTATTACTTTATTAATACTACCACTACTTTTATATACTCAATTCCATTTCAGGCGTCCACCCGGCACTAACATCGAAATACCCTTATTTCAAGGTATTGATTACTACCGTCAAGCCCGGACTAATCCACGTCCCTATATGCTGCACGTTGTTAGCATTGACTTAACTGTACCCGGTATCAAAGTAATGGTAACGCCGGGATTATCAAACTCCAATGAATGGAAAACTAACGCCAGAACTACAGAAGCATTTCTCAAAGAATTTAAGCTTAAATTAGCAGTTAATGCTAGTTATTTTTTCCCTTTTCAAGAACATACGCCTTGGGACTTTTATCCTCACAGTGGAGATAAAACAAATGTGGTTGGGCAGGCAATTTCAGAAAGCTTAGTTTACTCTCCTGCTCAGTCAAAATGGCCAGTAATCTGTTTTAACAGTAATCAAAAAGCTCAAATTATCGAAAGTGGAAAATGCCCAAAAGATACGGTTAATGGGGTAGCTGGTAGACCAATTTTAGTAGCAAATGGCGTACCAGTAAGTTTAGATGATTTTGCTAATGATAAACCCTATGCACGCCTAGCAGTAGCGATCGATAAACTTGGTACAAAATTATGGCTAATTGTTATAGATGGTAAACAACCTTTCTATAGTGAAGGGGTGACTTTGGCAGAATTAAGTAAAATTGTTGTGGAATTGGGGGCCGATCGAGCACTAAATCTTGATGGTGGTGGTTCTACAACGTTGGTAATTGCTGATGGTTCTAGTGCTAGATTGTTAAATGCACCAATTCACACCAAGTTACCGATGCGTCAGCGACCTGTTGCTAACCATTTAGGGTTTTACGCCCTGCCGAAAAACTCCTACTAAGCTAATGTGCATCTAAGCATACTAAAAAGTCGTTTTTTTTGGTTTATCAGTTTTAGTTAACGATCAAATCACTGAAAGAAATCGGTTTTTAGAATCAATAGCAATTAGAGTTATTTACTATCGTAATTGCCCCTATTTTGGGATAACTTGCCATTTTACAGGGAGTTATGCTATTTTTGTGTTTAAAATTCAGAACCTATACCTAAAAAATTCTTTTTGCGATCTCGCTTTAGGTTAATAGTCATTATTACTTAGACAAAAACATTTTTTCTAGAAGGTGTGAAAATTATGGCTCAAATATTGGGAGACTTTATCGATAATATATCTTCCGATCGCGATTCTTTAGAAATCACTTTTACTCATAGCTCTCGTTCCCTTAAACAAGGCTGGCGTAACAATCGCTTATCAGCACATTTTGTAGCTAATTATTTTTCTACTTTTCTGCCAGTCGATGATAAAGACCCTAATGGCGAAGATAAGGTGAGAGAAAGTAGAGATGCTGTTAGCTATGTAGGTAATGAGTTATTAGAGAATGCTATGAAACATAATGATATTACAAGTAATTATCAAGTCAAATTTGGCATTCATTTATTGGAAGAACCTGAATCGAAAGTAGTGATTTTTGCTACTAATGCTTTCAAATCAGAAGATATAAGTAAGTTTCAAGATTTTATTAAAGAACTACTCACCTCAGACCCCGATGAGTTTTATGTGCGTCAGGTAGAAAAGAGTGCAGAGGAAGAATATAGCGAATCTTCAGGATTAGGACTTATTACTAGTATTAATGATTATTCAGCTAAATTGGGTTGGAAATTTGAGTCTTTGCCAAATCAGCCAAACTTCACTGTTGTCACGGCAATGGCTCAACTGAAAGCATAAGGTTTTTGCCATAAAAATCCCCCGTAATTTGTACGGGGGACTCTCAAATTCCCAATTCAAAATTGCTTAGGAATTAAGTGCTACCAAGTGAATATCGAATGTGAGGTCTTGACCTGCTAAGGGATGATTGGCGTCAAGAATTACCTTTGAATCATCCATTTCAGTTACCGTGACATTAATCACTTGTCCGGAAGGATGCTGTAATTGGAGTTGCAGACCTTCTTCAATTTCTAAATCATCGGGAATTTGTTGGCGGTCTACTAACATTACCATTTCTGGACGGTGAGGCCCGTAGGCTCGATCGCATGGTATTTCTTCGGTTTTTGTTTCGCCGGGACTCATTCCGATCACTGCTTGTTCAAAACCAGGTATTACCTCGCCTTCGCCAATGGAAAATTCTAAGGGATCGCGAGACATGGAAGAATCGAAAACAGTACCGTCAAGCAACTTACCAGTGTAGTGAACTAGCACGGTGTCACCTAATTTAGCCTGCGTCATAGTTTTGCTCCGGTATCACATCTATCATTATGGCTTGTATATCAGTTGATAATCCGATCGTTATATTCTTTTAAGAGGCGTTCTGATTTTTTAGTTTTTTTTCCAATGACGCAGCTTTTGATAGTCTGTTCGGAGCGCTTTAAAAAATTGAAATAATAACGAGCATAGGACAAGAAAAACTTTCCTGTCCCGTGCAATACTAGTGATTGAATTAGGTTATGATTTTCGAGAAGAAAAACCTAAAAACGCCGCTCCGAGTTGCGGTTATTTCCCCAGTTTCTATTACCATTAGAAGGACTTCTTTCTTCACGGGGTCTTGCTTTGTTAACCTTAAGAGTACGAGTCATCCATTCAGCGCCATCGAGGTTTTCGATCGCGGTGGCTTCTTCATCTTCAGTGTCCATTTCGACAAAGGCAAAACCGCGTACTCTTCCGGTTGTACGATCGATCGGAATCTGAACTTTTTTTACAGAACCATATTCTGCAAAAACATCGCTCAAATCGGCTTCCGTAACCTCATAAGAAAGATTACCTACATAAACTGTCATAACTTACCCCTAGTCGAGTAGCTTGTAGAGATTGGAAGTCGGAGGTAAGCTTACTAACTTAACACTAACCAGAAAATCTTTTCTTAATGCCAGCGAAAATTCAGCTACCAATACCTAATCCGATGTCTATCATAACTTTTTTAGTCAAAAAAACGTTATCTATCTATAGGATGATGCCGTAACTCGGTAACATCGAACACTTTACATCTTGGAAGGGAAGCCAAATTTGCAATTATGTTTTGTCTAACAGGAATTCACTCAATTTCCGATTTTGTTGACTGTCAGCAAGATGTAAGTGAATTGTCGTGTAATTACTGGTATGAAGGGCGTTGTCCGGAAAGTGGGGAATTGTTGAGGTTGCCTCGCACGGCTTTGGCAGAAGCGATCGCAAAAGGTTTAATGGCACGACTTGCAACGGACGATCGTTATTCCCGCGAAGGTAAGATGTATGGGGTATTGCTGGTGCAATTGCCGAATGGGGAACGGGGTATAATCAAAGCTTTTTCCGGTCTACTTAATGGTTGTAGCGTGGTGGAAGGGTGGGTACCGCCGATGGCCGGCACAGAAGAAATTGTTGGGCAAGAAAGGCAAACTTTGGCACAACTGGAAACGCTCAAAGGGGAATTAATTAATCTTTACCAATTACCAGAAAGACAACATTATGAAAGATTAGCTCGCGAGTTCGATCGACGCTGGCAAGAAATGCGCGATCGCCATCGCATATCCAAACAACAACGACAAGAAAAACGCCAGATAATTTTGGAAAAATTGAGTAAAGAAAATCAAGCGATCGCTGTTGAAAAACTTGATGAAGAAAGCCGTTTAGAAGGAATTGAGCGACGAAAATTCAAGCGAGAACGGGATCCCGTATTGCAGCCGCTCAAAGAGTTTATAGCTAAAGCAGACGAACAGATCCGCCAACTAAAACAACAGCGCAAACAGTTATCCCGTCAACTGCAAGCTCAAATGTACGAGGCTTACTCATTAACTAATTTTTTCGGGCGGTCTTTATCATTACAAAAATTGATGCCAACAGGTTGGTTGCCCACTGGTACGGGTGATTGTTGCGCTCCTAAATTACTGCATTATGCCGCAACGCACAATCTCAAACCTTTAGCAATGGCCGAATTTTGGTGGGGTTTGCCTTCTATGAATGGTGACAAAATTCCGGGAGAATTTTACGGAGCTTGTGCAGAGCGCTGTCAGCCACTGATGGGTTTTTTGTTGTCTGGTTTATCTAATAGAGTGAGTGAAATAGAGATTATTTATGAAGATAAATGGTTGATTGCTGTTAATAAACCTGCGGAGTTGCTTTCTGTACCGGGTCGTTATGTCGATCGCCAAGATAGCGTTTTGAGTCGTTTGCGTCATCTGTTATCCGATGGGATGGCGTTGAGTGCCGTGCATCGGTTGGATTTGGAAACATCTGGTATTCTTTTGTTCGCGCGATCGCGAGAATGCGATCGCTTGCTCAGGCAGCAGTTTCAGCAGCGAAAAGTTACCAAAGTTTATGAAGCCTTGCTTTCCGGTTTTTTAACAGAAAAAACTGGTGTGATTGAATTACCACTTTGGGGAAATCCAGAAAATCGCCCTTATCAAATAGTAGATGAAAAGCAAGGTAAACTCAGCGTAACTAGTTACCGCGTGATGAAAAAAGAAGGAAGCTATACCCGCGTAGAGTTTTTTCCCATCACCGGACGCACCCATCAAATTAGAGTTCACGCTGCCGATCGCAGGGGATTGGGAACTCCTATTTTAGGCGATCGTCTTTATGGATGTCATAAAATAGCCAGTCGGTTACATCTTCATGGGAGAGAACTTAGTTTTCAGCATCCTCACTCAGGTGCGATCGTTCATTTACAAGCTGCGACACCGTTTTGA
>CAZJJR010000275.1:0-8453 GCA_964546365.1 uncultured bacterium | reverse complement strand
GTAGCGTATACGTATCTGCCACGATGGGGCCATCGATTGAAGTCGATGTTAACGCTCTCCGCGATTTAAAAATGACGGAAGCAGCGTAAGAGAGTTTAGATTTGAGATTTTGGACTAAAAAATCGAAAATCGAAAATCGAACAACTGAATAGGTAAAGCCAAAGACAGCAGGAGCCAATGGCTTAATTTCCTGCCGAGGTTGACACCAAAATTTCTATTCTTTGCCAGTTACCCATTTGGGTGAAAAAGGCTGGCGATTCGAGAATGAGATTTGTCACCCCGGCACTAGAAGCTGGGGTTTTTAATTTGGTTTTGTCTATTCCCTAATCCCCATCCCCAAATTAAGGAGGTGAAACAAGAATGGGTAGAACGAAAGAAAACAAGCAAGAGATTATTACTGAGCTTAAGCAAACTTTGAGTGAGTCTCAGTTAGCGGTGGTAATCGATTACAAAGGTTTATCTGTAGCCGAGATCACCGACTTGCGGCGTCGTTTGCGTCCTACTGGCACGGTTTGTAAGGTAACCAAAAATACCTTTATGGGTATTGCCATTCAAGAGGACGAGAAATGGCAAGCAATGGAGGAGTTCCTCAAGGGTTCTTCTGCTTTCTTGCTGGTCAAAGAGGACATTGGTGGAGCGCTGAAAGCTTACCAAGATTTCCAAAAAGCTACCAAGAAGAGCGAACTTCGCGGTGGCGTGATGGAAGGTCGCGCTTTGAATCAGGATGCGATTAAGGCGATCGCAGACCTGCCATCCAAGGAACAATTGATGGCCCAAATTGCTGGCGCTCTCAATTCCGTTACCGCCAAAATCGCGATCGCGATCAACGAAGTTCCCGCTTCCTTGGCGCGTGGCTTACAAGCTGTTGCTGACAAGGACAAGGATTCAGCTGCTCCTGAAAGCGAAGCTGCTTAATTGTCATTTGTCAATTTTTTGAATTCAAAATTATTAATTCAAAATCAATCTTCTTCTTAATGAAAGAATTTTGAATTTTGAATTTTGAATTTTGAATTGTTTTGACCAATTTACTAGAAAATTCTTAGGAGTTTATCAATGTCTGCTACAACCGATCAAATTCTCGATCAATTAAAAACTTTGACTTTGCTGGAAGCTGCTGAATTAGTTAAGCAAATTGAAGAAGCTTTTGGCGTAAGCGCTGCTGCTCCTGCTGGCGGCATGATGATGATGGCTGCTCCTGGTGCTGCTGCTGCTGCTGAGCCAGTAGAAGAGCAAACTGAATTTAGCGTAATTCTGGAAGAAGTACCTGCTGATAAGAAGATCGGCGTTCTGAAGGTGGTACGTAGCATCACTGGTTTGGGTCTGAAGGAAGCTAAAGATTTAGTAGAATCTACTCCTAAGCCTATTAAGGAAGCTGTCAAGAAAGAAGAAGCTGACGATATCAAGAAGCAATTGGAAGAAGCTGGCGGTAAGGTTACTGTTAAGTAATCGCTGGTATTTTTACATTGCTTTTGAACTTAATGAGTCCTATTGGGACTCATTTTTTTATGATTCATTAGTTCATTTTGCTAAGACGACTAAAGTCTTGGTTATTCAAACTATTGTCTGCCTTCGCGGACTAGAACGCCAATTCAGTAATCCCATATGAAAAAAATCCAGGTAGAAGGCATAGACTTAATTTACTTTTATTTCAATGATAGTTTGGCAACCTTAAATAACTTAAATATTCAAATCCGAGACTTGAGTTATTATCTAAAACCAGAATTAATGGACAAATCTGATATTAGATTAATCTTTATTATTACTCCTTGGGATTATAATACTGCTAATGTAAATTATTTATATTGGCTTAATATAAAAGACCTTAAAGTCCTTGATATCAGAATTGAAAATAATATATTTACTGAAGAAGATTTTCACGGATCTGTTATCACTCGTTATCAAAAAACAAAATGCTTTCATTGCGATTCTTCATGGGACACATTAGTTATTGAGGAATTGAATTATTTTAGAAATCCAGGTGTAGGGCTAGAAAAGATTCGCCAAAGCGTAATTAAATCATGTCCACTTTGTCAAAATTCATTAAGACAATTAGTTGTGTATGTTTTTTGAATTTGGCTTAAAAATATTAAACAAATAACAAAAAAACTTGTGAAATTATTATAAATTTACCTGTTGTAATTATAAAAATGGATAATCTGTATAACCTTTTTCTAATTCTGTTTCGTTGATGGGACAAAATGTGGTTGGATCGGGAGTGTTTAAAGGCGCGTTGTTTGCCAAACGCTCTGGTAAATCGGGATTAGCAATGAATAATCTAGCGAAGGAAACTAAATCTGCATCACCAGTTGCTAAAATCGCGTTTCCTTTTGCTTTGTCATAACCGCCATTAGTAATGATTTTTCCTTGATAAATTGGTCGAAAGGTTGGTGCTACTGGATTGATTACATCACCATTTGTTAAATCAGTATCTTTCGGTTCTGCTAATTGGATATAAGCTAAGTTAAAAGTATTGAGCGCGTTGATGGCATAGGTAAAAGTTGTCAGAGAGTTTGAGTCGAATATGCCATAAAATGTGTTGCTAGGGGTGAGTTTGATGCCAACGCGATCGCAACCCCAAACGCTAATTACTGCTTCAACAACTTCTCGTAAAAAGCGGCTGCGGTTTTCCAACGAACTACCATATTTATCGGTACGTTGATTTGCACCATCTTGGAGAAATTGATCGATTAAAAAGCCGAATCCTCCGTGGATTTCCACTCCATCAAATCCGGCTGTCATTGCATTTTTGGCGGCGATGCGGAATTGTTCTACTATTTCTGGTATTTCGTAAGTTTCTAAGGCGCGAGGTGTTTCTATTGGTACTCTCCCAATGGGAGTGTCGAGGGTTCCTCTAGGTGCGATTGCGCTTGGTGCGATCGGTATTTCACCATTCAATAATGAAGGATGACTTATTCTGCCACTGTGCCAAATTTGCAGAAAAATTCGTCCTTTTTTGGCATGAACGGCATCTGTAACTAACTTCCATCCTGCAATTTGTTCTTGGCAGTAAATACCGGGACAATTCATATAGTAATTACTGAGAGGAGAAACCATCGTACACTCAGTAATAATCAGTCCTGCTGATGCTCTTTGAGCATAATAATTTGCCATCAATTGATTGGGAATGCTGCCAATTGCTCGCAAACGAGTCATGGGTGCCATGACGATGCGGTTAGGCAATTCATAACAACCAAGTTGAATCGGTGAGAAGAGATTAACGTAAGAACTCATGATTTTGAAGAAAAAGGAATTCGGGAGTCAGAATTCAGAATTAATTGTATTCTGAATAGCAGATAAATATGCAAGTTACATTTATCGACTAACGATTCTTTAATTTCCAATTAAATATTACAATTAATGCTAATATAAATAGCAATTTATTTAATGTAAATCAGCGTCCCAAATGCCGATGTAAATGCGGTCTTTATTGTTGCGTTCAATCAGTCCTTTCAAGGAACCAACTGCAAATCTGTATCGGTTAGATTGGCGTTGATAAACTTTTTCAAATTGGAGTTTGATTTCTCGCGAAGCTGTACCGCCTAACATTTGATTTATCGTTTTAAATATTTCTTCCGACTCTACCGAAGGAGCAAATGATGCTTCGGTTTGGCGTAAAATACCCGTTTTGCGATCGAATAAATAACCCAAGCTAACTTCACCTGGGATGAAATCCTCATAAAGTACGGCGCGGGTATCTTTCCATACGCCTTTGGTGACTTTGGTGGGACTACCCAAGGCGTAGCGAACGGCATTTTCTGGTGTACCAACGGGAAAACCCGGTAAGGATTGGCGACTGGGAATTCTGGGAGATGGTGCTTGTTGGGTTTCTCTTGGTATTGGTTTTGGGGATGTGGTTTGAGGTTCGATGGTGGAAGGGATAGACGCAGCAGGAGGGGTAGAAACAGCAGGAGGGACAGAAGCAGCAGGAGAATTAGGGGAAGGTTTAGTTGGGTTTTCTGCTGAGGGTTTTAGGGATTGTTGACGCTGATAAGCAACGGCGAAACCAACAATCAGGGATGCGCCAATGATACCACCTGCGATCGCAGCCGCTTTTTTCCAGTCGCGGGGATTGTGAGTGGGGACTTGTACTGGTTGGGTGGATGCGCCTCCGGGAGATACCGCCACGGTTGCTTGTTGGGAAAGGGGAACGCCGGAATGGCGAGTGGGAGAGGTTTGTAAGGTGTCTAGCATTTGTCTGGCGGTGGAAAAGCGATCGCGCGGATGCGATCGAATAGCCCGATCTAACACTGCTACCAAGTTACGATTAATATTTTGGGCATATTGATGCCAAATCAATTCACCTGTTTGGGAGTCTACCTGTAATTCTTGAGGCAATTTTCCAGTAAGTAAATAGATAGCAGTTAACCCTAAACTGTATAAATCGCTAGAGTAAATTGGTTTACCCGTTGCTTGTTCCGATGGCATAAATCCAGGCGTACCAATTATCATTGACTGGTGAGGATTTCCCGGTGTATTTACCACGGTAGTCATGGTTTCTTTGACTGCGCCGAAGTCAATTAAAACTGGTTTGTTATCCCGTTGGCGGATAATTATATTGTCAGGTTTGATATCTCGATGGATAATGTTTTGGCTGTGGATGTAATCAAGAACAGGTAAAATATTTACTAAAATATCTCGGACAGTAATATCGTTTAATCTTACTTCTCTTTGGAGCTTTTCCGTTAAAGTTTGACCTTCAATCCATTCTTGAACTAAATAAAATTGTCCTGCTTCTTCAAAATAAGCATATAAATCGGGAATTTGGTCATGGGAATTGCCTAGTTTTTCTAAAATAGCCGCTTCTCGCCCGAAACGTTGTTGAATTAGCTGAAAAGTTGGCGGATTATTAGTGATTGGTTTGAGTTGCTTGATTAAACAACGACGGCGGGAAGGTAGATAAGTGTCTTCTGCTAGGAAGGTTTGGCCAAATCCGCCAGTTGCGATCGATTGTATTGGTTGGTAGCGATTATTTAAAAGTTTGAGGGACATAATGGAGTTTTAAGTTAGGCTGGTTTTTGTTTGAGAGATAATAAAGCATGAGTAGGGCGGACATTGCTAAAAAGCTTTTTTCCTAAAATTTTTAAACTTTTGGTTGTTAATGCCCGCCTTACTATACCTTACCAATCCCTAATTACCTTCACTTCAAATCGAGCAAACCGCTATCTTTCAGCTTAGGATTAAAGCGAATTTCTTCTTGGCAACCGCGAGATTTTAAGGCTGCTAAAATTTCGGTTTCTACGCGACGAGCCACATTTTTGAGGATTTTTGATTGCGCTAGTTCTTCTCCCCAAGCTTGTTCGTAATTTGCCTTTTCTTCATCTGTCATTAGGGGTTTCACATCAATCGATTCTGTCCATTTCACTTTATCAGCAGCATTACCAGAAGGAATAGTGCCATTTTCGGCAATCCAAGCATTCATGGTATTTTCTAAGATTGTCCGATTAGGTTTATCAATTGTTTGCACTTTCAGCCAGTAGCAATTTTGCGGCTGACGAGCAAGGTGCTGTTTGAGACTGAGATAAACGTCGCGAGAATAGCCGACAAATTGTAGATTTTTCGATTGGTCGAAAATAGCATATACGCCTATTTTGCCTTGAAAATTTTCTGGTAATTTGCCAGCTTCATCTAAATATGGAATATCTTCTAAACTGGCGAGAGATGTAATATCTGTTTGAGTTGTCATTGGTTTAATTCAGAAATTTTGTTATGCGATTTTGCGATAAATGGCACAGAGGCGACTGGGTTTAAAAATCTTGGCTTTGAACATAAAGTTAGGCGGAACGTTGATAATAGCGTGTTCGGCAGATTCGTAATATGGCTCAAATTCCGGTGGCATTCCTTTGGGGGTAGCGGTGCTGTAAGGTACTGGTTGAAATAGTAGTTCAGTGAACTCAACTTGCTGGCATTTTACCTGTTCGGCAACTTGCTGGAGGAAGGTTTCATTTTTTAGTAAAGCAAATAGAGTTTCTTTGGCTTCTGGCTCAAGGGTGAAACTGTTATCAAAGTTTTCGATGATTTTGAGAGACATTTGAGTGATACTCTATTGATTGACAAATTTAGCAAGATGTGTAATATTTTCATAGAAAATATTACACATCTTGTAGGGGCGGGTTTAGCAGAAAACCTTCTCCAGCGACAAAGACATCATCGTTATTGGCAAACAATATTTCGAGATTTTCTTTAATGACAACAATCCAGCGAAATTGTTTTGTATTATCTGCCATTGGTTGTCCGTCGCTGTCTGGGTAAATGATTTCTGAGGTTGTTTCGACGGGAATTTGTTGTACCATAGCCGTTGATTTGGTTGGAATGGCTGGTTTTAATATAGCTTTTGGCGATTGGAGATCGCGATCGCATTTTGGAAACACATAGATAAGTCGATCGCATTTTGGTAATTAGCTGAGTTAGGATTGCGACGGTAAGGCAAGATAATTACCAGAGTTCCAAGTGTCTCTGCGAAAGTAAAGTTTTTCGTTGATAAAGTTCGCAAACTTAGATCTTGTCGCTGTCCCCACACCCGTCTGGGATTTAAATCCCAGCCTAATAGCTGAAGTCCACTGAAGTGAACTAAAAACTTCTCTTCAGTCTAAGTCTACTTCAGTGGACTTTCGCTATTAGCCTTAGACTTAAGTCTGAAGCGAGTGATAACGATAACTCATTGACGAGATTCAAAGACTCTACGATGTCCCAGAACCAGAAAATGATGAAACTGTGACTCGTACTGGACTTCTCACCGTTGACATCCAGCAAGTTCACAAACAGATTCGCGGCTACACGAAATTTGTGCAGGCGCTTTCAAGAATTTTACGGATGCGGAAGTAGAAGAGGTCGCGGTTAAATTTGGTATTAAGCTGGGCGGAAAAACAGGAATTCCTTTTTTAACGGAAGGTTCCGCAGAAAGCAATTTTGAAATTGAAGTTAAGTGTAAGTTGCCACCAAGCCAACCCGTTAACATCTCTACTCCCTAAGATAGATGCGAAAATTTTGTACTTTGATGTCAGTGCAGAAGGCAGCAGCCAATCTCTTGTCGTAACAAACTTGACGGTCTTGCTAGGAGTGATATCTTAAGTGTGGGATAAGGGAACTTTGGGAGTCAGCCGAGACTCTACAACATCCGGACTTCTAGGATTGCCTTGTCTAAAAAGGGTGTTGTAAAAGTTACATTAACTAGCCAACCTGTTATGGTTAGTGGTGTGTAATGCGATCGCGTACTTCGACTTCAACCTAAAAAGTTAATATCTATGGTCGTGCTTGATTGAATGTATGAGTTATCAGAGTCAAACAGAATTAATTATCGAAGCCGGTCGCACTGAAAAGCAATATTGGAAAGACTTATGGCGCTATCGGGAGTTGTTTTACTTCCTGGCATGGCGAGACATTCTAGTACGCTATAAGCAAACTGCGATCGGTATTGCTTGGGCATTAATTCGGCCATTTTTAACAATGGTTGTTTTTACGGTCGTGTTTGGCAATTTAGCCAAGTTACCCTCAGAAGGCGTACCTTATCCAATTCTGGTTTTTTCCGCTATGCTGCCCTGGCAATTCTTTGCCAATGCCCTTTCCGAATGTAGCAACAGTTTGATTGGTAACGCCAATCTAATTTCTAAAGTTTACTTTCCCCGCTTAATCGTACCTGCTAGCGCCGTGATAGTAAGCTTTGTAGATTTCATGATTTCCGGCATCATCTTGCTGGGCTTGATGGCTTGGTATAATTTTGTACCAGATTGGCGGATATTAACGTTACCGTTGTTTATTGCGATCGCATTTGCTGCCGCAATGGGAGGTGGTTTATGGCTATCATCTCTCAATGTGAAATATCGCGACTTTCGGTATATAGTACCGTTTATTGTCCAATTTGGCTTGTATGTTTCCCCAGTAGGTTTTAGCAGTACTGTCGTGCCAGAAAAATGGCGATTGATTTACTCTTTAAACCCAATGGTGGGAGTAATTGACGGCTTTCGTTGGGCAATTTTAGGTAGTAACTCAAGTATTTATTGGCCGGGATTTAGTTTATCTTTGTTGTTAGTGGGACTTTTGTTCCTAAGTGGTATTTGGTATTTTCGCAAGACAGAAAGAACGTTTGCTGATGTAATTTAAATAGGAGTAAAGATAAAGATAAATAAGTATATCGAATAATTTCTTAGCTCGAATCCTAGCAATATAAATCATTAAAATATACTGGGTAATAATTGTTTAAACTAACTATAATCAATAAAATTTGGCATAAAGTTAATAGAGGAAATACTACCAAAAAAAGGACAAAATGAAAGTTGCTATTTTGGCAGGTGGCTTTGGAACTCGTCTTCAAGAAGAAACCACAATTAAACCAAAACCGTTGGTCGAAATTGGTGGACGGCCAATTCTTTGGCATATAATGAAAATTTATTCCCATTATGGATTTAATGACTTCATAATATGTCTGGGATATAAGGGATACATAATAAAGGAGTACT
>CAZJJR010000274.1:7639-8471 GCA_964546365.1 uncultured bacterium | reverse complement strand
AGGTGAAAAGAATTAATTTCTCTTCAAATGCGATGTTCCATCCAAAGAAAGCAAATAATTCAACTAATGAGTGCTTCAACTGAAAAACGCGCCCTCATTACAGGGGCTAGCAGTGGAATTGGCAAGGCAACTGCTTTGGCATTTGCTGCGGCTGGAATTCACGTAGCGTTAGTAAGCCGTTCCCTAGAAAAATTAGAGGAAGTGGCTCAAACCGCCCGTGAAGCTGGGGTGCAAGCGAAGAGTTACGTTTTAGACCTGGCTAAAATCGAGCAGGTAAAAGAAAAGATCAGCGCGATCGAGGCTGACTTCGGTCCGATCGACATCTTAGTTAACAATGCTGGCATGGGGTATACCGCCCCATTGAGAGAAACACCTCTTTCTGATTGGCAACAAGCGATCGACCTCAACCTTACCAGTGTTTTTCAGTGCATTCAAGCCATATTACCAACCATGCGATCGCGCCAGCAGGGGACGATTATTAATATTTCCTCGATCGCCGGTCAACAAGTTTTTCCTAACTGGGGAGCATATTGCGTCAGCAAGTTTGGCTTGATGGCACTTAGCAAAACCCTAGCCGCTGAAGAACGAGCGAACGGCATTCGGGTAAGTGCCATTTGTCCCGGTTCGGTAAATACCCCTATTTGGGATACTGACACGGTGAAAGCCGATTTCGATCGCTCGGCGATGTTAACCCCTGAAATCGTTGCCCAGTCTATCTTACAGGTTGCGCTGCTCCCCGAAAAAGCAGCGATCGAAGAGTTAACCTTAACAGCTAGTGCTGGGGTTCTTTAAATAGCTCTCTTCTAATGTTGGTAATACCAGATTCCACGCA
>CAZJJR010000274.1:7371-7621 GCA_964546365.1 uncultured bacterium | reverse complement strand
TGACTATCGCTTCTGCCAACAGATCCAACGGTACTGCTTCTGTTTCCAAGCCTGCTAATAGCACTTTGCAAATTTCGAGCCGCCCCGATCGTAACAGCTTAAACGGTCAAGAAAGTCAAATTCATCCTGCTTCGGAAGTATCGGATGAAGAGATGATCGAGGCGGTAAGGACGATGTTGCTGGGAGTAGGCGAAAATCCAGAACGGGAAGGACTGCTCAAAACTCCCAAGCGAGTTGCAGAAGCAATGCG
>CAZJJR010000274.1:6993-7361 GCA_964546365.1 uncultured bacterium | reverse complement strand
TTCTGACTAGCGGTTACAATCAATCCTTAGAAGAAATTGTTAACGGTGCCATTTTTGATGAAGGCCATAATGAAATGGTGCTGGTAAGAGATATCAATTTCTTTAGTTTGTGCGAACATCATATGCTGCCGTTTATGGGCAGGGCGCACGTTGCTTATATTCCTAACGAAAAAGTGGTCGGACTCAGCAAATTAGCCCGGATTGTGGAAATGTACGCCCGTCGCTTGCAAGTGCAGGAACGCCTGACTCGCCAAATTGCAGAAGCAGTTCAAACTGTTTTGGAACCAAAAGGGGTTGCTGTGGTAATGGAAGCTACCCATATGTGCATGGTAATGCGTGGAGTCCAAAAACCGGGTTCTTGGACTGTT
>CAZJJR010000274.1:0-6983 GCA_964546365.1 uncultured bacterium | reverse complement strand
ATGGTAGGTGTATTCCAAGAAGAACAAAAAACTCGCGAAGAGTTCTTGAATTTAATTCGCCATCAACCAGCATTCTTTTAGGAAATAGGGAAAAGGAAAGGATGAAGGATCGAGGATGAAATATGAAGGATGAAGTATAAAAATATATTCCATCTATCTCCCCACCTCCCGATCCTCCCCTTTTTCTACGTCTCTGTTACTAATAAAGGGGATTTTTTAGTCAAATGAGCTAGCTTATCGAATAATTTGGCTACTTTATCTAAATCTTTATCGCCGGGAGAGCGTTCGACACCACTGGATAAATCAATGCCGTTGGGGGAAATTTCTGTTAAGGCATCTGAAATGTTTTCTGGTGTTAAGCCACCGGCGAGAAACCAAGGCAAACTGGGAGAAAATGTTTGTAAGCTATGCCAATCCAAGGTTTGGCCGGTGCCACCTAGATTTGTCGGATGGTAGGCATCAAGTAATAAAGTATCGACAACTCTGCTGTAAGCGTTTGCTTGAGTTAAAGATTCGGATGTACGAATTCGCAAGGCTTTAATCAGTTCGATATTTGGTAAAAGTTGGCGCAACCGATCGCAAAATTCGGGGGATTCGCTAGCGTGTAACTGAACGGCGTTTAATCCTGTGGCAGCAACGATTTGGTAGATTTCTTCGCTAGAAGTATTGGCAAAAACGCCGATCGTATCTATTTTGACCGATAGCCGATCGCGAGCGGCGCGAATTTGGTCTGGGGTAACGAAGCGGGGAGAGGAAGGGACACAGATAAATCCTATAGCCGTTGCTCCCATACGAGCGATCTCATCTGCTTGTGCTGGTTTCGTAATCCCGCAAATTTTTACCCGCATTAACTGTCCCTCATCGCAAATATCTTATTTTTGTATCAAAACTTTGCATTAATGTTAACTCTTAAAACAGATTCGAGTTATTTACTAACCTCTTTTTATAATTCTTTTTGTTTAGTCATACAGGAGAAGGAATGTCGATCGCTTCAACAATACTATTGGCAGCTGCTCCTGCTGTTGCCGGAACCTCAGCATGGTCTCCCGCTACGGGACTGGTCATGATTCTGTGTAACCTGCTAGCGATCGCGATCGGTCGCTTCGCAATCCAAAAACCTGGCGTTGGCCCAGATATACCAGTTTCTAAGCCAGCCCTGTTTCGCAATTTTACTTTTTCCGAGTTGCTAGCTACCATGAGCTTCGGCCATATTCTTGGTGCCGGAATGATTCTCGGTCTTAGCAATGCAGGTGTCCTGTAAAGAAAACAGCATCTTCGATCGACCTCAGATGTGAAATGGATACCTGAGTGGGAAAATGAGGTGTACCAGTTTTTCAACTTAGGAGAAAAATCTTGATTAGCTCGACAATTCTCGCGGCTGTACAATCCACCGTTCCTCCTACACCAAGTTGGTCTCCTACAATTGCCTTAGTAATGATTATTTGTAACATTCTAGGGCTGGCGATCGTTCGCTTTGCTACCCAAGGTCGGGGAAGCCAACCCTCCATAGGAGTTATCGGCGTTCCTCAGTTACTCGCAGGTACAAGCTTCGGCCATATTTTGGGCGCGGGTACAATTTTAGGATTGACCAACGCTGGCATTCTTTAAAAAATGCTCTTTTAACTAATTAGTCCATTAGTCCCGCGCTGTCCAATTCTGACAGCGTTGGGACACCGGGCGAACAAAATAAAATTAATTTTATCTATAGCGAAAGCCATCAATTTGCCAAAAATGATAGGCAATATTACTGGTAAACAAAATTTTACGGCTGTTGACGGAAGCTTTTTTTCCAATGATTGCTTATTATAGAAAAAAGAAGACTCGGTATTATAGCTATTTTAATTAAATATCAAACTAATAGCTAGAGTAAATAATAACTTGATAAGCAGAGTAAAGCTATCAAACATTCAAAGGATTTTTTATGCAGGCAGCTTGGCGGATAGGTTCTATCTTTGGAATTCCCCTATACATAGATTATTCGTGGCTAATTGTTTTAGCTCTTTTTACTCTAGTAAATCAGCAGGACTTGCAAGGAATTTACCCGCAATGGGGGCCGTTAATTCCTTGGTTAGTGGGCTTTTTAATGGCGCTTCTGCTATTTGGTTCGGTATTGTTGCATGAATTAGGCCACAGTTTAGTGGCACGATCGCAAGGGATTAAGGTAAATTCAATTACTTTATTTTTGTTTGGCGGTATCGCTTCCATCGATCGGGAATCGCAAACTCCCGGTTTGGCTTTTCAAGTAGCGATCGCAGGACCGGTCGTTAGTATAGCTTTGTTTGCATTGCTGAGTGTAGTAACTTACTTTTTACCAGCATCGACACCAGCAGAATTTTTAGTGGCAGATTTAGCGAATATTAACTTGGTATTAGCGCTATTCAACTTAATTCCTGCACTGCCTTTAGATGGCGGACAGGTTTTAAAAGCAGCCATCTGGAAAATCAAAGGCGATCGCTTTCAAGGTATCCACTGGGCAGCCCGTACCGGCCAAATATTAGGATGGACGGCGATTATTCTGGGCGTTTTCGGCAGTATTTACACTCTAAGCTGTTTGTGGATTGTTTTGCTGGGTTGGTTCGTGCTGCGAAATGCTAATGCTTACGATGAAATCACCAACGTACAGGAAGCTTTATTGCAACTAAAAGCATCCGACGCCATGACTAACGACTTCCGAGTAATCGATGCAGATATGACATTGCGAAATTTTGCAGATGATTACGTATTACAAGCAGCTACTAAACCACAAGTTTATTTTGCTGCTTCTGATGGTCGTTATCGGGGTTTAGTTTCGATCGACGATTTTCGGGCTGTCGAAAGAAGCGAGTGGGAAATTCAAACAGTTCATAGCATCGTGAAACCGCTGACAAGTATTCCTACGGTAGAAGAAAAAACTTTATTAGTAGAAACGATCCAACGCTTAGAAGCTGAGAATTTACTGAGAATTACCGTCTTGTCTCCAGCTGGGGCTGTAGCAGGTATTATTGACCGAGGCGATATCGTGCGGTCAATGGCAGAAAAACTGAATATAAATATTTCGGAAACTCAAATTAAGCGGATTAAAGAGGAGGGAAAATATCCTCCTGGCTTACCTATTCCGGCGATCGCGAAGTCGGCGGTAGATGCTCAACTCATTCAAAGCGATCCATCTTTGCCAGCCTCAAACTAAAGACGAGTAGTTTTACTTCGTGAAAAAAGAAAAAAACCTCTTATTTACTTAGATTTTTGATTTTTTCTGATGTCAGAAACCTCAGACAAATAAAGTAGAAAAATTGTTTCAATTCAAGTTATCTATTATATATTAGTAGGTACACTTTTACTTCTATTTTCAGAGGTACTAGGAATGACCTTCTTTTTTATCATTCCGCTGGCCGTAGTTCCGCTGGCCGTTTACATATATAAGGTATCGGCTGATGAAATGGCTTATCTTGCTGCCGCCATTTCCCTGGTAGGCTTAGTTTTGAGTTTGATTCTAGCACCTTGGCAATTGAAACTTGTACTGCTAATGCTAGCCTTACTTAGCAGCAAACAATTGTGGCTACCGATCGTTAAATTATTTAGTGGCAAGCAGTCAAAATCACTAACAATTAGTGCTGAATCCAAAATTATTGCTCAAAGCTTAGAAAATAAAACTGAAACTGATATTTCTCAGTTAGAAAACTCTGCGGATAACTTAGTTTATCGCGGAGTTAATTACCACCATACAACTTTGGCACCTAAAGTAAGCGATAGTGAAATTACAGTAAAATATCGCGGTCAAGTTTGTAAGATTTCTCATATAGAAGAACCGCCGACAGCTCAACCAAACTTCGAGATTAAGTACCGGGGTGCTTGCGTGAATCAACAAAAATCTCTGGTTTGTATGGCAGAACAACCCGATGAGGTTGAACAATCTCTAGTATCGGTTGAGCAAGAATAGCCTGCCATTCTGTTTCAGATAAAGGCTGCAAGATTGCTTGAGTACCAAAGCAAAGCTCGGACGCGGTAGTTAAAGCATCTACGATTTTTTCTATAGAAGTTTCTTTGCATTTAATTACAGGTGGCTCTACTTTGAATGATGAAGCGGTGCTAAATACTCGCGTAAATAAGGCATCATCTGGATCTAAACGCATCGAACCATGTTGCAAAATGGCGTTACCGCGACACAGTTGAGCGCTACCGATCATCTTAGTATTTTCCGAAGTAACTAAATCAGCGCCAGTTGCAGTACCAAAACAATTGGGGTTGTGAATGTAGCCTCGTCCCGCATCACCGTAGTGTAATTCTATGCCGAGCGATCGCCAACCAACAATTAAAAACTGACAAATTTTTTGATATACCTGGATGCGACTACCACTAAGTCCGGAAGTAATCACCGCATAGGTGAGATCTCCTTGGTGCAGTACTGCACGTCCACCAGTAGGGCGGCGCACCAATTCGATCGCTTTTCCTTGCCAAGTAAGATTTTGCCAAAATTCCGGCCATCGACGCTGATGATAACCGAGAGAAATTGCTGGCGGACTCCAAGTGTAAAATCGTAAAGTGGGAGGATGCAACCCATTCCGGTGTTGTTCTAACAACCAGAGATCGATCGCCATTTGTATTTTACCTGGAGCCTCCAGCAGAGGAATCAAACGCCATTTGTCATTTGTCATTTGTCATCGGTTATTTGTCATTTGTTTTCGGTCATTTAACTACTGACCGAATTCTTTTTGCAAAAGCTCATCATTGTTATCTGCGATCGTAGCGACAATCGTAATAGCGCGAGAAACTTCGCCAGGGGAAAGTTCTGCCACCGTGCGAGATGATATTACTACCACTTGTTCGTTGACAATCGCAAAACGCGCTTCAAAAGTTTCCGTTCCGTTCATTTCTAACAGCTTACGCATCAATTGCGGCTCATTTTTGGCAGGTAGCTTTAATACTGACGACCAAACTGTGAAAGTATCGTCATCCGTGGAGCCGGTGAGTTGAACGAACACTTCCACAGTACCGTATTTAAACTTCCAGATATCACCAGTTTCGCTATGGTTGACCATTGCACTATCATCTTGTGCCATGCTGGAGATCACGGTTTGAATTACTTCTACATAGTTGACTCCCGTTACTTCCTCTAATAGCTCGTCTGCTAGCCGATCGGTCGATAAAGTTTGAGTAGCAACTGTTTCCGCATCCGGTTGAAAGGTGGTCATAAAAATTTCTATTTGTCCTTTCTTAGTGTTTCTGAACCAACTTTATCGTTTTGTAGGGACTAGGGGCTAGGGGCTAGAGACTAGGGGAAGAGGAAAGGAAAAAGGATGAAGGATGAAGGATGAAGTATAAAAATTTATTATATTTATCTCCCCTGCTCCCCTGTTCCCCATCTCTCCATCTTCCGCTCACCCGCTCTTTTCAAGAACAGACACTAATTTTTAGCTGCTGCTTCTTTCTTCTGCTGCTCGAAAGCGCTATTAATGCCGTTGAGGAACATAGGTACGAATTTTTCCATAAATGCTTGGGGGTCGCGGTTCCAAGCTCTTTGTGCTACTTGCAATCTAGTAAATTGCAAGTCAGGTGCGAGTAAAGTTTGGGGGATACGTTCCATCAAGTATTGGGGACGTTGCAATAAGGGCATGGTATTGGCGATTTCTAGGAGGTTTTCCAAACGGCGCAGTTCGGCACCCAAAGTGATGTCCATGCCAGATTCGTAGGCGGCTTGTTCGATCGCGCTATATTTCAGTTTAGCTTGCTCGACTTTTTGACGGTGTTCCGGGCTTTTATCGGCTAATTGTGCCAGCCAACGGTTACCCCAACGAACGTGAGCAGCTTCTTCTGGGAATATTTTGGCGATCGTTTCCCGAATTTTGATATTTTCTTCGGTTTGGGGCGCTTCTTTCAAGGCGTGAATGTGGGCGGAGAAATATTCGCAACCGCGCTTTTCGGTTACGTTAATTGCGGCCAAAATACCGATTAGATTATCGTCGAGGCTGCCTTGGGGGTTGTAAGATTCGCGATCGACTAAGCGATCGAACTCATTAATATAAGAAGTACCGGGGGGCGTTCCCACTTCAGCACCCAAATCCACCAACAAATCCGTCAACCACATCGCGTGACGAGCTTCATCAGAAACGTGACGAGATAAATCCCTTACTAACTCAGGTGGTTTGCCATCCAACACTTCAATGATTTCAGTCAAATCTTTACAACTGCGTTGTTCGCTGTAGCGGTAACGGTTGAGGGTTACTAAATGAATTTCTCTTTCGCGCACTACTTGCTTCATTATTTGCCGTGCGCCAATGTTATTTTGCAGTTTACGAGGGTATACAACAGTCATGATAATTATTGCGTTTTGTAATTAACATTTCTCATGCTAGCGCAATATTTATTTACAAAAGAGCAAAAAGCCACCCCTAGAGGTGGCTAGACAGGCATAAGGTTTAAGAGGAAGGAAGGAGAATAGTAGAGGAAAAAATCGTTGATTACCTACTACTAACGCCTAACTTTTGCTCCTTAATTCTTAACAATCGTAGTAGAGAGCGAATTCGTAAGGATGGGGACGCAAGCGCATCGGGTTAACTTCATTGTCGAGTTTGTATTCGATCCAAGTGTTGATGAAGTCTTCGGTGAATACGCCACCAGCTAGTAAGAATTCGTGGTCTTCTTCCAATGCTTTGAGAGCATCTAGCAGAGAACCCGGGGTAGAAGGAACCTTCGCCAATTCGTCAGGGCTGAGGTCGTAGATATCTACGTCGAGGGGTTCGCCTGGGTCGATTTCGTTCTTGATGCCGTCGATACCAGCGCACAACATTGCTGCAAAAGCAACGTAGGGGTTGCAGGTAGCATCGGGACAACGGAATTCTAAACGCTTCGCTTTAGGATTGCTACCAGACAGAGGAATCCGAATGGAAGCAGAACGGTTACCTTGAGAGTAAGCCAAGTTCACGGGAGCTTCAAATCCAGGCACCAAGCGCTTGTAGGAGTTGGTGGTGGGGTTGGTGAGCGCTAACAACGCGGGTGCGTGTTTGAGC
>CAZJJR010000273.1:0-8496 GCA_964546365.1 uncultured bacterium | reverse complement strand
GATCGATCTTTAGGGTGTTTAAAGGAAATCTTTTCAGCGACCATAGAGAAGAATATCCGGTGCCGAAATCATCTATAGAAATGTGGATTCCCATTTTTTGCAGTGATTGCAACACGCAAATCGTTAATTCTACATCTTGGATCGCGATACTTTCGGTGATTTCGATTTCCAAGTAACGCGGGTCTAAACCTGTTTCGTCTAATACTTGGGCAATCGTGTTGACTAAATTTTTTTGTTGAAATTGTCGCCCGGAAAGATTAACGGCGATGCGGATGGGGGATAGTCCGGCTAATTGCCACGCTTTATTCTGGGCGCAGGCAGTTCGCAATACCCATTCTCCAATCGGACAAATTAATCCCGTTTCTTCTGCTAAGGGAATAAATTGTGCTGGGGGAATTAACCCCCGTTCGGCAGATTCCCAGCGTATCAAAGCTTCCATGCTGAGAATTTCGCCTGTCTCGATGTCGATCTGGGGTTGATAATGTAGCAGAAATTCTTCTCGTTCTAAGGCTTTGTAAAGATTATTTTCTAAGATCAGTCGTTCGTATGCTTTATTGCCGATCGCGGAAGTGTAAAGTTGGTAATTATTCCGTCCCTGGTGTTTAGCGCGGTACATTGCTGCATCAGCATTTTTCAAGAGAGTTTCCGCATCTTCGCCATCATAGGGAGCAATGGCAATTCCGATGCTAGCTTTGACGTAAAATTCTTGGTCTGAAAAATGGAAAGGAACGCCCAAAGCATCGAGAATTCTTTGGGCTATTTGAGCCGCATCTTCCGAACTAACGATGGGAGATAGCAAGATGGTGAATTCATCTCCTCCCCAACGAGCTACTACATCCGTTTCCCGCAAGCATTTTTTCAGCCTTTGGGCAACGTTTTGTAGCAATTCGTCACCTACTGCATGACCGAGGGTATCGTTGATATTTTTAAAACAATCCAAGTCGAGAAATACCACTCCCAATAGTTGCCGACGTTGGTGAATATTTGCCAAGGCGAGGGTAAGTCGATCGATAAAGAATAGGCGATAAGGCAACCCAGGTAGCAAATCGTGGGAAGCTTGATGGCGAATCATATCTTCTACGCGCCGTTGCATGATTGCCATGTAAAGGTGAAGTCCCAAGGATTGAGCGAGTTTTACTTCTTCCGGAGTCCACTCTTTGGCTTGTCCTTTTTTGATTTCTCGCCAAGCTTCAAAAGATTTTCGAGGGCCCGAGTTTCGTTGGTCGTTGTTTACGCGCCCCGCCCATAAAGTTTCTGTCTGGATCTCATTCCGGAAAATGGTGAGGCATCCTACACATTGTTGTTGATAACGCAGGGGTATAATTAATACCGAGCAAATAGAAGCCAATTCTAAATCTGCTTTTAAAAAGGCTAGTTCGGTTTCTTGGTAAGGATCGATAATAAGGTAAGAAAAATTTTGGGTATTTAATGTAAAATCGGTTAGGTTCTTTAACTCAGATCTTAATATTAATAACTCAAAGCGATTGTCATCGCTCTGGTCTTTACTAAAATTAATAATTTTTTGCCAAAACGGACTCTCTTCTATTAAATTGAGAGACGAAATTTTTTCTCCATAAGTATAAAGCTGAGCCGGTTGACCTGTGGAATCTGCGGTGATATACAGCCTACCACCAGAACCTTGGAGGGCTTTCACTGTCTGCTCGAGTACTTTCTGCCGAATATCTGTAATATTTAACGGGGAATGGAGTAAGCGGCTAATATGGTTGCACACTGATTCATGTTGAGCCTGTTGTCTAGTGCGGGAAAGCAGGTTTGATTGAGCGATGGCGATCGACACTTGATCTACTAGTAATTGTACAATTTTTAAATCTTTTTCTGAAATATTTATGGGTTGAGCGTGATGAGAAACCAATAAACCCCAAAGCTGATTTTGATGGATAATTGGTACGGTTAAAGAAGAAGATACACCCATCGCAGTCAGATATTCGATGTGGCAGGGATCGACGGGAGAGTAACAGATATCCTCGCTAACTAGACTCTCACCAGTATGGGGACAGTCTAACTGACTGACAGTTTTATGCCCGGAATAAACATCGACGATTACCCTTTGACGAGCTTTAATAAACATTTGAAGAATATAGGGAGGAATGTCAGTTGCGGGAAAATGCAAACCCAACAGAGAGGGTAAGCGGTTACCATGACGAGCTTCAGCAATTACTTCTCCGCTGCCATCGGGATGGAAAAAGTAGATTTTTACGCGATCGGTGTCTAAGAACGAGCGGATTTCGTGTACTGTCGTTGTCAAAATTTCTTTGAGTTCCAAAGAACGGCGAATGCGCGTAGCAATCCGATTGAGTAAATTCTCCTGAGCGTAAGCTAAGGGTTCTAACCTTCCCACACTTATTTGAGACGTTTTCGTATTTTTTCTTTGAGCCATCCTGTTAAACCTAGTTTTTTCGGGTAATTATGTGATTTTTCGTTCTCGGTATTGGATTGAAAATCAGAGGGTAATAAAAAAAAATTAAATGGCTGATTTATGTATATAAGTTTACATTTTTTTTGTAATTATTTTAAGTTGTGGTTAATATACTTAAAATTTTGTAGTAAAACTAAAAAAATATACGCAACTTTGCGATTAGACGGATAGAAACGTTGAGCTAGTAGGGAAAGATTCTTTCACTACAGCCAGAAAAGTTAAATTTTGTGTATTTTGGCCAGCTTTACTTAGCAAAAACTCAGTAAACTTGCCGTGTGTCGATCGCGAATGATGAGAAAGCACAAGTAATTAAATATACTAGTAATCTAGTAAAAACTCGTACTTGATTCAGCACGAATTGTTTGGGATTCTCTACCGTACAATTACCAGCAAAAAAATATGACTTCGACAAAAATTAAACCAACTAACTGGGATGACTTAGCAGCCGAATTAGCAGGCATCGAAACGATTACTGAGCCGACTCAAGTAGCTAAGTTATCTCAGGATTATCATACCTTTAGCCCGATTCTCCAAGCTGAATTGTCAGGAAAAACCGGAGATCTGGTGGTTCGTCCTGCCAACGAAGCAGAAGTATTGCGGACAGCAGCTGTCTGCGTCAAACATCGAGTACCAGTAACAGTACGGGGTGCTGGGACTGGCAACTACGGACAATGCGTACCCCTGCAAGGTGGCGTTATCCTTGACATGACTCGAATGCAGAATATCTGCTGGGTCAAGCCAGGAGTAGCGCGAGTAGAAGCCGGGGTCAAACTAGCTCAACTGGATAAAAAAGCTAGAGAAATCGGCTGGGAAATGCGGATGGCACCCTCGACTTATCGGACTGCCACCATTGGCGGCTTTATTGCTGGTGGTAGTGGGGGAATTGGTTCGATTAATTATGGTTTTTTAAGCGATCGCGGTAATCTCCTCGCCCTCCGAGTCATTACCCTGGAAGATCAACCGCGCATTATTGAATTAAGAGGAGAAGACGTTCAAAAAGTCAATCATGCTTGGGGCATCAATGGCATTATCACTGAGTTGGAAATCCCTTTAGGGCCAGCTTATGCTTGGGCAGATGCGATCGTTACTTTCGATAACTTAATGGCAGCTGCTCGATTTGGGCAAGCTCTAGGAGATGCAGATGGCATGATTAAAAAGCTAATTTGTATCACTGCATGGCCAATTCCCAGTTATTTAACTGCTTTGCACCCTTATATTCCAGACGGAACTCATGCTGCACTCCTCATGGTGGCCGAACCCAGCCTAGAAGCTTTGCAGGATCTAGTGCAAGAGTTTGGCGGCACCATCACTTATCAAAAACTAGCAAAAGATACGGGTAAAAGTGTCTATCTGACGGAATATACTTGGAATCACACGACTTTGCACGCTCGCACCGCCGATCTTTCTCTTACCTATTTGCAAAGCATCTTTCCTCACGATAAGAGCCTCCAGCTAGTCGAGCATATGTACCAACACTTTGGCGATGAGGTGATGATGCACTTGGAATTTATTCGTTTTGGTGGTGCGATCGTTCCCGCCGCACTGCAACTAGTTCGCTACACTACCAAAGAGCGACTTTATGAAATTATTCGCTATCACCAAGAAAAAGGAATTTATATCGCCGATCCTCACGTTTATATTTTGGAATTAGGTGGTAGAAAAAAAGTTGATGCCGCTCAACTTAAATTTAAAGAAATGGTCGATCCTTATGGTTTGTTGAATCCTGGGAAAATGCGGGTTAAGTTGGAGGGTTAGGGGAATGAAAAAGGGGGAAGTCTGAAGGATAAAAAAATCTCGCTCCCTATATCCCCATCCGTTTATGTTTTGGCTATGCTTTTACTTGTGTTTTAAACCAATCAATTGAAAGATGCGATCGCACTCTCAATCAGTGGAATGGGTGAAAGGGAAGAGAGCGCGATCGCACTTCTTGCATACAATTACTCATTCCCAATCTTCAATCGACAACCCTTCTACTCGAATAAATTCACCAGTATTATGAGTGACTAAAGTTAAATTATTAGCGATCGCAATAGAAGCAATGAACAGATCGTTGTTACCGATAGGTGTTCCCAAATTAGCAAGTTGAGCGCGAATCCGTCCAGCAATCAAAGCAGCAATGTCATTAAAGGGAAGCGAGACAAAAATTTCCAGAAATCGTCGCTGTCTTCTCCAAGCATCATCGGGGTTACCGCTTCTCATTGCCCCAAAAAACAATTCTGCTTTTACAACAGAACAAACCGCTATTTCTTCTACATCTTCAGATTGCAAACGTCGCCTCAGAGCCACTGATTCACCATTCAAATATCTGATACAGACATTTGTATCGAGCAAATACTTCATGCCGATGTATCCCAATCATCAAATACTCCTTCGGAATCGATGAGTATAGGATCGTCTTTGCAAGAGCCAAAAGTCTCATCAAAAAAACCTGGAGGCCAACCTTTTCCTTGGGGGGTTTCTGTTTCTGTGACCGTCGCAGGTTGAACGGTGACAGTGACTTCTAAGTTGGTATCAGCTATTCCTACGGGAAGATGTAAATGCAAGATGCCATCTTTACCGACATGAGAATGTAATTTAATAGTTTGCATCGGTTTTATGTTATTTGAGGAAGAATAACTATAATTATTTTAGCAGCGATCGATCTTTAAATCGTTTCTATCGTCTTTTATAAAAATTTAGTCATCTTTTCCACCGGGTTGATCGGGAGCAGCTGCGTCTTCCTCACGAGCGGCAAACAAAACGATCTCATCTGCGTCACTCAACTGGAAAAATGGATCAGGCAAATAGTCTTTGCCGTTATTATCATAGACACAAACTACAAACTTACCTTTACTTTGAGATTTGAATAAAAATATAGCCGTATCATTATTATTTTCATGGCCTATTTCTACTACATCACTGCTAGATTCTTCTACCTTAATCTCGTTTTGGATGCTATTTATAAAATTAAATATGCTCCCAATTATTTCATCGTTCAAGTCGAATTCCCTTTTGATGGATAACCTATAAGCCTTAAGCATTCTCACTGTTATATTTCTACCTAAAAAAAATTGTATCGAATTTAAAATTTCTGCATATAACTCTAATTCATTCATTTTTTAGCTCCTGTATTTTCTAGAACTTATTGTATTTTATCAAAATTTATTGGTTTATCAATATTTTCAATTTTTATTAATTATTTTAGTTTATTGCATTATATTACATACATCCCTGGAATTTTCTTTAACAGTAAATTTACTGTTAAAGTAATTTTCAAGCCAACTACAAGTAACAGCAATTAAATTTTCAGTATTTAATTATGCTAGATGATACAACTCGATCGCAAATTGTTTCGATGGAAATGAGATTGGTTTCGTAGCTTGTATAGCGCTGTAAGTAAAATTTTTCTAATTGAATAGGCTTCTCCTGTAAAATATTGCTCGCTATCGATTCATCCTATTGATGCTTAATAAGTGGTGGCGTGAGAAATTTTCGCATTTTTTAGCAGCCTTTTCCGCAATTTTTGTCGTCAATAGGACTTTCACGAGTTGCAAATAAAAAGAATTCATCTGCATCACCTAACTGAAATGATGCTGCAGGCGGCATATTGTCCTTCCCCTCAGGATCATAAACATAAACGACAAACTTATCCTCATTACCTGAACTGAATAGAAATACAGCACTATTAAGTAAAGTATTTTCATTGTTATGCTCTGTTGGTACTGCCGAACTAACAGATTCTTTTGCCTTTTCCATTGCCAATTTGCTGTTTGAATTAAGCATTTGTAAATTTTTAAAAGTAGATATAATTGTTTCACTCCTATTATCTAACTCTCCTTTGGCAGATAATCTATAAGCCCTAAGCATTTTTGTTGTTGTATTTTCACTTAAAGGAATTTGTGCAGTACCCAGATTCGACCTTTCACTAACAAATTTATAAATGTTTTGAAATGTTTCTAAAATTAAATCAGTTTTTTGCTTGCTATCTAAATTAGCCAAATCATCACCCGATATAGCTAATTTTAAAAGCTCCAAACATAATTCTAGCTCATTCATTGCTTAACCCTCGGTTTTTTATAGAATCACTTACTATTATACTTATTTGATTTTCTTTAGTTAGTTTTATAAATAATTATTAATATTTTATATTTATTTAATTAAATCTTAGGACATACCTCACTGTAATTTTTTTTAGCAGTAAAGTTACTGTTTAAGTAATTTTCAAGCCAACTACAAGTAACAGCAATTAAATGTTCAGTATTTAATTGTGCGTTGTTTACAGCAATATAATCGAGGCTCCATATTCTAACTGTTCTATCTCTACCAGCCGAAACAACTATCTTACCATCTTTGCTAAAACTTAAGTCATTAATTTGGCCTTCGTGTCCTAAAAGTGCAGGTAACGGACTACCGTCTATCTTCCAAAAATTTATTCTTCCGTCAATATCAGTTGAGGCAATCTCTCCTTTAGGAGTAAAATATACAACTTGCGCTCTATCGTTATCTTTGGCAATTATTCTCGATGATATGTGATTATTTTTTGTATCTAATAAAGTGTGATTCCAACGCCAAATTCTAAGATTGCGATCATCACTTATGGAAACCAAACTTTTTCCATCTATGCCAAAACTTGCAAATCTAACTTTATCTGTATGTGCTGTAAGCGTTCTTAAATAAGTACCGTCTGCTCTCCATATTTTTATTGTTTTATCAGCACTTGTAGAAACAATCAAATTACCATCACGACTAAAATTTACGCTGTAAACTTCCTTCTGGTGTTGTGTCATAGTTTTAAAGGGATTGCTAGATTCTTTCCACTTCCAAAGTCTTACAGTCATATCATAACTAGCGGAGGCAATGGTGTTACCATCAGGGCTAAAACTTAGGTGGTAAACATCTCCCGTATGCCCAGTGAGAGTTTTGAATCGGCTTCCATCCCTGCGCCAAATAATAATTGTACTATCTTCACTACCAGAAGCAATATACTGACCGTCTGGACTAAAATTCACAGTCCAGATTCTACCAGTATGTCCTGTAAGATTTTTCCATAGCGTGCCATTTTTCTTCCAGAGTTTAATATTTTGATCGGAACTTACGGAAGCAATCAAATCATCTTTAAAATTTGGGCTAAGACTGACGCTATTGACCCCACCTGTGTGTCCTTCTAAGCGATTTTTCTCTCTTATTTGAGAAATCACCCCTTTAAGTTCTTTTAAAGCTTGTTCGTTGCTTCCACCAATCTTCTGCAACTGTTTTAATGCTTTTACGCTTGTGATCAATGCTTCAAGCTGATTATCAGTATCAAGTAATCTGCGAGGTTCTGAAATCAAAGCTGCGATAGCAGTATTTTTTCGTTGTTCTGCTTGCCATCCAAAAACAAGCGTAGAAACTGTTAATACTAACAAACTACTAATTGCCGCGAGCGCTATCTTTGTTTTTTGTTCGGCTTCACTTTGACGAGATGCAGCAAGCTCGCGAAGTTTCTTTTCTTGCTCTAACTGAAGTTCAATTCTTGCTATTTCATTTTTTAATTCATTATCCCGCTTCTCCAAACTTTTTTGCAAAAAGTCTTCTTCCTCAACAGGTAACCTGGGATGCGTCTTCTTTACCCAATCATCAATTGCCACCAACCGCGCACCTGTCAGCAATGCTTCATCGGATTTCTGATAAGTTTCTTGCCATTCGCGACAATATGCTTCTAAACGGCGTCCCAGACGAATATTTTCCCGATCTTCTTCAATCCAATTGCGTAGTAAACTCCATTCGGATAACAGTGCTTCATGAGCTACTTCTACATTATTTTCATCGGTGACGATCAAGCGCTCATTTGCCAATTTTTCAACTACTCGACGCAGTTGATCGATCGAATTTGCGATCGCTTCCAATCTCTCCCAGTGTACCCGGCGGCGCGTGACTTCCTTGCCTTCACCCAGCTGCACCAGTTCCGTAAATAGCTGACGCACGAAAGCGCGATTATCTTCCACAACCCCTCGATAACCTAAATTGGCGCGTTTTTCCAAAGCACCTTTCACGCCGCCAATTTGCTCGTAACCTTTTTTCGTGAGCAATCTTTCTGATGA
>CAZJJR010000272.1:3211-8530 GCA_964546365.1 uncultured bacterium | reverse complement strand
GCTCCTTAAATGTCTAAGCATTATTTGCGTTTCAATCCCTAATAGGGATTAGTTTTAGTTGCAACAAAAATTAACTAAATCCCTAGATAGAATAGAGAAGTTTCAATCCCTAATAGGGATTAGTTTTAGTTGCAACAGGAACCGGAAAAAGAAACACCCACTCCTCCAAACGTTTCAATCCCTAATAGGGATTAGTTTTAGTTGCAACGACCGATACTGGAAGCTTTATTGTATTTAGTTTTCAAGGTGCTTTGGCGCTAATCTAAATTAAAAATATCATTTCAGCGATCGCTTTGTAAATACCCTCTAAAAAATTTTGTCTGTAATCCATACACTGTAAGCTTTCCAGACTTGACGCGGATCGAATTTTTACGCGATCGCACTCAACTCCATACCCAACAATCCTTTCAGCCCAAAAATTTCCCCCACCCAAAAAAACACCTACCTATCCGCGCAACTATAGATAATTTTCAATAAAAGTTATTCTCCCATGCTCCCATACCCAATACCCAATACCCTGATCGTCGGTAGTGGCCCATCCGGGACATCTGCGGCGATTACCTTAGCGCAGATGGGATTACCTGTAGTTATCCTAGACCGAGAAAAATTTCCCCGCCACCATCCCGGAGAAACCCTTCATCCTGGTATCGAAGCACTTCTCAAACAATTAGGCGTAGCAGAACAAATTCACTCTGCCAACTTTTTGCGCCATCCCGGAAATTGGGTGAAATGGGAAGCAGAACCTCGCTTCGTTGCTTTCGGCGCAGATGAAACCGGGATTTGGCAAGGTTTTCAAGCATGGCGGGCAGATTTTGATAATATTTTATTAGAAAAAGCGATTAAATTAGGCGTAGAAGTTCGCCAACCTTGTCGCGCTTTACAAGCAATTTTTAGCCAAAATCGAATTAGCGGAATTGTCACTTCTGATGGAGAATTACCAGCAACTTTCGTAATTGATGCAACTGGCAATTCCCATTGGTTAGCCAAACAATTAAACTTACCAATTAACTATTATTCACCTCGTTTAATCGCTTATTTTGGTTATGCAGAGGGAGAATGTCCGATTAGAGATGAAACACCAGAAATCGTAGCAGATGAAAACGGCTGGACTTGGACAGCACGAGTACGTCCACAACTTTATCAATGGACGCGGTTATCTTTTAATAATCAATCAATTGAAAAAGATTGGTTGCCTAACGAATTTCGCACTTTGAAACCAAAAGGTAAAATAGGTGCAGCGGATGTCAGTTGGCGAATGGTTAATACTTGTGCTGGTTTGGGTTATTTTTTAGTAGGTGATGCGGCGGCAGTACTCGATCCCGCTTCTTCGCATGGCGTATTAAAAGCAATGATGTCCGGTATAATGGCAGCCCATTTAATCGGACAAATTTTGCGGGGTAGAAGTGAAATCGAAGCAACTAAATGGTATTGTCAATGGATGAGTAACTGGTTTCACCATGATATAAAAAAATTGCGCGAATTTTATCGAATTTTGCCAAATGCGCCTGATTGGAACTTGAATTAATTTTGTAGGGTGTGTTAGTGATAGCGTAACGCACCACCGATCGTCGTTTTAATAAATACAATTATAATATAATTTATGTTATTTACAGGTGTGGTGGTGCGTTACGGCACGGAAATTTTAATTATTGATTGGAATAATCAATTTGTCGCCGTGCCTAACACACCCTACAATTAAATGAGATTTTATCATCGCCATAAATATGGGATTGCCAATCCCAGAATTTAATTTGAATTCCTCAGGTTATTTTCTCTAGCAACTTGTTGAATTTTTCGCTCAAAGTAATCTTCTCGATACTTCAATTCTTCAGCAACTTCCAACCCATTTTCATAGGCTTCTAACGCTTGGGAATAATTTTTTAATTCTACATAAAGTTTTCCCATTTCATCATAAGCGTTCATCAAACCGTAAAAATTGTTAGCTAATTGTTCTGCTTGAATTAATACTTGAGAAGCTGCGATCGCATTTTCTAGCTGCCGTTGCGAAACTTGCAACGCAATCAATTTTCGTAACGCATCAGCCGCCCCGGAATATAATTGAATCGACCAGGCAAAAGCATAAGTTTCTTGATAAGTTTGGGCAGCTTGTTCTAATTGCCCAATTGCTTCGTAATCAGTGCCAATATCCAATTGAATCGCTGGAATTTGAGCAAAATCTTTTTCATTGCGATAAAGTTCAATTAAACTTTGTTTCGTTCTAATTGCTTTTGGCAATTGACTGTCTTTAGTATAAAGATAAGCTAGCTGTTTTAAATAGGTAACGTGTTTGTTGCGATCGCCATTTTTTTGAGCAAAATCAACTAACTGCTGATAAGCAGTAATTGCTTTCGGATAATCAAACGAACCGAAACTTAATTCCCCTATTTTCAATAACAGTGCTTCTTCTTTCGCAGTATCTTGTTGTGGTCGGTTCAACGCTAAAATTTGTTCGTAAACCTTCACCGCACTCTCAGGAAATCTCACTTGTTCAAAAGCAGTAGCCAAAGCTTGTAATAAATCTAATTCAACTGGCGATTTTAATTCTTTTTGCCGAATTGTTTCTAGCCGTTTGGAAATAAATTGCACGTCATCCGGCATATTTCTTTCCCAAGCAATTCCCCCTAACCGACTCAAACCTTGCACTTCCGGCAACAATCCTAAATATCGTCGCAACCGCATTTCTCTATACCAAATTTCAAAAGCACCTTTCTCATCTCCCGCTTGCAATTTAGCTGCGGCTTCACTACTCAGTTCGTTTAAAGCTGATGCTAAAGTTGCTTTTTCTTCTTCCGTTAAAGGTCGTTTGTCTTTGGGAGAACGAGGTAATAAAGGATCGCGAACTCTAATTTCTAGTGGATTAGGAGGAAATTGATTGGGGTTGGGTTTTTTGTTGTTATTGTTGTTACTTTCGGCGGCGATGCTGGGGAGAATTAAAATTACGGACAACAGGGAACAAAATGCTGTAAATGTGAGTCTTTGTTTGATTTTTTGTAAATTGCGATCGCTCATCACATCCCTCTATTGAAATTTATCTTATTTTATAACTGAATTCTAATTGGTGATTTGAAATTTTTTTTACCACAGATGTCCACAGATGAACACAGATATTACTTTAGCGTTAACGTGGAGTAATTAGAGTTGTTGATGTGGGAGGATATTTTTTTAGGGATTGGCTATCTAGTAATTTATTCATCTGCCTTTATCTGCGTACCCTGCGGGAAGGCTATCGCCTACATCTGCGTGCATCTGCGGTTTAAAATGGGATCGTCGCTAACCAAAAGACAGCTAGGAGAAAGTGAGTGAATAACCCCGCACGAAAACTGATTTTGGCTATAGCAGTAACACTATTAACTTTTGTCGCTGGTTGTAGTTTGCCACAAGTTACGGCACAACAGCGAACTTTTCTCGATTTATCCTTAGAATTTTTAGGCGAATATCAATTACCGAAACAAGAATTTCAAGATACTCCCGTTGGCGGGATATCAGCACTAGCTTACGATCGCAAACGCGATCGCTTTTTAGCCCTTTCCGACGACCAAAGCGCCCTCGCCCCAGCTAGATTTTATACCCTCAAAATCGATATCAGCGATACGGGCATCAACGACGTAACAGTAGAAAACGTCACCTTTCTCAAAGGACAAGACGGCAAAACCTTTGGAAAATATACGATCGATCCCGAAGGAATTGCCATTTCTCCCCAGAAAACCGTCTTCATTTCCAGTGAAGGAGTTGCTCGTAACAGCATACCCCCTGCGATCGCCGAATTCGACATCCAAAGCGGAAACCTGCGGCAAAACTTTCCCATCCCCCAGCGCTACATTCCCGACTCTTATGACGAAAATCAACAAAAAGGCGTTCAAAATAACTTGGGACTAGAAGCCTTAACCCTCAATCCTACCGGATCTATCCCCGCTAGTGGCGAACCAATTCGTTTATTCGCCGTTACGGAGTCAGCCCTAGCCCAAGACCGAGATGCCGTAGAATTAGATGAAAAAGTCGAACCCAAATCGATCGCGATTAAATCTCGTCTGCTACACTACCTAGTTAGCGATGGCCCGCCAATCGTACTTTCCGAACATCTTTACCCCTTAGCTACTCCCCCCATTGGCGCTGCATATCATGGCGTATCGGAATTACTCGCAGTCGATCGAGGCGGTCACTTCCTCAGTTTAGAACGTTCTTTAAGCTTTTTTGGCTTTAACGCCCGCATTTTTCAGCTAGCAACCGGTGCAGCAACCGATACCTCTGGCATCGTCAGCCTAAAAGGTGAATTGAAAGCCGTGCAACCAGTTAAGAAAAAATTGCTCTTGGATTTAAACGACTTGGATATTACCTTAGATAACCTAGAAGCAATGACATTTGGCCCTCGTTTCCCCGATGGTAGCCAAAGTTTAATCCTAGCCAGCGACAACAATTTCAGCGATAAACAAATAACTCAGTTTCTCCTCTTTCGTCTTAAAAATACATAGTGGCAATGGGGAAGGATGAAGTATGAAGTATAAAGGATGAAGTTTGAAGTGTAAAAATTCAACTATATTTCCCTCTTTTCCCTTTCCCTTTCCTCCTACCCCCTGCCCCCTGCCCCTCACCTCCCCCTCACCTTAAAATGGGGATCGTTCCGCAACGTTTAACAAAAGATGACTCATTCCACAGATATATTAACGTTAGGTCGCTGGATGGCCGCAGATTTCAGCAATCAAGCCCAAGCTTTTGAAAATCCGCCCTTCTACGCACATATTCGGGTTTGTATGCGACCCCTGTCTTTAGAAGTTCTATCCGGCGTTGGTTTTTTTGTGGAACAAGCGTATGACTATACGCTAAATAATCCCTATCGAGTACGAGTGTTGAAACTGGTGGATAAAGGTTCACACATCGAAATCGAAAACTATACAGTCAAGGAAGAACAAAAGTTTTACGGTGCTTCCCGCGACTTACCCCGCCTGCATACCCTCAAAGCCGAAGATTTGGAAAAATTACCGGGCTGCAACATGATCGTAGAGTGGACTGGTAATGGCTTTCATGGCAAAGTCGAACCAGGTAAAGCCTGTATGGTAGTTCGCAAAGGCAAAACTACTTATTTAGATAGTGAATTCGAGATTGATGAAGAAAAGTTTATCAGTCTCGATCGCGGACGCGACCCCGAAACAGACGAACATATTTGGGGTTCCGTCGCTGGCCCCTTTTACTTCGTCCGCTGGGCCAGCTTTGCCGATGAAGTGAAAGTGTAGGGGAAAGAGGCAGGGGACAGGGGGCAGGGGGCAGGGGGAAAGGGAAAAGGAAAAGAAGGAAATATAGTTGAATTTTTACACTTCATCCTGC
>CAZJJR010000272.1:0-3190 GCA_964546365.1 uncultured bacterium | reverse complement strand
ACTTCATCCTTCAGACTTTATCCTTCCCCCCATCACCCCATCACCCCATCCTCTGTCCAAATAAATAGTCGAGTGGGTACCCAAACCTGATACATTTAGCGAGTGTCAGCAAGCAAAATTTACCAATCTACGATGAAAGTTCTGGTTATTGGCGGCGATGGCTATTGCGGTTGGGCAACCGCGCTATATCTTTCCAACCAAGGTTACGAAGTTGGTATTCTAGATAACTTAGTGCGCCGACACTGGGATCTAGAGCTTTGTGTGGAAACCTTGACGCCGATCGCACCCATTCATCAACGCATACAGCGCTGGCGCGATCTGACGGGCAAAAACATTGACTTGTTTATTGGCGATATCACCAACTACGACTTCCTGATCAAAGCGCTGCAACAGTTTCAGCCCGAAGCGATCGTTCACTTTGGCGAACAGCGTTCCGCGCCCTTCTCCATGATCGATCGCGAACACGCAGTTCTCACCCAAGTCAACAACGTGGTGGGAACTCTAAACTTACTGTACGCGATGCGCGAACACTTCCCAGATTGCCATTTAGTCAAACTGGGTACGATGGGTGAATACGGCACTCCGAACATTGACATTGAAGAAGGCTACATCACGATCGAGCATAACGGTCGCAAAGATACGCTTCCGTATCCTAAGCAACCGGGCAGCTTTTATCACTTAAGTAAAGTTCACGATAGCCACAACATCCATTTTGCCTGTCGAATTTGGGGGTTACGCGCCACCGACTTGAATCAGGGCGTCGTTTACGGCGTACTGACAGAAGAAACCGGCATGGATGAAATGCTGATCAACCGTCTCGACTACGATGGTGTATTTGGCACGGCGTTAAACCGCTTCTGCATTCAAGCCGCGATCGGACATCCGATTACAGTTTATGGCAAAGGCGGTCAAACTCGCAGTTTCTTGGATATTCGAGACACGGTGCGATGTATCGAAATCGCGATCGCCAACCCCGCCGCCCCAGGTGAATTCCGAGTATTCAACCAATTCACTGAAATGTTTAGCATCAGCGACTTAGCAACGATGGTGCAAAAAGCAGGTTCTTCCTTGGGATTGAAGGTAGAAATCAATAACCTAGATAACCCTAGAGTTGAAAAAGAAGAACACTATTTCAACGCTAAAAATACCAGTTTGCTCAGTCTCGGTTTGCAACCTCACTACCTTTCCGATGCACTGCTGGATTCCCTATTAAACTTTGCCGTTAAATATCAACACCGCGTCGATCGAAATCAAATTCTGCCCAAAGTTAACTGGCGTAGATCGTAGGAGTCGGTTCGTGTGAAGCTAGTCACAGAACCATACTTAAATCAAGTTAGCCGATGGCCGAAGAATGGTCGTCACATTTTAGCGCAGTTTGACGACCATTCAATTATCGTTTACCAAGCATATCGCCCAACTATTGGCCATTTCGCGATTGAAAATGGTTATTTCGGTGGAGAATTCAGCCTCGATCGTATGAGTTGGATTAAACCAAATTTCCTCTGGATGATGTATCGTTCCGCATGGGGAACCAAAACCGGACAAGAAGTAATTCTGGCTGTCCGGATAATGCGATCGGCTTTTGATGAAATCTTGGCAAATGTAGTCCATTCCAGCTACATACCCGAACTGTATGAGAGTGAAAAAGAATGGAAAAATGCTATTCATAGCTCATCGGTGCGATTGCAATGGGACCCCGACCGTCACCCTAGCGGTGCAAAGCTGGAACGGCGTGCGATTCAACTAGGTTTGCGCGACGAATTTTTACGCCGTTATTCACGAGAGTGGATTATCGATATCGAAGATATCTCAGAATTTGTGCAGCAACAGCATCAATACAAAGGCGGCGACTTGATAAATTTGGTTACGCCATCTGAATCAGTTTATCCAGTTACCAATCCCGAAATAGCCAACAAGTTAGGATTAACCGTTTCTTAACAGCAATTTTCTATGCGAATCGCTCTTTTCACCGAAACCTTTTTGCCCAAAGTTGATGGTATTGTCACTCGCCTGCGCCACACCGTCGAACATTTGCAGCGCAGTGGCGACAAAGTATTAATTTTTTCACCAGACTACGGATTGGACGAATACAAAGGAGCGAGAATTTATCGCGTTCCCGGCTTTCCGTTGCCCATGTATCCGGAGTTAAAATTAGCACCGCCACGTCCGGCGATCGGTCAGGCGCTCGAAAAATTTCAGCCGGATATCATTCACGTAGTCAACCCAGCTATTTTGGGATTGGGCGGTCTGTTCTACGGAAAAATGCTGAAAATTCCGGTTATAGCTTCTTATCATACCCATTTACCTCAATATTTACAACACTACGGCCTGGGAATGCTGGAAGGCTTACTGTGGGAATTGCTCAAATCAGCCCACAATCAAGCACGGCTGAATTTATGTACCTCGATGGCAATGGTTGAAGAACTGAGAAACCACGGCATCGAGCGAGTAGACTTGTGGCAGCGGGGAGTGGATACGGAATTATTCGACCCCAACTTGGCAAGTGAAGAAATGCGATCGCGCCTCAGTCAAGGGCATCCAGAGAAACCCCTACTAATATACGTAGGTCGTCTTGGCGCAGAAAAAGAAATCGATCGCATCAAACCCATATTAGAAGCCATCCCAGACGCCCGCCTCGCATTAGTCGGCAATGGCCCACACCGAGAAGCCCTCGAAAAACTCTTCGCCGGAACACCCACCAATTTCGTCGGCTACCTTCACGGTCAAGAACTCGCCTCCGCCTACGCTTCTGCTGACGCCTTTATCTTCCCCTCTCGTACCGAAACCTTGGGATTAGTCCTGCTAGAAGCAATGGCAGCCGGATGTCCCGTCGTAGCAGCCCGTTCCGGCGGCATTCCCGATATCGTCACCGATGGCGTCAACGGCTACCTATTCGATCCTACCGACGAACAAGGTGCTATAGCCGCCACCCAACGCCTCCTCGCCCATCAACAAGAACGAGAAATCCTTCGCCAAAACGCCCGCCAAGAAGCAGAACGCTGGGGCTGGGCAGCCGCTACCCGTCAATTGCAAAATTACTATCAATCCGTCCTCTTCTCTCAAAATATGCCCCTGGCAGCTTAGGGGTGCAGAGGTGCAGGGGTGCAGGGGTGCAGAGGTGCGGGGGTGCAGAGGTGCAGGGGTGCAGGGGAGAATAAATTAATTTTTATCCTTCATCCTTCATCCTTCA
>CAZJJR010000271.1:6359-8542 GCA_964546365.1 uncultured bacterium | reverse complement strand
TTTTAGAATAATTGTTTGTTTTAGGTTTTGAGGTTTTTGATGTTAAGGTTTTTTGTCAAGAATTGTTACTTTAGCCCTCTGTACAATTTTTAAGTGCTGGCGGTGAAAAACATCATCATTAATCGCGAATGACTGAATTGATACCTTTAGCATATAGTTCTACTAAAGCATCGCGCTGAAACCGAACCACGCGGGAAATAGAATTCCGGGAACTTTCAGAGGTAGAAACGGATAAGGTAATATTGCTGAGATCGGGATCTATAATGTGTTTTACCGTACAAACCTGCATTTTGTTATTGCAATAAGCAACAATGCGATCGCCTGTCTGGATATCAACTGCTTGAATTTTCAATGGCTACTCGATCCTGTTTAAGGAGTAATACTAACAACCAAGATATTCCTTCAGTATACACAAAAAATACCTGAATATCAAAAATTGTATTTATTGTCAAGCTGATTTTAATTTTTAATAACCTGAAAGCCTAGATTTTTCGTGATTGTTACCAGGTTTTTCAGGTCTTGTTGAGAATGGTAAAAGATTTGATTCAATTCCAATCCCCTCGATCGCAAAACACAGATGCACGGCTACGACACATTATTTACCCGTGCATCGGTGTTTTATTTTCAGAATGCGAATACTATTTATTAACCAAATTTATAATGCTTTTTCACATCTTTCTTGATGTGCCAAGTGCAAGACATTCCAGAGGGAAACGTGACTAAATCTCCTTTGCCAACTTGCACTGATTCCCCACCATCGGGCGTCACGATTACATCACCTTCTAGAAAATAACAAGTTTCTGATTCGTCGTAAGTCCAAGGAAATTCCGATACTTCCTTAGTCCAAATCGGCCATTTCGGGATACCTAATTGATTGAGGAGTTCTTGAGTAGGTTGGCGTTCGACTTTAATTTCCATAAAAGGCTTTCTGGTTGTTTTTCAGGAGTAGGATAATATATCTACTCCACACTCATCAACTAAATAACAAAGAGCGCGAAAACGCAAGCCAACTAATTGATCGTAAAGGGGATTCAGTTTGCACAGAGGCGGAATGTGCGCTACCGTGCGACCAAAAATTACGATATCTCGCTCAAACGGACACTGGGCTGGTATTGCTTTGTAGATAAACGTAGCTAGTTTGGGATTGGAAACCTCTATTTCGTCAAGCCATTGGCGTAAAGGTTGCAGGGGGTCGAGTTTGATTCCTTTTTGAGTTTTGGCAGAAATGGAGGTGAAAGTAGGTAGAGTAGCAGTTTGATAATTTGCTAATGGAGTATTCATAAGCTTGATTTATTGCTTGATGATTTACTTAACAAGTTTGCTTATTTCCCAATATACAAACTGAAAATGATTTTTGGGTAAAGTAACGAATCAAAAGTTTTAAGTTTTGGATAAATTAATCCTTATCAGTTAAACAATGATTATCAGACAGATAAGCTGTTGTCATAGCTAAACCTTTATCGCTGTAATTTTTGTTATCGAACTATGACTTTGCCAGTAAATATAAGCGTTGACTATACTCAATTGCGTCATTTATTAATAGCGCAAAAATGGGAAGATGCCGATCGCGAAACCAGAAGATTGATGTTATATATTGCTGGGGCCGATCGCAGAAAAGATTGCTTGCTTACTCAAGAGGACATTAAAACATTTCCCCGTACCGAACTACAGGCGATCGATCGCCTTTGGATTCATTACAGCAAAGGACGTTTCGGCTTCAGCGTAATAAAAAAAATCTACGAAGAAGTTGACAAAGATTATGCCAAATTAGCCGATCGCGTGGGTTGGCGCAATGGCGAACAATGGATTGGCTATAACCAAATAAAATTTACCCATGATGCGCCTGTCGGACATTTACCGATTACGTGGTTAGTTCCTACTACTTTCTGGATGTATTGGCTAGCCCGTTTTGCTTCCGCAGGTTGGAGATTATTGCTAGAACGTGCTGTTGAATGTAATTTATAGAGCATAGAAACCCGGTTTCTTGAAGAAACCGGGTTTCTAGCCTTGTTCGGTTGCATCAGTACTATAAGAGTGATGCGAAACATAATTTATGGGAATCTCAGGTTAAATTTTAACCGCAGATGAAAAGAGATATAGGCGATAGCCTTCCCGTTGGCGTAGCCTGCGCGTAGCGCATAGGGTACGCAGATAAACGCAGATAAGAAGGCGATTTTTTTAGA
>CAZJJR010000271.1:0-6318 GCA_964546365.1 uncultured bacterium | reverse complement strand
ACCGTGTCATTTATCTTTCCCCCTGCCCCCTGCGCTGAAAAGTAGTAAAACCCAACATTAGCAAGGTTTAGTTGGGTTTCGCGATCGTTTTCAGATTGAATCCGGCTAAACTAAAGCTGGTTCTGGCAATGCACCTTCCATTTTTCCTAAATAATTAATTAAATTCTCCAATTGTTGATCGGCATTGATTACTCCTAAACCGCGAATGGTGACTTTACCGGGAGTGTAAACGAAACGAGATTTGAGATGATCTGGTAAGTTGGCGGCGAGTAAGTTCCATGCTGGTTCCTCCATTGGTGTTTCCAGAATAACGTGCTGTTTGCCTTCTGGTTTGATGCGAGAAAAGCCTAATTTTTTGGCTATTTGCTTGAGTTCCATCACTCGCAATAGTTGTTGGGCTGGTTTGGGAACGTTACCATAGCGATCGCACCAGTCAGCGGCAATTTGTTCCAACTCCTCTTTAGTATTAGCTGCTGCCACCGTGCGATAAGCACTCATCTTTTGATCGAGATCGGTAATATAATCGGTGGGCATGAAGGCGGTGAGATTGAGTTCGATTTGGGTATCGTCAACTTTGGGAATTTCTTGTCCGCGAATTTCTCTAATTGCTTCTTGCAACATTTCCGTGTAAAGATCGAAACCGATCGCATCCATTTGACCGGACTGTTCTGCACCTAGCAAATTCCCTACACCGCGAATTTCCATATCCCGCATTGCAAGTTGATAACCGGAACCTAATTGAGTAAATTCTTGAATAGCCCGTAAACGCTGACGCGCCGCATCGGTTAGCTGACTTTGTTTGGGATAAAATAACCAAGCGTGGGCTTGAATTCCCGCCCGACCAACTCGACCTCGCAATTGATATAGTTGGGCAAGACCGAATTTTTGAGCATCTTCGATCAAAATTGTATTAACTCGCGGAATATCTAAACCGGATTCGATAATCGTCGTACAAACGAGGATATCTGCTTCTCCATTGCTGAAAGAAAGCATGGTAGCTTCTAATTCCGATTCGTCTAATTGACCGTGTGCGATCGCTAATTTCGCACCCGGTACCATCTCTGTTAGTTTAGTCGCAGTTTCCTCAATTCCTTCAATGCGCGGTACTACGTAAAACACCTGTCCGCCGCGATCGAGTTCTTGACGAATTGCCGTGCGTATCGCTTCCGGATCGTAAGGTGAAAGATGAGTTTTAATCGGGCGACGGGAAGGTGGCGGCGTGGTAATTAAACTCATTTCTCTGATTCCCGAAAGCGACATATAAAGAGTACGAGGAATCGGAGTAGCTGTTAGGGTCAGTACGTCTACCAGAGTTTTTAAAGATTTAATTTTTTCCTTTTGATTGACGCCAAATCGCTGTTCTTCATCGATTACCAGTAAACCCAACTCTCGGAAAGTTACCCCTTTTCCTAATAACTGTTGGGTTCCCACTACCACATCCAATTCTCCCGTAGCCAATCGCTTTAAAATCTCCCGTTTTTCTTCTTCGCTGCGGAATCGGTTGAGCAATCCTACATTAATAGGATAAGGAGCAAATCTTTCTTTTAAAGTGTGGTAATGTTGCTGAGTTAACACGGTTGTGGGTGCGAGAAAAGCCACTTGTTTACCCGCAGTTACCGCTTTAAAAATTGCTCGAATTGCGACTTCCGTTTTACCAAAACCTACATCTCCACACACCAACCGATCCATCGGTCTGGGGGATTCCATATCCCGTTTTACTTCTTGGGTTGCTTTTAATTGATCGGTGGTTGGTTGGTAAGGAAAAGAATCTTCTAATTCTTGTTGCCAAGGGTTATCGTTCGGATAAGCAAAACCTTGTTGTTGGGCGCGTTGGGCGTAGAGTTTCAGCAGATCGACTGCCAATTTTTTAATCGATTTACGAACTTTATTCTTGGTATTTTCCCACGCTTTGCCCGTCATTTTATTGAGTTCGGGTGGTTTATCGCCAGTAGCGCGGAATCGAGATAAAGCACCTACTTGATCGGCGGCTACTCGCAACAATCCATCGGCATATTGCACGACTAAATATTCGCGAGTTTCAAAGTTTATGGTGAGTTTTTCTAATTTGAGAAATTTACCGACGCCGTGATTTCGGTGAACTACATAATCTCCCGGTCGTAATTTGTTGGGATCTACTTGTTTGGAAGCTGCACGACGGCGTTTGCGAATGTAACTTGGAGTGGCGAGGGTATGTTGTCCGTAAAATTCTCGATCGGTAACGACTACTAATCGAAAAGTCGGCAGAATGAATCCTTCTAATTCTGCTAATCCGGAATATTTGACGGCAATTGGCGTATGTTGAATTTGTAGCTTGTCAATTGCTTGGTAGTCGCGGGGATTGGGGATGAATTGGGCGGGACAGTCGTGTTCTTGCAGGAGGGAAACCGATCGACTGGGTTGGGCGGAAATGATAAAAATGGAGAAATTGCGATCGCGTTCTTGTCGCAAAGTTTCCGCAATCTTGGCAAACTGATGGGGCGTAGCGGGAATCGATCGACTGGCAAGATTTAAGCCGTTATTTTCCTCTGCCAGTTCTGATAAATAAAGACAGTGAAAAGCTTCTACAGCTTTCAAAGATTCATCGAAAGTCCGATGTATTTTCGGTAATCGGTCGGATTTTTCCTCATTGCCCAAATCCCATTGTTCTTCGGCGTGTTCTACCCAAACTCGACCATGTGCGCGACATTGTTCTGGTTCGTCGATCGCAACTAAAGTATTGGCAGGCAGATAATCTAATAAAGAAGCCGGTCGATCGAACGCAACACCCAAAAATCGCCGCACCCCTTCTGGTGGATTTCCGGCATCTAATTTTTCTTGTTCTTCTGGTGATAGATAATTTTTAATGCGATCGACTTGTTCTGCTGTCAAAGATGCCCTGACGATCGGGCCAAAATCAGTCGGAGTGAGGATCAGCTGGTTAATGCTATCCATCGATCGCTGGGAGTCCGGCGCAAACTCCCGCATATGCTCCAAGTCATCCCCAAACCATTCTAAGCGCACGGGTAATTCGGCGGAAACAGGAAAAATATCGATAATATCGCCGCGACGACTCCATTGACCTTCTGTTTCCACCAAAGGTACTCTTTCGTAACCCAATAAAGCAACCTTTTCGCTAAATTCGTTTAAATCCCAGGTTTCCCCTCGTTTGAGAGTCAGACAGTAAGGTTGAAAAGCTTCTTTTGGCGGTAAGTGAGGTTGTAAAGCGCGTTCCGTGGCGATGATGGCGATTTTCGGTTTTGGGGGTTGCTTTTCTTCCCCATTCCCCATTCCCGTTTCCTGATTCCCAATTACCAAATCTGCCAACACCTGCATTTGTCCCCAAGTCATTTCCGATTCCGGGTCAAATGGCTCGTAGGGTGTCGCTTCTGAAGTAGGGTAAAAATGTACGGTTTGCCAGCCCATCGCCTCCAATTGGGCAGTCCAGCGTCCGGCTTCTTCCAAAGTAGCAGTCACCACGCACAAGTTGCGTCCCTCAGTTTGAGCTAAGGCAGAAGCCACCAATCCCTTCGGCAAGCGGGGAACGCCATTCAGGTGCAAACATTTCTGCCGATTTAGCTTGGTGAGAAGTTCGGTAGTGAGGGCACTTCGCCCTAATGTTCTGATGATGGAAGAAAATGCCATGAACTGAGTATTGCTGAATTGGTGGGTGACATTAGAGCAGTAAAATATCTGCCCTGCTTCCTAACCATTGTAAAAGGCTCAGGACTTAACCAGAATCACCAGAAGTGATGGTTCGATCGAGAAACTTAACTCGTAACTCGTTCCCAGGTTTTAACTCGTTCCCAGGTTCCACGTGGAAATGCTGTTTTTGAGGCTGGAGCCTCTAGTAGTTACATGAGGCTTCAGCCCCCAGACTTGCGTTACCAGGTTGGAACCTGGTAACGAGGTGAACGAGGTGAAACGAAGTGAAGTTGCCAGGAGATGGGACTTTTAGCAAAAGTCGATCTACACATCCAAAATTATCTGTGTTCATCTGTATTCATCTGTGCTGATCTGTGGTTAAAATTCGACCCTAGTACTTTTGCAAGAGGTTGATAACAAGAGGTAATCTTTGGAAAGCGGACATAATCCATAGCGCATTCGAGCAAGCGGAAATTTTTTTTTGTTTTTTGCCTTATGGCCCCGGCCCTGGCGTTTTAATCGTGCCATGCCCCATGCCTTATGTCCCATGCCCTAGCATAATAATCTTTCGCCCAGGCAAATCAGCCATTTTCAGAATGTCACCAACTGCCGAAGTTCTCGTTGTTTTTCTACTAATTCTCGCCAATGCTGTATTTGTAATGTCAGAATTGGCCATCATCTCAGCTAGAAAAGTGCGTTTGGAACACATGGCCGATCGCGGTGATGCTAAAGCACGCACTGCTTTAAGGTTAGCAAACGACCCCAATCAATTTTTATCTACGGTTCAGATTGGGATTACGCTACTAGCGATTCTGTCGGGTGCTTTCGGCGAAACAGTTTTTTCCAAGCGACTTTTACCCATTTTGGCTTTGATTCCCGGATTAGCACCCTACAAAGATGCGATCGCCTCTGTATTGGCAGTTTTAATCATTACTTATTTGACTTTAATTATTGGCGAACTGGTACCGAAGCGGGTAGCGTTAAATAATCCGGAACCGATCGCCGCTTTAGTTGCCATTCCGATGCGGATGTTAGCGAAAATTACTGCTCCGATCGTATATCTTTTGAGCGCTTCTACGGATATGGTAGTGCAACTCTTAGGGATCAGACCTTCTACAGAACCACTGGTTACCGAAAGAGATATCACCGCTTTAATCGAACAAGGAACGGAAGCAGGAACATTTGAAGCCGCAGAACAAGACATGGTGGAAAGGGTGTTCCGCTTAGGCGATCGCCCAGTCAGCGCTTTAATGACACCAAGACCGGATATTGTTTGGCTTAATTTAGAAGATTCTTTTGATATAAATCGCCAAAAAATGATCGGTAGCGGTCATTCTCGTCTGTTAGTTTGCCAAGGAGAACTAGATAACGTTTTGGGTGTAGTGCAAGTTACCGATTTATTATCTCGTTGTTTGGCGAGTCAACCCCTCGATTTAACCGCAATGTTGCGCCGACCGTTATTCGTACCGGAAAGTATGAGAGGGTTAAAAGTACTAGAGCTCTTCAAGCAATCTGGCACGCACATCGTATTAGTAGTAGACGAATACGGGGTAATTCAAGGATTAGTAACGCTTAACGATATCTTAGTCGAAATAGTCGGCGATATCCCTTCTGTTTATCATGCGGAAGAACCCCAAGTAATCCAGCGGGAAGATGGTTCTTGGTTATTGGATGGAATGTTATCAGTAGAAGATTTCTTTGAACTTTTTAATATTGATGAATTTTCCGAAGAACGGAGAGGCAACTATCACACGATGGGCGGTTTTGTAATTACTCAGTTGGGGCGCATTCCGATGGCAGCCGATTACTTTGAATGGCGAGGTTTGCGTTTTGAAGTGATGGATATGGATGGTAACCGAGTGGATAAGGTTTTGGTGATGCCCCTACAAAAAAATGCCAACTCAGACCTTCAACAGTAAAAAATAAAAAGCAAAAAGCCAACCCTGGCTTAATACCAATACCACTTCACTTAAGCAGCATCACCAATCTTTATGCTTGCCCGATAATTCCCTAATAAAATAATAAATGCGATAACGTTTGGGTGAAGTGGTATAAGCTCTTAAAAGATTGGCAAGCAGCTTAAAAGTCTTGTCTGTAAGCTTTTCATTTTTTTATATAACTATAGCGATCCTAAATGAATTGCGAACAACTAAACCTCTCCCAACCCTCCCCTTGGTAAGTGGGGTTGATTATTTAAATAGAATCGCTATAGTTAACTAGCTTTACTTTAATTACCATCATTTACTTATAAGACGAAAGTTTAACAATCTTATAGTTTTTTTGATAAATTGTAAAAATCTTATAGAATTAAGATCTCTAAACCTTATTCCGGCGATCGAAGGGTAATCAAAAAACGTGCATCTGCTGAGTTGGTCAGCCAGAACTAGGTAAAGAAATTTACGCATTTTCAAATATAAGCATTATTCATTAGATATCTACCATGATTAATCTACCTGGCTACCGCATCGGTAAGGAAATATACGCAAGTTCTAGAACATTAATATACCGAGGAGAACGAGAATCGAACTCTCAAAAAGTCATCGTTAAACTGATGCGAAGCCAGTACCCTAACTTTACTCAAATAGTACAGTTTCGCAATCAATATACGATCGCAAAAAACCTAAATATACCTGGAGTTATTCAACCCTACAGTTTAGAAAATTACCAAAACAGTCATGCCTTAATCATGGAAGACTT
>CAZJJR010000270.1:0-8562 GCA_964546365.1 uncultured bacterium | reverse complement strand
CGAACAAGCTAAGATTCGAGAGGATGCTTTACCTGTGAGGAATGAAGCTTGTCGATCGCAATTTTATTTTCATCCCCATCCCACTAAAAAAGTATTCGTTTTGTTCCACGGTTTTACGGCTGGGCCTTATCAATTTGAACCTTTAGGAAAAGCTTTTTTTGAAGCGGGTTATAATGTTTTAGCTCCCTTGCAACCCGGTCATGGCATAGCCGGAGATTGGGTTGGAGTTAACCCGCCGCCTTTACCAACAGAGAGGGAAGTTTATCTAGAATTTGTATTGGGTTGGTTGGAGAAAGCTAAACTGTTGGGAGAAGAAGTTATACTGGGTGGTTATTCGAGTGGCGGTACTCTAGCGGCTTGGTTTGCCTTGGAATATCCCCAAATAATTACCAAAGCTTTAATTTTTGCTCCTTATCTGAAAAGTAGTTTTATTGTAACAGATTGGTTGGTGTCGATTTTGCCTTTTTATTACGAGTGGTTCAATAAAGATAATCCCGGTAATTTTGGTTATCAAGGATTTCGGATTCCGGCGTTGCGGTTGTTTTTAGATATGGGTTATGAAATTCTCGATCGCATAGAGCACCATCCCGCCGCGCCGATGTTAATTATTGCTAGCGAAGGTGATGCGGCTACCAACCACGCAGATCAAAGGGAATTTTTTACAGCCGTACTGCAACATCAGCCTCGGGCTTGGTATTACTGTTTTGATAAATCTCTTGATATTCCTCATACTATGATGACTGAACTGGAGGGCAATGGTTATCTGGATATACTGATTGCGATCGCAAAAGCTTATGTGGAAACTGATTTAACTTGGACTCAGTTAAACACCATTGCTGAAGGAATGCTGCAAGGAAAAAGTTTCGATGCTGTAATGAAAGAACGGAATCTTCATCAACAGAGGTCGGCAGATTTACGAATAATGATGGAATTAGTAGATAAAGAAAGTATTGTTAAGATTAGTGAATGATGGGACTAGAACACCCATTCAGCACCAGCGATTGGTATGAGAAACCGGGTTTATTTGGTTGCCGCAAATCAAAGAAACCCGATATCTGGCATTACTGAATTGGTGTTCTAGTTAGATTAATAGACTCGTAGAAAGCTAAAAAGTTTACCTTAAATTGATTGATTTGTATTTTAATTAACATTTTATCAGTAAAAATACTTAATTATAACTAGTTATTTGTAATATTTGACAAAAATTTTATCGAAAAAAATAGATGAAAGTACGCTTTTATTATTTTTTTAATTACGCGGATATAAAGGCTTGCTTTGAATAGCTTGCAATGATATTCTAATATTCTCCTTAAATACGGTAACTCTAGCGACTTAGTGTAGTTTAATAAGAGAACCAAGAGAACCTCTCAAGGTATACTGCCCGCTTGAGGAGTAAAAAGCCAGAGAATTTCCTGCTAAAGGAATTTATCCCTCTAGCAGATATATGACTTCTTATAAAGAGATTGCAGACATTAAACTACTAAGCAAAATAACTAATCAATATGGCTAACTTACATAAGTGGTTAAAGTTCAATTCTAAAATTAATTTTTTATTTGAATATCGCTATTATATTCAGGCTGGATTAACCCTTTGTACGGGAATTGGATTGTCATTTGTTGCATTTTTAGCAGTGTATAACTGGGAGCATAAATTCCGGCAAACAGAAATGCAAGAGCGATTAGAAAAAATAGCTAGCAATATTGAAGGAGAAATCGATGGTAATTCCGAAGTAATCAGGGCAGTCGGTGCTTTATATAATTCCTCTAAAAAGATTCGACCACAAGAGTTTGAAAGTTTTGCCAAAGCTCTTTTATATCGGCATCCTAGTCTTAAAGAAATTGCTTGGTTACCTGTTAGCGAGCAAAATAATAGGCAATACAGTCATAACCAATATGCCTTCTCTTTTAATGAAACCGAAAGACTTCTATATTTAGATTTAACTGCTCTGCCTGCTTATAAATCAGCTTTAGAAAAAGCAGCAGTTCGAGAAGAGATGATTGCAACTAGTAGAATTAAGTTAATTAAAGAAACTTATTCAAAAACTAATTTTTTAGTTTTTATGCCAATCTCCAATCGAAACAAGCTTAATATAACGAAATTTAACAAAACCAATAAATCACCTTTAGAGCGGCCAGATTTAAGAGGTTTTATCCTGGGCAGGTTAGAAATTGAAGAGATTGTTAGAACTAGCTTACAAGAAGTAAAATTGGACTCTACTGATTTTTACTTGGAAGACCTGACCGCCCCACTAGATGAAAGGTTTTTAGCTTTTTACGAAGCAAGTACAAAAAGAATAATTACAGAGTCCGCTCAATTAAAAAAGATTAAAAATAACCAACAATTTTATTGCCGTATTGGTAATGCTTGCACTCGCATAATTAATATTGAAAATCGCCGATGGTTATTGCGATTGCTACTGCCATTAAACCACAACAATGCTCAACACTATTGGCGGTCTTGGTTAACTTTAATCTTTGGCATATTCCTAACTAGTATAGTGATGATTTATTTACGAAGGCTATTGCGTTATACCGAGCAAATTGAAAAAATGATCGTCGAACGCACTCAGCAATCTAAACAATTGTCACAAGCATTACAGCAACTACAACAAGCACAAGCTCAACTAGTGCAAACAGAAAAAATGTCTGCTTTAGGGCAATTAGTAGCTGGCATTGCTCACGAAATTAATAATCCGGTAAATTTTATTTACGGGAATCTTCATTACGTCAATCAATATACATTGAATTTATTAGAATTAGTGAATTTTTACCAAGATGGCTATAAAGATAGAGATGAAAAGCTTCAACAATACAAGGAAGAGATGGATTTTGATTTTATTATTCAAGATTTTCCAAGGCTAATTCATTCTATGAAGATAGGGGCCGATCGCATTCGCGATATCGTTCTATCTTTAAAAAATTTCTCTCGGTTAGATGAGAGCGAGATGAAAGAAGTTAATCTCCATGATGGCATTGACAATACTCTACTGATTTTACAAACCAGGCTAAAGGCTAGAGGCAATTTTCCCGGTATCAAAATAATCAAAAAATATGGAAAATTACCTTCGATTGAGTGCTATCCCAGCCAATTAAATCAAGTATTCATGAATATCATTGCTAATAGTATTGATGCTTTAGAAAGTTATTATAATACTCTATCAGAGCAGCACAAATCCGGGAAAGAAATTACCATTACTATTAGTAGCGAATGCTCGAAACCCGATTATGTATGTATCCGAATCGCTGACAATGGCCCTGGCATGACAGAGGAAGTAAAAAAACGATTATTCGATCCATTTTTTACCACAAAACCAATCGGGAAAGGAACAGGTTTAGGGTTGTCAATCAGTTATCAAATTGTTGTTGATAAGCATAATGGTTTACTGTGGTGCGAGTCGATACCGGAACAAGGAACAGAATTTTGGATTGAGATTCCCGTTCGACAAGAAACAAAAAATTTAATGTTTTCTATCTAGATTTCTTGATTTTACGGCGAGAAAGCAAGTATCTCGATCGCTTAAAAACCCTTTACAAACAAGGGTTTTGAGCGGTCTGGTTGCGATCCGTAAAACAAGGGCTTGCTTTTTGGAATCGTTTGTGCAAATATTTTAAACATTAACACCACTAAGTCGAGCGATTTACCGTAGATTAAAAATAAATGAAGGAAAACTTGGGGCTAATTCCACGCTCTGAAGATTTCCTAAATTTGCTTTTTAGTTGAAAAATAAGGGATTTTCTGTTCGAGAAAATCCTGCTAGCACGCGCCTTTTTACAGCAGCGAGTGCCAATTTGGGTTGGTCGGTAAGTTTTGCTTGCTGAAAACTGACATCACCCAAATTATCAACTCTTTTGGTTATTTTTCTACTCAACTTAGCGGAAATTCAAGGCAGGAGAATTTTTTATGCGGATTCGTATTTTCACTAAAAAATCCTCTAGTTACAAGCTATTTTCTTTATTTTTGGCTTTTGGTTTCGGCTTAAATTTATTAATTCCTCAAATAGCCAACACTCAGCAAAGACCGAGAGATGTTGAACTGACTTTAGTTTCCTTTGCTGTTACTAAAGCAGCTTATGACAGGATTATTCCTAACTTTGTTGCTAAGTGGAAACGAGAACAAAACCAGAATGTTAGGTTCAACCAAAGCTATGGCGGTTCTGGTTCCCAAACTCGTGCAGTTATTGATGGCTTGGAAGCCGATGTAGTACACCTAGCTTTGGCTTTTGATGTTAGTCGCATCCAGCAAGCTGGTTTGATTCAACCTGGATGGGAACGGGAAATTCCTAATAACGGAGTTGTTAGTAAATCAGTGGTAGCTTTAGTAACGCGACCTGGTAATCCCAAACGAATTCAAGGTTGGTCTGATTTAGCTAAAAGTGGCGTTAAAGTGATTACTGCTAATCCGAAAACTTCCGGCGTAGCTCGTTGGAACTTTTTAGCTTTGTGGGGTTCTGTAGTCAGAACTGGCGGAAATGAAGATGCAGCACGTCGCTTTGTGAGTCAAGTTTATCAAAACGTACCTGTCCTTCCCAGAGATGCTCGCGAAGCTTCCGATGCTTTCTACAAGCAAGGACAAGGAGATGTGTTGCTCAACTATGAAAATGAAATTCTCTTAGCTAAACAACAGGGTGAAACAGAACCGTATATCATCCCGCAAGTGAATATTTCGATCGAGAATCCGGTCGCAGTTGTTGATAGAAATGTAAACAAACACGGTACTCGTCAAGTGGCAGAGGCTTTTGTGAAATACCTCGCTACTCCGGAAGCTCAAAGAGAATTTGCCAAAGTAGGTTTTCGACCTGCTAACGCTGCGGTAGCGGCTGAGTTTAGCAGAACTTTTCCTAGAATTAACAACTTGTTTACGGTAGCTCAACTAGGGGGTTGGGATAACGCGCAAAGAAGATTCTTTGCTGACAATGCAATATTCGATCAAATGCAGCTTGCTTCGGGCAGAAGGTAGACAGTAACGCTTTTAATTTGACTGTTAATCATTATATTGAGTGTTGGTATTTTTAACCAAGTACCAACGCTCAATATACTACTTTGGGCAGAATTATAAGAAAAGCGATCGCAGTTTACTCAAAAATTATTTTGGTTAAGTAATCGCTTACATCAAAAAATCTCGACGCATCAGGTTAGTTTTTGCAACTAGAGATGTATTCCTATCAGAGGATTTTAGAGTTTTAAAATTTACCTCAATAGAGGAGGTTATCCTTTTTGTTAATCGATAAAGTAAAGAGGAATCAACAAAAGATATGCAATTAAAGGAAATTTTCTCATGGCTAAGTCCAACAAAAACTCAAAAAATCGGAAGCCGATCGATGTTGAAATCATCGATAACACCGTAAAAAGACCGGAAGTAGTAGAAACTCCGATAACATCAGAAATACAGCCAGTAAAAAGCGCTTCCGAACAAATTCAGCCAGTAGAAAGCGCTTCTGAAGAAAATCAAAAGAATAACCATATAGTTGCGGAAGCGATCGGTGCAGCTGGAGGCGGCGTTGCTGGTGCTGCGATCGGTAATTTAGTTGGCGGACGCTTGGGTGCAGCGATCGGTGCAGTTGGCGGTGCGATCGCGGGTGCAGCAATTGGCGATCGCGCAGCAGAAGGAATCGACCAAAGAGTTGATAGCGCAGTCGATTCCGTGAAAGATGCAGCGAAACAAGTGTCTCACCAAGTTGAAGGCGTAATCGATACCGTCAAAGAAAAAGTCGAAGAAACAGACCTAAAAAGTGTAGCTCAATCTGCAAAACAAAAGATTGATGAAGCTGACGTGCGTGGAATTAGTCAATCCGTACAACACAAAATTGATGAAGCCAACGTTCGCGGTGTAACTGAATCAGTACAACACAAAATCGAAGAAGCTGACGTTAGTGGCGTGAGCGAGACAGTTAAGCACAAAATTGATGAAGCCAACGTTCGCGGCGTCACTGATTCTGTCAAAAACAAGATTGATGAAGCTGACGTTCGCGGCGTGAGCGAGACAGTTAAGCACAAAATTGATGAAGCCAACGTTCGCGGCGTCACTGATTCTGTCAAAAACAAGATTGATGAAGCCAACGTTCGTGGCGTGAGTGATTCCGTCCAACACAAAATTGATGAAGCTAACGTTCGTGGCGTAACTGATTCCGTTCAGCACAAAATCGAAGAAGCTGACGTTCGTGGCGTGAGTAATTCTGTAAAAGATTCTGTGAAAGACACCGCTAATCGTGCAAAAGGTGCGATCGCAGATAAAGCAAATCAAAATCAAACTTCAAACAATCCATCATTCCCAATTGACACTTCAGTTTCAGCCCCGATGGAAAATAGAGGCTTGTATGAAGTTGAACCTATGGCAGATGAGTCTATTGTAGAGCCGGCACTTCTTGTCGAGCCAACTCCTTACCTAGAGCCTACCCCTTTCATCGAGCCAATGCCGATCGCCGATCGCGAAATTCAACCTAACACAACTGAAGGAAAAAAACCAAAGCGCAACCAAAATTAAGCTGCTTCTAAAGCCCAGATATCGTTAAATTTAACAAATGAAAAAGGGCTGGTAGTTAGTAGTTAATGAGCTTACCTAATTGACTGGGTGCTGACCCCTCCCCTGATGGGAGAGGGGCTTTTCGTCTCCCCCTTCCCTTGCAGGGAAGGGGGTTGGGGGGTTAGGTTTTTTTTCATCTAATCCCACAATTTAGCCAGATATTCTCGCACATCAAAAAAATCATGCCAAGGAATATAAGATTTTTGATGTTCGTCTAGATATTTAGCCAGACGATCCCGTGCAAATACGATCGGCGCATAAAGTGCCATATTTAAATCCGTCAGAGAATCACCGATCGCAACTGGCTTTTCCACATCATATTCTGCAATTACCTGCACTTTCGCCACCAATTCCGTATCCCCTTCATATTTAGATATCACGTTTAAATATTCACCACTAATATCAATATCCATCGCATGAATATTACGTACCCTATTTACCAATTCACCTAAAACAACTTCTACCATTCCTCGCAAACCACCCGAAACTACTACCAAAGGCACATTGCGATCGTCCAAAAAATCCAGCAATTCGATCAATCCCGCACGCATCGGTTGTCCTCTAGTAAATTCGACGATTTCCGGGTAACGGGAAGAAGGAATTGTTGCCATAATTTGCCGCACCCCATCTCGTATAGTTAGCTTTCTGGCATACATTTGGGGTATCAACTGTTCGGAAACTTCCGGTGCAAAATGCCTGAGCATTGCTTCAAAAGTTTCTTTTACCGTGATGGTGCCATCGAAATCACAAAAAACGATCGTTTTCAATTTTCACTCCTTTTTCACTCCTGATTTATATTTTTATATCATCTAATTGTAGGGTGGGTTAGGCACGGGCAATCACTTCTGCATCACAACCAATAATTAAGTTCCCGTGCCGTAACCCACCATTGCCACTTTTCACAAAGCGCTGAATTCGCTTAATTTTATCTCACATCATCAATGATTTATGATAAACTTAAAAGTAAAAAAATATAAAAACTTATCAATCATAAATAAATGTCTAACTACTTAGCAAACAATCCACCAACTCGATCGCAATTAAACGAATGGATTGACTATTTCCATACCAACGGTTTTCTAGTCATCCCCAATGTATTGACACCCGAACAATGCGAACATCTCCGCAATGATTTAGATGAAGCTTTAAAAAAGGTTGAAGGTAAGGATTATAAAAAATCCAAGAAAATAATGAAGCGAATGTTCGAGCATTCAAAGCACAATCTCGAATTGTTTGACTTAGAGCCGCTAGTTACATTTGCAGAACAACTCATCGGGGGAGCAAATGGCCCTGGCTACTCCATAAATGATGGTATTCCCAATGCCAATACTATTCATGTTATTCACAACAACTCGTTTAAAATTCCGCCCGAAACCGATGGTTTAGCCAAAAATGCGTGGCATCAGGATGATACGCCGCACGTCCTTTCTCTCGATGGTAAACCTCTCACTAATATTCGTCTGAACGTGCTGGCTTTCACCGTCAATTATTATCTCACGGATGTACTTTCGCCTGAGAATGGCCCTACACAAGCGATTCCAGGTTCGCATCTGTTTGGTAAGCTTTGCAATGGTGATATTTCCGGCTATGAAGACTCGATTTATAGCTGCTTGGGGGGGATGGGTACGGCGGTATGTTTTAACAATCAAGTTTGGCATCGAGGTTCTAGGAATTCTTCTGGAATTACGCGCTACATTACACAAATTACCTACGCTAAGCGACTTGTCGGGCATAAGTACGACCCCTTTATGAATTATCAAATGCCCAGTCATTGTTATGAAGGAGCGAATCCGAGATTGAAGCAACTTTTAGGATTTTTACCGAATGGTGCTTACAATTAATCAAAGGTATGTTGTTGCGCTTTAGCGCTCTTATCCTAGTTTTGACACTCCACGCCCTAGAAGTGCGTGAATTCTTGGTTCATCGAAATTACTTGCTTCGATAGAATTGCTTCCATCAAAGTAGAGGTATTCTCTCCCCAAGCTTGAGATGTTGAACTAAGCATAAGCGTCACCGCTTTATACTCGTCTTCAGAACCGTAC
>CAZJJR010000269.1:8430-8647 GCA_964546365.1 uncultured bacterium | reverse complement strand
AGTAGGAAACCAATCAATACAATCCGATTGCTACTTTTCTCGATCGCCCCCTCCTGTAGTACGGAAATTACATCCCCCTGCGCTTTCATCGAGTATGGTAGCTTCGTAGTGAAAGCAATTAACCTGACTAGATCGGGGTTTGGTATATGTACGATTCCGACAAACGAAAACTCTTATCTGCACTTTCTCACAGCTAGATCTTTTTCAGCCTCTTAGG
>CAZJJR010000269.1:7980-8389 GCA_964546365.1 uncultured bacterium | reverse complement strand
TTTTATTCGTATCCGATGACCCAGTAGTAAAGGATAACGCTAAAGAAGCACTGAACTTCCATTTTAATGTTTGGCTTTACGGAATTATCTTTGGCGTACTGACGTTGATATTAATTGGTTTCCTACTGCTTGGTATTTTGCAGGTAATCAACGTAGTTCTTCCTATTTTGGCGATTTTGCATTCTCTAAGCAATACGGAGCAGTCCTACCGTTACCCTTTTATTTTCCGTTTACTGTAATTGAAGCAATATCGATCGCACTCGCGGCAGCTGATGACTTTGGCAAAGGTTCCCACAGATCGAGCCATCGCTGTCGTGCTTTTATTTTTCAAGAAGTACTAAAAACAAAATTGCCCCACGGCAGGGACGCTGTAGGGCAGAAGGACAGTTAAACGCTATATACAAGTGTC
>CAZJJR010000269.1:0-7962 GCA_964546365.1 uncultured bacterium | reverse complement strand
GGCATCTATATTTGATGCTTTGTGACGATTTATCGACTGTCTATTTTCTATTTAACGTAAGTTGCTGGCTTCCCCCATTTTTATTTAGCTTAAACTGCCATTCATCTCATCACTCAGTCCAATAGGACGAGTGATGAGATGAATGGCAGGCTAGTTGAGGACAGTTCTCCGACCAATGCCGACAGGCAAGGGAGGAGAACATAGAGGAAACTAGCAATTCTTATGCTACGCTTTTTATAGCAAAAGTTGTTTACTCTAATATGCTAAGAGTCGTCAAAGTCAGGTTATATCCAGATGCCCAACAACAGCAGTCACTAGCGCAAGCTTTTGGCAGTTGTCGCTGGTTATGGAATTATTGCCTGAACTTGATGAACCAAACATATAAAGAAACAGGTAAGGGTTTATCTGGATACGAAGTTAAAAAGATAATTCCCCAGTTAAAGAAAGAGCATGAGTGGTTATCCTTAACTTACTCACAGTGCTTACAGCAAGTTTGCTTAAATCTAGGAGTAGCATTCAACAACTTCTTTGAAAAAAGAGCTAAATACCCTAGATTTAAATCAAAACATGGTAAGCAGTCAATTCAATATCCTCAAAATGTCAAACTTGGCAATAATTGTGTAACTCTCCCAAAAATAGGAGAAGTAACAGCTATTATTCATAGACAGATTGAAGGAAAAATCAAAACTGTAACCATATCCAAAAACTGCTCCAATCAATACTTTGCAGCAATTCTTTTTGACGATGGTAAAGATAAACCTAGCTCAAATAAAGAAGGTAAAGCAATAGGTATTGACTTGGGATTAAACCACTTCGTTGTTACCAGTGATGGTTCAAAGTTTGACAATCCTAAAATACTGAACAAGCACGAAAAGAATTTAAAACTTAAACAACAGCAGCTATCTAGAAAACAGAAGGGTTCTAATAACCGCAATAAAGCTAGAAAAAAAATTGCTAGAATTCACAGAAAAATAACTAACTGTCGTGAAGATTTCCTGCACAAGCTATCTCGTAGGATAGTTAACGAAAATCAAGTTATAGTGCTTGAAAATCTCAACGTTAAAGGCATGATGCAGAACCATAAACTGGCCAAATCCATACATCAAGTTGGTTGGGGTATGTTTTGCACCATGTTGAAATACAAGGCAGAGATGTCAGGGAAAATTTATCTTGAAGTTGATAGATTTTTCCCTAGTTCAAAAACCTGTCATGTGTGCTTGAACCAAGTTGGTAGCTTGCCTCTTGATGTGAGATGTTGGACTTGTGAGAACTGCCAAATTAAGCACGACAGGGATATTAACGCAAGCATTAACCTCAGAGATGAGGGACTACGAATTTTGACCTCTGGAACGGGGGATAAAGCCTGTCGCCCAGATGTAAGTCGTGTCAAGGGAGGACGAAAGAAATCCACTGTCACGCTTTCTGTTGGGCAGGAAGCCTACGGTGTACGCTCTGCGTCACCGTAGGTAGTTCACAACTGATTCGCCAGTACTAAAGTATGCGCTACCCAACCCAGTGTAAAACCACTTAAAGAAAAGGTAGATAGAATCCAAAATGCTCGCCAGTTATTAATTCCAGCGCTCAACAAATCTAACCTAGCTAAGATTCCCGACGAGATCGCCACCAACGCATGGGCAACGACATGAACCCAAATCACTAACACTGCGGCAAAAAAAGCCAGACTAATTACTAAGATAAAAGCTCGCGTATCGGTACTGAAAGAATAAACCAAACCTTTTCTTACATTGGAAAAAGGGGCAGCTAAAATCTCTGCTAGTAATAACGCTAAGGCAGAACCGGCTACGAAAGCCACCCAATCAAAAAAACGCCATTCTCCCATACTGAGGGTACACATTCCCCTTGCTAGCTCGATCGCAGATGCCACCCAGCCTACCGTGGCATAAGTCAGCAAGAGTAAACCTAAAGAAAACCAGGGTATTTTTTTCACGATCGCGGGCAAAGGAAAAAGGTAAAGTCGGAAAGGAAAGAATGGGGTTACACTCGCTCACCAAGTTGCCATATATGCCAACCTCAGAAAAGTCTGCCATAATTGATTAACTTTTGTTGTAAACTAATAAGAAGCGCTAGACGAGCGTCATCTATCTAGAGGAGACTTTATGAAGCAAGTGAATGTGGCCGAGCGCTTCTCCCTGATTGGTCATATCGTGTCAATGGCTTTTGGACTGGCCGGACTACTGTTAGTTTTACCCAATGCAGAATTAATTCTAAGTTTACCCCCCTTTGGGCAAAAGTTTTTTCAGCTAAGTATGGCTGGTGGTGGGGTAGTTTATATAGTTTTAGGGGCAATCGCTGTAGCCATTTATGCTTACCGTACTTTGGGTTGGTGGCGTTGGCTGGCGTTTATGGTACCGGCTGTATTGATATCCTTGAGTAGCGAATTGCTCGGTACGAGTACGGGTTTTCCTTTTGGTCACTACAGTTACCTGAACGGTTTGGGATATAAAATTGCCGGATTGGTACCGGTAACGATTCCCATGTCGTGGTTTTATTTAGGGCTAGTTTCTTATTTGCTGGCGCGTGTCGGGTTAAACTCAGTGTCCAAATCCAACTGGTTGACTAAAATCGGCGCGATCGCATTAGGTGCGCTCCTGCTCACATCATGGGACTTCGTACTCGATCCCGCCATGAGTCAGACTGCGGTTCCCTTCTGGCAATGGCATCAACCGGGTGCTTTCTTCGGTATGCCTTACCAAAACTTTGCCGGTTGGATGGGAACGGGTGCGGTGTTCATGACAGTCGCCACTATTCTATGGAGTAAGACACCTTTTGCCAAAGAAGATAATCTCGCTAACTGGACTCGCCAAGACCTCACCATACCCTTAGTTGTTTATTTGAGTAATTTTGCTTTTGCAATGGTAATGAGCTTGGCTGCTGGTTTTTGGGTACCGGTGGCATTAGGTTTACTAGTAGGTGTCGCGCCTGCGGTTACCCTTTGGTGGATGGCTAAACCTGCCTCTAGCAATTTGGCTCTCAACATCGCTGTGAATTCCGTAGCTGCTAATTTAGCTTTAACTGAGACTAGCCAGACAGCAGAAATTCCAGTTGCTTCCGTGGGGGTTGCTCGTAAGTGAGCTTTTGGTTAACGAATATCTTGACAGAAAACGTTAGTGGTGCAATCTGTCTGGGGCTATTAATCATGCAAGCGCCAGCGACAGCACTTTTGCTGTCCCGCTTGTTAAAAGGCCCCAGCCGTCGTCCTCCGATCGCACCGCTAGCTACCACGCCAGAACAATTAGGTAAAGTGAGCGTGGTAGTTCCGACTTTAAATGAAGCCGATCGCATTAGCCCTTGTTTGGCTGGTTTAACTCGTCAAAGCTACGAAGTTCGAGAAACGATCGTAGTTGATAGCTATTCCCAAGATGGCACGCCAGATTTAGTTAAAGCAGCACAGCAGAAAGACCCCAGATTTCGCTTAATTAACGATGACCCTTTACCAAAAGGCTGGGTGGGTCGTCCTTGGGCTTTGCATAACGGGTTTCTGTACAGTTCCCCTAATAGCGAGTGGGTGTTGGGTATTGATGCGGATACCCAACCTCAACCCGGTTTAGTAGCTGCTTTAGTAAAAACTGCGGAAACTGAAGGGTACGATTTGGTTTCCCTCTCGCCCCAATTTATCCTCAAATCTCCTGGGGAATGGTGGCTGCAACCAGCGCTTTTAATGACTTTGTTATATCGTTTCGATCCGGCTGGTACTGCTAATCAATCACCGGAACGGGTAATGGCAAACGGTCAGTGTTTCCTTTGTCGTCGTTCCGTATTGGCGGCGGTGGGGGGTTATACTAGCGCCCGCAGTTCGTTTTGCGATGACGTGACTTTAGCCCGTCATATAGCTTCCCAAGGTTATAAAGTGGGATTTTTGGATGGGGCAAAAGTTTTGAAAGTGCGGATGTATGAGGGTGTGGCGCAAACTTGGCAAGAGTGGGGGCGAAGTTTGGATCTCAAAGATGCTTCATCGCCATCTCAGATATTGGGCGATTTGTGGCTGTTGTTAAGCGTGCAAGGCTTACCTTTAATCTTAGTTATCTGCCTCTTATTCTCTCTGCCTTTCTCCCTCTCTTCTTCTCCTTTTCTTTTTCTATTGGGCTTAAATTTATTTCTGTTACTGATTCGGTTTGCGTTGCTATTTGCGATCGCATCATCTTACGATCGCTCTCAAAGTAAAGGTAAATGGGCTTTTTGGCTATCTCCTTTAGCCGATCCCTTCGCTTTTTTCAGGATTTTGCTTTCTTCGCTTCGCACTCCCAAACAATGGCGAGGCAGAATTTATTAGGGAAAAGGATGAAGGATGAAGGATGAAGTATGAAGGATAAAAATTAAATAATTCTCCCCATTCCCAATCCTTCCATCTCCTTATCCCTTTAAACTTTCCAAGACTCGAGTCAACCAAAATCTAAAATCTAAAATCTAAAATCTAAAATTAATCGACTCGTTCTAATTGCCAGAGAATTTGATTTCCTTCTCGGCGCACCCGCGACACCACCCAGTTCCGCCAAACCCAATTGTCACCCCGACTGGTAACTGCACTGGTGTGGATATCCATTAAATCTGCTAATTCGGAACTGGTAATGAGGTAGCCCGACTTTGCGATGTCATCAGCGATACGTAAAACTTCTATGAGATTCCGCAACTGAGTGACTCTATTTTCGCTAGATATGTTGTCAATTATTTCAGTCGGAGAATGGGTGTTGGAATCGGTCATAGTTAAGTTGGAAGTGGTAACGTCAGAGGGTACATCACTGGATTTTAACTTTTGGCAAACGCGATCGTTTGTTGCCTCTGAACTAAATGTCTCGGATTTAACTGATTGTTGGAGAGCGGGAATTTTACCACAGGCAAAGGTACGAGCGATCGCATCGCAGCGATCGTTACCTCGATCGCCAGAGTGACCCCGTACATATTGCCAGTCTACTTGTCTGGAATTGAGGGTATCAAGGGTTTCCCATAAGTCTTGGTTGAGGACGGGTTTACCTTGAGAGGTTTTCCAGCCTTTCTTTTTCCAGCCTTTTACCCATTCAGTAATCCCTTTTTTGAGATATTCGCTATCGGTGTAGAGGGTGACGGGTTCGGTTTGCCCTTTGGCTGCTAGGAGTTTTAAAGCGGCGATCGCAGCTTGCATCTCCATTCGGTTATTAGTGGTTTGGGATTCTTGACCACCAATTTCGTAAACAGAGCCATCATTATAATAAGCTACCACACCCCAACCGCCAGGGCCGGGATTACCGCTACAGGCTCCATCAGTGTAAAGTTTTTCGATTTTAACCACAGAAGACATTATTGTTTTTCAAGCGTGAAGATGGGGAGATTTCAAGAAACCGATTTTATCTTCCCACGATCGTAAAAGTAGCCCAGTAGTAAGGATGAGCGTAAGGAGGCTGAGGCGAATTTACTTTATCGGGGTTTCCTTCAATGTACATTCCTTGAATATTTAAATATTGACTGACAGCCGGATCTCGATCTGCTAATTGGGCGGAAGTTTCTTTATACCATTGAACGAGTTCGGTATGAGTGACGGTACGCAGCCAATTTCGTGCCTGTTTTAGTGCTTGTGGTGGTGAAACGTTGGCTTTGAGATGGCGGTAAAATTCGATCGCGAGCAGGGCAGTTGAGTTTTCCGGTACAGTCCACAGCGTACTGAGTACGTGAGCTACACCTTTCCACGCAAAGCCAGTCGCTAAACCTACGTATTCGGTGGCGATGGTTTGGTGATTTGCGATCGCGGTTTCGCAAGCCGTCAGGCAAACTAAATGGTAATTTGTCAGCGGTAATTGGCAAATTTCGTCTAGGCTCAGTCGGTCTTGACCGCTTAAGTATAAAGTCGATCGGCTGGGAATACTGTAGCTATAATCACTATGTCCCGTGAAGTGAAAAATCCCGTAATCACCTGACAAAGCAGCAATTACTTTTTCTTTCGTAGCCTCGTTATCGATCAGGCGAGTGGAATGCTCGAACATTTGACTAATCGCACTAGCCTCTATTTCCGCATACTCCAGCGGTGCTAATCCTTCGCTGTTCGGTACTTCTACGCTCAATAAGCGATCGATTTTAGTTGAATTTTGGCGAGCGAAACCAGTTTTGGCACTTGGTAAATAAGTAACTGTAAAATCATCGGGAAATAGATAATGCAGAGGCAATCGATGTAAATCGCGATGGGGAATTAAAATTATTTGTTCGACCCCGGAAAGTGCAGCTATTACTTCAGAAATATCGAGAATATTACTTAAATGAGTGAGAGTAGCTTCAAATTCTTGCCGCCACAGATGATTTTCTTGCTCGTTAGGTGGCAACTGGGAATATTCCTGATACTTTCGATCCCAATCTTTGAGCCAGTTTTCTAATTCTACTACTCGCAGGGGAAAATTCGTATCTTCCGCGATCGGTGTTTCTGGCAAAACTATTGGTTCCGCCAAATCGTGTTTCAGAATAAAAGTAGTTAAGGCACACGGACTGAGATGCCAATAAACGATGGCAGTAGTAGGATTAATTAATTGTTGAATTTCCGACCAATCAGGAGAAGGAATATCTTCGTTCCAATCATTTAAAATCCAACTTAAGCAAGAATTTTTATTTTTTTCTGCCAGTTCTAAAGCTTTGATTGTTTGACCCGAACGCACTAACAAGTCTACTTTAAGTTGACCAAAAGAGATAAATTTAATTGCTAGTTGTTTTTTTTGCGGTTCGGTAAATCCCTGTTCGTTTAGCAACCGCTTCAATAAGGTTGAACCGCGTTGTTCAAATTCTTCGGCTTCTGAAGTTTCTCCTAAAATTAAAAGAGCTTTTAAGGAATCCTGTAAAATTTCTAAATGCCATTCGGGAAAATTTTCTTTAGTGATAGCTTTGAGAGACTCTCGATATTCTGCTAATGCTTTTCGGCAATATTCTAAGGGTTTTGTATCGATCCGACTTTGATTATAGTAAGCATTACCCAGACATAAATGTAAGATTCCCCAACCTTCTGGTTCGGTTTCGGGATGAATGTATTTTAATCCTTCTTGATAGCTAGCTAACTCTCCTTCGTAACCTCTTTGTTTCAAAGCAGGATTTTGGGTGGAAATCAAGCTTAAAGAAGCAAATAGAGGATCGCAATTAGCCGAGTTCGCGGCTGCTGCACCGCGATTAACCCAAGCTACCCAGACATCGAGTTTGATTGCTAATGCTTTATCATAATTTGCGATCGCTTCCTCGTCCCGTCCTAACGCAATGAGCGCATTCCCTCGGTTAAGCCATATTAAGTAATAGTTTGGGTTAAGTTCTATTGCTCGATCGTAAAATGCGATCGCTTCTTCAAATTTTCCTAATTGATATTGTTCAAAACCTTGTTGAAACCAAGCTTGAACTTGCATTTCATTGCTACTTACTTGACCGCTTTCATTTTCATCAACTATCGATGTATCTTCGTTAGTATACTGAGTGAATTCTGCTTCAATCACGTCTGGTATACTGCTTACTGTTTCCCGATTTTCATTTATATTAAATTGAACGTTAGTACCATCATCTAAACTCGCTTTATTTTCGGCTTCTCCTTGATTAATTAATGCCTGAATAATACCTTGAGGGTCGTTAGTTTGAATCTGCAATACCTCAGACATTTGCTGCGCCAACTCGGTATCTTGTTGTAAGATTTCCCACAACTGATCCAGGCTAATTGCTTGCGGTTCAACCGTCATTTCATATCCTGCCGGATCGAGAGGTGCTGCTTCCGGAAAATTCAAGTTAGTTTGAATTGGTTGAGCGAATGATTGCCTGTTACCGCGATATAATAATTGATTACCAATTTCACCCACAACTTCTCCAATTTCTCCACATCCTAATGCTTGTAATTGCAGCATTCGCACGGCTAATTCTTGATTTGGTGCAGGCGACGCCAGCAATCTCTCCCCAAAACCGCGCAGCCACACTATCCATTGTTCTTCAGTGGTGCGTCCTTCTAAATCTGCGAAAAAT
>CAZJJR010000268.1:0-8685 GCA_964546365.1 uncultured bacterium | reverse complement strand
GGGCGGCGCTGCAATAAAAGCCAGGATAAATACGATCGCGCCAGTCAGGATCGTGGGAATCATCAAAACCCCAAACCAGCCTACATAAAGCCGATTTTCCGTACTGGTCACCCAATTGCAAAACCGCTCCCACAGGTTCTCCCGTGAGGGTCTTGCTAAAGTAGTCGCCATATGAGTAAATATCTCCTTTGAGATGATCGATCGTGTGTGTTTTGCGTGTGTGTGTAGGCAGCCAAACCCTTATTTTTGGTTGCCACACTTCTTATATAACCATACAGTTATGGGGTAGTCACGTCATATAAGATTTTTTCTATACCAATTCTCTTTAACCATGTAACTAATCTTTCCCCCTACTCCCCTACTCCCCCGCCCCCCTACTCCCCCCCCCCCCTTCCCCCCACCAAGCACGACATTGCAGACAGGTGAGAACTTCCAGCAAATCTCTCACTCCCGAATCGTTTACCGGATAAGTTGCACCCACGTATTCAGGGGAAAGTACCAAACTCGGCTTTATCTGAGCGAAAAAACCAAATAGTTTTTGATTAGAAAAAGAACTATTCACCGCCCAACCTTTAGTGTTTAGGGGGGTAATTTCCACAATTGAATCTGCTTCAATTCCCAACTCTCGTTTGAGAATAAGCGGTACAACTGCTAAGGGACTTTCACCATCAGGAACTCGACCCCCTGGAAAATCAAAAGTAAATTCTCCTACTCCAGGACGATACATCGGTTGTGGCAAAATTAATTGATTCTTTTGAAGGGTGACAATTATCACGGAGTCTGATTTTTCTATCCGCCAGTATTCTAAAATATCTCCTCGATCGTCTTGTAAATTTTCTCCAATTAAAGTAAGCCAACTCGATCGCATTTCTAAAAACCGTTTGCAAACCCGCCAGCGTTCTCTTGAATAATCTGCCATAACGATAAACTCGCTCAAAAAATCCGGTATGAGATATAGGTAAGGTACTTAACAAAGTATCTATCTTTCACCTATTGGATGGAAGTGAAAAGTATACAAAGAAAGACAGATTAGATAAGAAGAATTTTGTTTTGATCGCTACTAAATTAAAATTAGGAGGCAAATCATGTTGGATTTAAAAACCCCTTTACAAGTTCCTACTGCCGTGAAAACTTTTGCAGTCGATGCTTTATCCGTGCGAGTTTATGAATCCCAAGATAAACTAGCGCAAGACGTAGCGCAATTGGCACAAAATTATTTACAAAATGTAATTAAAGAACTGGGATCGGCGACAATAGTTTTGGCCACTGGTAATTCTCAGATTAGGTTTTTGGATGCCTTAATCGCGAGAGGTGGGGTAGATTGGTCTAAAATTACCTTTTTCCATCTGGATGAGTATTTAGGCATAGATGGAGAACATAGCGCCAGTTTTCGACGGTATCTCCGACAGAGAGTAGAAAAAAGAGTAAATCCGCAAGCTTTTCACTATATAGAAGGGGATACGACGCAACCGTTTCAAGAATGCGATCGCTATTCTCAACTTTTGGAACAACAGCCGATCGACCTTTGCTGTCTCGGTGTAGGAGAAAACGGACATTTAGCTTTTAACGAACCCTCTGTCGCATCATTCACGGAAATCAGAAAAGTAAACTTAGTAAAGTTAGACAAAAAAACTCGCCAACAACAAGTTAACCAAGGTCATTTTCCCCGTTTAGAAGCCGTACCTCAATATGCTTTTACCCTCACCATCCCGATGATTTTTTCTGCCAAAAAAATCTTTTGCCTAGCACCAGAAAAACGCAAAGCCGCAGTCGTAAGAGATATGTTGCAAAATCCTATTAGCAACAAAATCCCTGCTTCTATTTTGCGTCAACATCCACAAGCCACTTTATTTTTAGATCCTGCTTCCGCCAGCTTACTGTGATGGGAATTTCAACCCATATCTAATCGATCGAGCAACCTTGCTTAATTAAAATACAGGAGTCAGGCTATTGAAGAATTGAAGAATTGACCGACCGGATTTATCCGTTTTTTTGATTTCCGGCACGAATTCTGAATTCTGGCTCCTGTATTTTATTGACCAAATTACAATTGAGGTGTATAATACTGCAACTTAATATTAATAAACCAAAAAATTTAGTTAATGCAAGACGCGATCGCACTTTTTGACGAAAGCTATTACTTAACCAGAAACCTAGACGTAGCGGCTGCTGTCAGCAACGGAAGTTTTAGCAGTGGCTTCGATCACTTCAATCGATTGGGTAAATTTGAACAACGCGACCCCAGCGCCCTATTCAATACCAACTATTATTTAGAAGAAAATCCCGACGTTACCCTAGCCGTTCAGAACGGGCAAATCACCGCTTACGACCACTTCCAGCAATTCGGTCGCCGGGAAAAGCGTGACCCCAGTAATTTTTTCGACACTCGTACTTATTTAGAACTATATCCAGATATCGCTGCCGCCGTTGGGCGAGACGAAATCACCGCTTACGACCATTTCGTACAGTACGGTCAATTTGAAGGACGCAACCCCAACACTTTATTTAACACTCGTATTTATTTAGAACGTAACCCAGATATTGCCGCCGCCGTCGGACGAAACGAACTCACCGCCTATCAACACTTCCTCAAATTTGGCTTAAATGAAGGACGTGCCCCCACGCAAGCCTTCCAAGTTCTCAACACCTTTTTAGTCGGTAATACTACTGGCAATAACGTCTTGCGCTACGACACCAAAACAGGTGCCTTTTTAGGAGAATTCATTCCTGCTAATAGCGGCGGTTTATTTTCTCCCGATAACTTACTTTACGGGCCAGATGGCAACGGGGACGGTATTGAAGACCTTTATGTAAGTAGCGGAAACAAACCTGCCACCTCCAGAGAACAGGGTGCTTCTGCTATCTTGCGATATGACGGCGTAACCGGCCAATTTATCGATGTATTTGTAGGAGATAATCCCAGAACGCCCAATATAGATGAAACTGGCGGTTTGTTCCGTCCCTACGGTTCCGCTTTTGGCCCCGATGGTAACCTGTACGTTAGCAGCTTTCTCAGCGACCAAATTCTCCGTTACAACGGCAAAACCGGCCAATTTATTGATGTATTTGCCTCTGGAAACCAACAGCCAGGGGGCTTAAACGGGCCTAATGGTTTGCTGTTTGGCCCTGATGGTAGCCTTTACGTTACTACCCAAGGTAGCGTTGCCGTAAATGGAACACCGGACTTTAGTGCGGGGTTACCCAGTCAACTATTACGCTATAACCTACAAACCAGACAATCAAATGCGATCGCATCTCCATCCCCATCCCCTGAGAGTTTCGGTTTTGTCAGCTTGTTGGGAATCGCAATTAACCCCAAAGATGGCAACCTCTACGTTAGCGATTTCGCCAACGATGTCAGGCGCTATGACTTAAACACGGGCAACTTATTAGCAGTTTTATCGACTAATTACACGGGAACTTCACCTAGCAGCAACTTTATCGGTAGTTTGGCATTTGGCCCTGATGGTAACCTATTCGTAGTTGGTTTTGATAACCGCAATGGCACCAGCAATTTAGGCGCAATTCTCCGTTACGACGGCACCACCGGACAACCACTTCCGTTTCCCGCCCCAGGAAATAGAGGCCCGTTATTTGTGCCACCAGATACCAAATTAACTCGCCCGATCGGAATCGCGTTTTTTGTCGGTTAATTGGTTAACTTAATGATGGAACTCAAGTCACAATCATGGGTGCTTACTATCACCCAGATCCAAATCAACACAAATCATCATATATAGTAAGAAACTTAATTTATAAAGTAATGCGGAATTACCGCCACCTTGTGTAAACTCCCTGTCGTGTCTCGTCTTTTGTAAATATCCATGTTTGATGCCACTCAATTAATCATCGATCATTTTGTGGAGAAACTGCGAGAAGGTTACAAGCGCACCTATGGAGGCTGGAAACCAGACTACGCAGACATCATCGGTTGGGCTGGCAATATGGCTTTAGAAAATATTGCCAACAGCGACGCCCTCTACCACAATGTCGAACATACTATTTTAGTTACCTTAGTCGGACAAGAAGTTCTGCGAGGCAAACACATCCGCGAGGGTGGGGTGTCTTGCGAAGATTGGCTGCATGGCATTATCTCTTTGTTATGCCATGATATCGGTTACGTCAAAGGAGTATGCAGACAAGACCGACCAGCAGAAGGCTTGTGTGCTACTGGCATTAATGGCACGATGATCAAATTACCTCTAGGAGCATCCGATGCCAGTTTAGCCGCTTATCATGTAGACCGAGGCAAACTGTTTATTGAAGAGCGCTTTGGCTATCATAAACTGATCGATGCGGAAATTATCAAACAAAATATCGAACTAACTCGCTTTCCCGTTCCAGCAGATGACGATCATCAAGATACCGTAAATTGTCCTGGTTTAGTTCGCGCCGCCGACTTAATCGGTCAACTCAGCGACCCTCGATACCTGAAAAAAATTAGCGCCCTCTACTATGAATTTGAAGAAACGGGGGTGAATAAAAACTTAGGTTACAATCACCCAGGTGACGTGCGCCAAAACTACGCCAAGTTTTATTGGAATGTAGTTTATCCTTATATTAAAGATGCTCTCCGCTATTTAGAACTTACCCAAGAAGGAAAACAAATTTTAGCTAATCTCTATGCAAATGTGTTTGTCGTAGAACACGAACACGCTAACCTTAAAGTTGGTGCAGCGTAATTGGGTCATTGATTCATAGTTTGTAGTAAGGACTTCAGTCCTTATCTCCTGGCAATGGGAGGACTGAAGTCCTCACTACAAACCAAATTACCATCCTTGCATCGTCACTAAATCAATACAAAGCTGATTAACTGCTTCTTTATCTACGGCTTTTGGCAAAGTAGATTTAGCATAAGCCACATCAAGCTGTTGGTAGAAATGATTTGCGATCGCCATCACTTCATCATAGCTGTGTTGCCCGTTTTTAATCCTCAATAATTCCTCAGCATCACCAGTCTCTCGGCGATCGACTATGACGTTTTGGGTTTCCAAGATTTCAATCCCGGTTTTCAAAAGTCGGATCGCCTGCATCGCATATTTAGCATCATAACCAACTTTTGCTTCCATCGCCGCTCTAGCTGGGTTGCGATTTTTTTTCCATTGTTGATAATTGTCATATTCTCGCAAAGCGGTATGATACTGCTGGCTTTTTTGCAGTAGTTGAATGAAATTTTCCGAACTATGAGTAATTTGTCTGGTATATCCCAGGTTTTCAGACGGTAAAGGATACTGCTTCAATACAGCTTTAAAATCAATTTCGGCTGTCAGCAAATTATACAGTTGTTCTGCCTCTTCAAAAAACTGGATTCGGTCTCTAATCAACTGATAAAGATATTCCAAAAACGCATTTATTTGGATAATTGTCATCGGTTTAGTTGACTCGAAACCAAAATCTTCTGGTTTCGGTTTATCTGGCGGCGGAGTGAGTAACCAACGGCGGTGAGTCTCTAACCTTTTGATTTGGGCGTAACCGTATCCCGCATAAGTTTGTTTGACTTTTTTCGATAAAAAAATCTGTTTGTGCTGTTGGAGAAATTTGCCTACTTCGCTGATATAAGGATATTCTTTAAACCAAAGCAATTCTAAAATATTTGGGTTGTTGTCAATACACAAATCCAAATATTTTTTCAATTCATAAATGCAAGTATCTTTACTTAAATAAGCAAATTTCCCCGGTTCTTCCGTCCACCCAGTATCTTTTTGTTCTATTTCTTTTAATCCCAGATAATATGGCTTACTCGCGATAAAAATACCGCGATAGTCATAATCAGAACTTTCTGTAGCTAACCCATAGCCACGGCTACCTGTTAAAGCAATTAAGATAGTTCTTTCTTCAATTTCTAGGCGATTCATATATAATCAACCACTTTTTATTGCTAGTGTAGCACGTAAAATACATTTTATAATACAAAATTGCATAAATTGCGATCGCCAAACCGGAAGAAGCACTCTACAACTATCTTGGGGGAGATGCCCGATCGACTGCTCATCAGTTAAAAAAGCAAAAGCAACGAAAAGCGCCCCCATATATCCATGAATGGTTTATTTCAACAAATTAGAGAAAGCTTATTAAACTTGCTAGGTTATACGATCGAATCTTTACCAGGATACATCGCTGCGATCGTCATTCTTTGCTTAACCCGCTACGCCGCTAATCTATCTCGTCGGTTTATCACCCTCTTAGGAGGACGGGCAGTTAAAAACCCATCCCTACGATTGTTATTAATCCAAACTTGTTTTGTTGCTATCTGGGTTGTGGGAGTACTATTTGCTAGTGTCATTGCCTTTCCCGACTTACGCTTGGGTGACATTATTGGCTTACTGGGATTGAGTTCTGTAGCGATTGGTTTTGCCTTTCAAGACATTTTCAAAAATTTTCTGGCAGGCGTTCTGTTACTACTACAAGAACCATTTCGGATTGGCGATCAAATTATCGTCAACGGTTATGAAGGTACGGTCGAAGAAATTGCCATTCGTTCTACTCAAATTCTCACTTATCAAGGAGAAAGAATTGTCGTACCGAATGCGATGGTATTTACCAATGCCGTACAAGTTCTCACTGCCCAAAATTACCGCAGAACGGATTTAGAAATCGGCGTTGATTACAACACGGATCTATCCGAAGCGGTTGACGTTCTCCTCAAAGCAGTTTCAGAAGCTGATGGTGTTTTATCCCACCCAGCACCAGAAGTAGATGGTTTGGGATTTGGCGAAAGTTCGATCGATTTTGCGGTACGCTACTGGACGTTACCGCAAAAGGTCAATGTCCGCCGCACCAGAACTAAAGTAATGATTGCGCTTAAGCAAGCTTGCGATCGCGCTGGCATCAATATTCCTTATCCCATCCGCACGCTTTATCATTATAATCAGGAGCATTTTAACGATAATATCTCCGTAAATGGGAACAAGAAGAGTGAAGAGAGTAAGGGAAGAGAGAGTTCGATCGGGAGAACCGGAGTATAATACACTTCACTCAAAGCACTGCCAGATTTAGTATGAAGGTAAGGAGGCAAGGGGCCGATCGCAGTACTAGAGACACTGTTACGGTAAATTAGTATAAAAAGCAACCGTCCAGTTGGACAGCTAGCGATCGCGTTTAATACAAAGTCATTCTGTATTCTGACTTCTGAATTCTTCTGCGGTAAATTTTTCAGATAACAACAGTTTCTCTTAGAATTTGGGATAAGTTACTGCATCTTTCCAGAAATTGCCCCATACCACAATGTCTCTCTACTGCACTCAAAAACACCAAAACCAAACCTCTAACCGCTTTTGTTTCCAGTGTGGAGAACCCCTATGGTTTCCAGTGGGGCAAATTTTAGAGAGTCGCTACCGCATTCTCAAGCATCTTGCAGGGGGTGGTTTTGGACGTACCTACTTAGCAGAAGACTTGAACCGCTTTAACGAACGCTGCGTTCTCAAGGAATTTGCGCCTCAAGTCAGCAGTTCCCGCCAATTGGACAAAGCTAAAGAATTATTTGAACGGGAAGCGAGTGCGATTTATAAACTGAATCATCCTCAGTTACCAGGTTTTCGGGAGTTTTTCCAGGCAAATATGGGAGATGGGGCAGGTTGTCTGTTTTTGGTACAAGATTATATTGAAGGTGAAACTTATGCTGATTTATTGAAATCTTGCAAGCATTTACCGGAAACAGAAATTAAGGAATTAATAGTTAAAATATTACCTGTTTTATCATACATTCACTCTCAGAGCGTCGTTCACCGCGATATCTCACCAGATAATTTAATTAAAAGAACTACCGATAATTTGCCAGTACTGATTGATTTTGGTGGAGTTAAAGAAGTAGCAATCACTGCTATTTCTAAATTAACTCAAATGGGTAAACCGCCTACTCTATTAGGCAAACCAGGTTATGCACCAGAAGAACAACTGCAAAGAGGACAAGTTTTTCCTAACAGCGATTTGTATGCTTTAGCTGTGACGGCTTTAGTGTTGCTAACTGGTAAAAAACCACAAGAGTTATACGATAATTATAAGGGAACTTGGCACTGGGGAAAAACTATTAAAGTTAGTCCTCAATTAGAGGCGGTGTTAAAGAAAATGCTGGCATATAAACCAAGCGATCGCTATCAATCTGCCGATGAAGTATTGCGAGATCTGCAAGTTACCGCACCGCCACAACCTGTCAATCGAAATATTTCCCAAGTTCGTACATTGGTAGTTTCTCCTGCTAGTCCAACTCCTGCTAAAGCGGCAGTAAGCACGCCTGCTAGCCAAACAATTGTATTATCTAATCGGGCGGGATTTCTCCGGCGTTTGTTGATGAGAGTGACCAGCATGAGTTTGGTTGCTTTAACTGGTTTTGGAGTATGGACGGGATTTAATTGGTTAGTCCAGACTACTAAATCGATCGCGTTTACCGATCGCAAAATCGGAGGGTCACCCAATTCTGGTAAGGAGAAAACCCGGATCGAGAAAATTTTGAGCCGTCGCCAAGAAGCAGGAATTCCAGAAGCACGTTTTAATGAAGAAGTAAATAAGCGTTTCTACGCCGAATATCCGGAATTACGAGGGCGATTGCTGACAGCTAAACCGGAAGACGCGCCTTTACGGGAAAAATGGTATCAAATTGCTGAAGAGGTATTAGAAAAAGGAATTTAGCTACTCCTCTCTATACTCGGCGGTTGAAACCGCGACTATACAAACAAAGTCCGCCTACGC
>CAZJJR010000267.1:0-8687 GCA_964546365.1 uncultured bacterium | reverse complement strand
CAAACCGCTTGTGCACTTGCGCCACTCGGTTTTCAGCATCATAAACATAGGTGAATGCTCCATCGCCCGTGAGGTTGCCATCCTGATCGTAACTGAAGCTCTCACTGTTTGGACGGACCCGCTTCTGCAAAGTCTCTTCCCCGCGGTGGACGGTGCCACTGACGTTCTTCTGCGCCGAGACCGTAATGCTCTGCATCCCGCCAGAGCTGGCGGCTCCGGATTGCTTGGCTAAGTATTCATAGAAATACTCAGAGTCTTGAAAATCCGAAGCGGGACTCCACCACCAAACTGTACTCACGGAAGCTCCGTTGACTGTGGTTGTGGCGCTCTTATCCACAAACCCAGACACCATAAGCTCCCCTGGATTAGTTCGGGAGGTATATTGATTCAGTGCATTTGTGTTGTAATTCGCGCTGCCTGATGGGGTATACCAAGCGCCTGTGGCATCATTTGTGGTGGCTCGTTTACGATTGCCTATGGGATCGTAACCATACTCCATGCCGCGCCCTGGCAAAGGTGCGGCTGGCAGTGTATCTGGATCGTCACTGACCCAAGTATTATATCCCGTGAGCTCATTGCGATCATTATAGGAATAACCAATGACCAAACCAGCCCCATAACGGCTAAAAAGACTGCCTGTCTGAGTGAGATCGGAACGTCTCCAGAGATTATCGTGCCGATACGCATAGCGAGCAATTGAAGCCGAATCCAGCTTGCTTTCGAGCGCAGTCAAGGCATTGCGGTGAGGACTCCAGTTGCGCGTCTGGCTATAGAGACCTGCTGGGACCGTTGCCTGCACGCTTTCAACAAGGTCGCTGTCGGCAAGATAGGCATAGGTATAAGCATAAGTTCCTGTTATTGACTGCAAACGGCCAGTGTCTTGCTGATAGGCATATTGCGTATTGACCAAAGTAGTGGGCGAACCACCCATAAAGTCCTGCAGGAAGGAGAGGGAGATAAGGCGATCATGAGTATCGTAACTATAGGAGAGTGCACGCTGGGTACCGTAAAAATCTGGCGCCAGAAGCTCACTGCTCATCATCAGATCTGGATTAGAGCCAGTTTCTCTGTAGCTATAAGTACGTGTGCCCGAGGCATCATTAATAGATTTAAGCGCACCGCGCCGATTGTAGGTGTAAGTGATATCGGTATTTAGGGGAACTACTGGCAAAGAGACGCCGAAGGAGTCGGTAGCATGAATGGACGACTCATCGGGGTAGTCGATTTTGTAAATCTCGCCAGTGCGTCGCGAGGTGCCTTCGTCTGCATCGTAGTAACGGTAAGTGGTCGTCAGCCGGGTAGTCCCTTGTGAAGCATTTCGTTGCCATTTTCTGGTCTTGAGTTGTCCACGCACATTGTAGGTGTATTCCACATTGCGCCCCAGCGCGTCGGTGCGGCTCTTGAGCAGTCCGGTCGTAGGCTCGTAGGCAAAAAGTGTATCATCGCCATTATAACCTGCTACACGGGCTCCATGATCCCCTGCAGACCAAGTAGCGGTAGTCCAATTGGCACCGACTCGAAAGGTGCTCTTGCGCGCCTTTGCCCCAAACCCATCATAAGCATACTCCACGGGGTAGGGAACATCTCCCCAAACACGGTGAATTTGCCCACGGGAATTGTAAGCGTAATTGGTAGTTTTACCATCTGCGTTAGTGACCTCAGTCAACCTACCAAGTGTGTCGTATGAGTAGCTCGCTTCTAAACGCACTGTTCCATCGGGTGACTTGGAGTGCACTTCAGAAATTTTATCTGTCTGGTATACCACATCATCTACTGTATGCGAATGGTAGTTGAAAGTAGAGGTACCTACTCTGCTGTCTATGGTCTCTATGAGACGCCCCAGACCATCATATTTGTATTCAATGGTAACACCAGTGTTGGATATTTGTTTCCGTAAATAGCCTGCATGCACATAGGATGTGCTTTCGTTTGTGCTCGCTGAGTTTCCTTCAACGATAGTTCTAAGCGCCGTGCTACGATCAAGTAGAATATATTTATAGCTACTATTACCACCTTGATCTATCGTAGTTGTGTAACTTACAACACCGTCTGGTAATCCAGTGAGCTGCACCCAGGTTTGGTCTGTGTAAACGATTTGCGAGCTATTCTCCTTTGGTATCGTCCAATTACCGGTCCAAATATACCACGCATCATTATTTTGAACATAGGAAGTATGAGTACCTGAAAATCTATCGGCATCAGAAAAATTGATCTCATCATTGAGCATGTCTATACCGTCATTATCAACATCAACAACGGTCATGCTAAGTTGGCCGAATTCGTCGTAAAAATAATAGGTCTTTGGCAGGCCCGTTTGCTGAGACCATTCCAGTTGGTTTTTAGTATTATAATGATAAGTTTCTGTAAAAACCTGTCCCGCCTCCGTGGGTCTTTCAATTTTTATTACATTTCCTAAGCTATCATAGGTGGACTTTATCCAGCGATTTGTATGCTGCTCGGGTTTAGTAGAGTCAGGCAAGTTATGATTACCGAAAACCGCTGGATTGGGGTTGTAGCCAAAGGTTTTCTTTACCCAAGTATTGTGAAGACCATGATAAGCACCTGGCTCATAGCCGTATTCGTAAAATTCGGGGATACTGTTAAAATTAAGAGGATTTAGTGCAAAATCACTGATGAAATCTAAGTCATATTGATCTAGTGCTTCCAATCCAGCGACATACATTATTCTACCATCCATATATAATTGAGTGTATTTAAATGTGCCATCTGCCAAGACTTCAATTTTTGCGTTTTCTCCTTGGATATATATAAACTGCGTTTTGTATCCATGATTAAGTACAGATTTTGAAAAGCCGTTTGCGTAATATGCAAACTCCTCTTTTAACTTATTATGTTCTGAATCCGTGATTTCTCTTTTATAAACCTGTCCGCTATTATTGTAATTATAATTTATTATTTTATTTGGGTGAGAAGTAAAATTATTAGGAGTGTTGACCGTTGAAATAATTTCCTCGATAACATACCCATCAGTATTATATTTGTATTCAGTTTTGATACCATATTCATCTATTTGCCAATCCTTATAGCCGTCCACATACGATGCTTCAAATATCTCGCCCTTGTTATTAATTGTGTAAGTTAGCTCCCCTTCCTCGTTATACTCCATATCTTTCCATTTAATTAAAGGACAATCATTTGTATTATTTGATATACCGTTATATAGACGGGTCTCTTCCCTAATTGTAAAGCCTCTATGGTCCTTAATTGTAACATTTATAGTGCTCTCATTGGATATCATAGCTGCAGAATGTACAGATTTGTTATCCCATGTAGTAATATTATTTCCATCGACGGTATTTAATGCTACAATTCTAAAATGGGGACCATTTACGTTTGAGCTGAAGCTTTTGTTGATATAATCAAAGTGACCTTTTTGATAAATATAACTTAAGCTTGTCCCGTTAATATTTTTAGAATAATATGGTAATTCCTCTAAATAATCAATTGGTCCATCTTTAACGTATTCAATATAAGTCTTTGAATAAATATTTGAAGTATTTGGGTTATATATTTTATTTGTAAATGAAAACAAGGGGTGACCATTTGCCGAAAGCATATTTTCCATATCCGAGACTTCTGCTTCATTTATCCCTACGATATCACCATCTATATCAACTTTTGTATATTGAGGATATCTACAGAAGCCATCAAAGTCTGGTTGAAAAATTTCGAATATCTCGTTTCTGTTAGAATTCCAAAATTCATTTAAATAGGGACCTGTTGATTTTGTTGCTCTCAAATAATTATCATATTTTGTTTCAGAAAAATTATAAAATGAATAAGGTATACCTTCGCGAAGTGAATATTTTGTTTCATAATTTCTTGCATTATTGTATTCCAGTGAATAGTCATCTGAATCATTTCCTATTATATCATAATATGTAGAGGACCGACTGCCTTGTGAGAGTTCATTGTTTGTAGTATTAACGTAATCCATAGCTCCATTGTAAAATCTATTATCTATTATATTAACGGTACTAGATATTTCTCTGCTTGTTGATGTGTATCTGATTTCATATTCCTTACCCCAGCTATTTACTATACATTTGTCAAGAGCACCGTCAGCATTTGGAAAAGTTTTTATAGAACTATAATTAGTAGTACCATTATAGTTTCTTTTTATTTCTAGATCATGCATTCCATTTATATCAAATTCATATTTTGATTTAAAACTATATACAAAAGCTTCGTTTTCATAATAAGCACTTAACCTTGGTTGTCCGGATTCTAAAAGAGAATCTATTTCGTCATCAACTCGTCTGTTGTAAAATTTGATATCAAAATTAAATAAATCGATTGGAGTAATTAATATTCTATGTTGATTTGTTAGAATTTGTTTTATTCTTTTTAAGCCAAATAATTCAGTAGTGTACTCAATAACTACATCATTTGAGCTTGACATGGCAAAAATATTATAAACGGAAAACTTCTCACTCAAATAAAAACCTTCTGCAGAATACCGTTTTTCAGAACATATAGTAATATTTCCAGCAGATTTACCGTTTTTCAAAAAACCCAAGCTTATATTAGATACTACTCCTGTTCCAAAAACTGGAGAAATCTTACCTGAAAGAGCACCCTTAGTGTGCTCTTTTCTTAGAAAAAGGCCTAAGTCAAATTTACCATTTATAAATTGTGAATAGTCAATCTTAATTTTATTTCGTTTACGCCATGTATTTTGTTCAATAATGCCATTTCCGCTTGTGTTAAAGTATACAGAAGTGTCTTCTTTTGTATATACTGTAATGAATATTTTTGTATTACTATTATTTATAGTTGAGCAATTTTGGTGTTTGTCTTTTAATTCAACATTAATAGAATGTGGCATGTCTAAGCTTAATGGATTTGACACTGGACTTCTTAATTCTATTGATTTTTGTATTGTCCCACTTAAAGAACCATCCAAACTCTGAGCAATATAATATGACTTGTCGGAAGTAGAATAGTGATAAGAGTTTGGTTTTATTTCAATACTTGAAGCTATTTCACAACCTACATTCAATCCCTCAATTTGATATTCGAGCTGAACTGCTACAGGTACCCTTCCAGATTTCTGTATATCAGCATCATAAAAGTTAGCACTAGCAATATTATTTAAAAAAATTATAATAATATAGAGTATTAAATATTTAATTAAGTTAAGCATTTGTTTGAAATTAATTATCTAACTGAAATTACATGTAGATTTATGCTCGAGCTATCTCTAGATTTAAAGTTTCTAGAGGCTATTTTGCTAAAATTAAGATTAGTAGAATTATAAAGCTCTTGCCAATCACTCACCCCATCGCCGTCAGTATCAACTTGATTAGGGTTTGCACCTAACAAAATCTCAGCCCAATCGGCAAGTCCATCGCCGTCGGTGTCGATACCTGGGCCAAGGTAACTGGGATTTGGGCTAAAGCCCGTGAAGTCGAAACTAAAAACCCATTTGAGTTGCCCTAGCAGTACAGGGCTGTAGTGACTGTCATCCGCTGTCTCGCTAGTCCATGGGTAGTAATAACCCCATGTTGGAGTTCCGTGATTCCTTAGGCTCTGCTTGGTATCGAACCCCATGAAGAGCAGCCGTTCGTAGTATAGTTTCGCAATTGCTTTCAATTGTCCTTGATTGGCAGGAGAGTAATTCAACTGTCCTGCCTGGAACCCATTTACAAGCTGCGTAATGGTCGCACCTGCACCTCCATAGCTGGCAAACTTGGAGTCAAATTCCAGCTTCGCCTGCTTGGCTACCCACTTTAATTGACCAAGATTGGCAGGTGATTTGTTACTGGCAGGAGCTGCAGATTTCACACCTCTCTGTCCCCACCATGCAGGCTCAGCTGCCTGACAGATAGCAAAAGACAAAGCGAGAGCCATCGCACCTAGAAAGATCGATTTCATGGGCTTTATGCAGTTTGGAATCTTATTGGAATTCGCCCATAGAAATGTCACCTTGCACCATAGGAATCACAACTTTTCCATTAGCGTGAACAATAAATCCGTTGACTCGCGGTGTTTGTCCACTGCCCGACCCGATTCCAACAACGAAAATAGGTCGCTCTGCCGCCCAAGGATTACTCGTAAAAATCGATATGTCGTTATTTTGACCTACGACAAAGGTAGATGCTCCCTTCGAAATAGTATCCCACCCAAATGCGTAATTATTCTTAGATACATTAAATGGATTTGTAGGGTCGACATTATTCTCAGCAACAGCACCGTATCCGTGAGCAAACGAATGATCTCCTTTCGCCATTGAGAGCACACCCATCGCAACTGATCCCCATCCCTCAGCACGGTTTTCATATCCTATAGCGGTACTCGAATTCCCATTGGCTTGATTATTGAAGCCATGCGCAAAACTGTAATTTGCTCCACTGCCCACGGTGGAATTGAAGCCAGAGACAAATGCGTGACTACCAGATACAGTGGTCTGCTCTCCGAGTGCAAAAGAGTAAGCGCTTTGAGCCTTAGCAATTCTACCAAATGCAAAAGAATATGAGCCTGACGCTAATGTATTGCTAGTGAGATTCGTACCACTCCCAAAGGCAAACGAATAGGCACCTGATGCAGTGGGACCAAAACCATGTGAAAAACTATACGTTCCAGACGCTTTAGTGTCTTTTCCAAATGCAACTGAAAACGATCCAATTGAGGACGAATCCCAACTTGACCCTGTCACATGTCCAGCTCTAAAAAAACTATATGGTAAAGATGATATAGAGTCACTCCACATCATCCTTACTCCAGCACCAGAAGTAGGAGAGGCTATAGATGTGTATATGCTGTCCCATTTGTGAACCACAGCATGCAGATTTGTGAGTAGTAAGACGCCAAAGAAATTGAGCGTCAGGAATTTTATGGCGTTGTTCATAAATCTATTCGGTAGAGGCGTTGTAGCTATGTTTTAAGATAAGTTCATTTACCTTGTTCTCTGCCTCTGTTTTGCTAGCTGCATTATTATTCTCAGCAATCTTAGCTAGCTTATCCCTGGCAATTTTTACCGAGTCAGCATCTGCAATGCTGTTAAAGTGTAGTAGGTCTGTATTTAGAATCTCACCTAATGCGCTGGCTTCTACTTGCAGTTCTTCAAGCCTCACATAGTCGTCAAAATGCTCCTCCCTGTGCCGCGCTGAAATAAGTGAATGCTTCTCCAAGGTTGGTAATCCCTCGGCCATTAATGCACTCTTCAGGGACTCATCCAATTGGTTGCGAAGCTCTTGAATCTGGTTCTTTAGCTGCACATACTCACCACGATAGCGGCCTCTGTTCTCAGCTGATAACAATTCACTCTTGATACTATCGCGAGTAGGATCGATTGGTTCCTGCTTTAAAATGACGCTTACTGACTTATCGCTCATTACATCTGTAGACGACCCAGTATGCTGAGCAACTGCTTGGATGCTCACGCATAGCACCGTAAAAGATACAAGTGAAAGAGGGGAGAATTTGAACATTGTGTTATCGATATTTTGACAGTTAGTAGATCAATTCAGCTAGCTTAAATCGGTTACTTTTTGAATAACTCCGATAATTTAACTCCGTTTTTCAACGCCCTTTTGGAAAAAGATATTCACATTTCGCAACTTTTACAAAACGCCGTAATCTCGTGATCTTCTTATGACAACTTGTAGGGGTAATTACTAATAAACGCAGTGTGGATTAGTTTTTGAGTATATCATTGTATCGCAAGAAACCACAATCAGGTTATCGGATTGCTAGAGTGTACTTTCCTGCATTCCGGACACCTATTAGCCTTCAAATTAAGAAAAAGAAGCTAAATACTGGTTAGAAACTAGATTTTCATTACTTAAAAATACTCGAGGAGAAACACCAGTCGGATGATATCACGAAGCGGCACATATGCTTGAATGATCGCATTTACCTTTCACCCAAACCAACGCAGCAGACTAGTGAAGATCCCCTCATAGGGCAGACACAGGTCCACTTCACTAGGAATACAGGCTGGAACCATCGTTTTAGGAGTAACGGTCTCCTTTTTCTCAGCCCGACGGCTATCTAATACATAAGTAATAAAGACACCACTAAAGCTGTGCAACTTACACAAGCGCATATGCAGGCCCACGACACGCGGAATGAAACAGGCATTAGGCACCTTAACGGATTCGCTTGCAAAGATTTCAATGCAATATTTACATCGGATAACATTTTCGGGTTACATTCTGCATTTCTATGCTAGAAATATGACTCGTAAATACCTGAAAGCCTACAGTTTGTCCCCATAGTTCAATGGATAGAACCGCGGTTTCCTAAACCGTTAATCCGAGTTCGATTCTCGGTGGGGGCACCAGAGGGTAAGGCGAAGAAATGCACAATGCTCAATGCACAATGCTCAAATTGTGGCATTTTGTTGGTGCGGGCGTTTAGAGGGAGATGAAGTCTATTACGTTGGTGTACGTTAGGAACGTGAGTTGGGTTTTTGGAATTTTTGGGTTGTGGTATTTTCGGGGGGTGGCGTTGGGCTTTGCCCAACGCTTTGAAGTGGTGCGATAGGGTTTTCGGGGTTGTGGGGATTGGGGGCAGGTAGTGGTATGAGTGGATGCGCTTGGCGAGGGGGGACAGGCGGGCAGAGCAATGCACAATGCACAGTGCACAAATTGAGGCATTTTGTTGGTGCGGACGTTTAGAGGGAGATGAAGTCTATGACGTTAGGAAGTGAGTCGAGTTTT
>CAZJJR010000266.1:0-8748 GCA_964546365.1 uncultured bacterium | reverse complement strand
CAAAGCATCCGTGCGATTCTCCAGAATTACCGAATAAATAATCGTTGCTCGATCGTCGGCAATTTTGCCATTATTATTTACGTTGTCTTTGGCTACTTGTACGCATTCATCACCGAAGAAGTTTTGCAGTTCTGCTAATTTTAACAATTCTAAAATATCTAATACTTTGCTTAAGTTTTGATTGGCGACTTCTCGATTAGATGATTCTTCTAATAACAAACCCATCATTTGACGGTAAACTGGCTCGACGGAATCGCGAAAGTCAAATTGAAAGTCTTTGTTAGCTGCTAAAATATCGCTGCGGATGCTTTGCAAAGAAGCAATTGCTTGGTCGTAATAAGAAATTGCTTTGTTAATTTCTCCACTGGCTTTGAGAATTCTTCCGGCTTGCCATTGCCATCGATAAAGGCTATCCACGGCATTGACTTTTTGGGCGGCAAACAAGGCTTGTCTGTTCAGTTCCGTTGCTTCTTTATATTGATGGGAATCTTCGTATAGTTGTGCCAAGCTGCCTAAGGCAAAAGATTCTGCTCTGATATCGCCGATGTTTCGGCTGACGGCGATCGCATCAGCTAATAACCTCACTGCTTTTTGGGCATCGCTACTAGCTGATAAATTAATTAAACCGTAAGCTTTGTCTCGCGAATCTGGCATTTGGGAGAGCAACTGCAAAGCTTGTTGGCGGTTGCGATCGATCGTTTCTGAATGTTCTCCGGTTATCTTTGCTGAATTAACATTCTTATTTCGTTCCATTAAGCGGTTCATATTCAGCAAAGCTTGGACGGTGCTGATTTCACTTGCTCCTGTTTCTATGCTTTGTTGAAATGATTCGATCGCCGTGGCAATATCTTGTTTTGCTAAGTTGAGCAAGCGCGTTTCTTCTGATTTGTCTCCTTCTAATTGCGCTACTTGAGCTTGATAGCGATATCTCTCCGCTCGTTTTGTATAAACATTACCGAGATTATTTAAAGCGTTTTGAATATAAGTGGTAATTAATGATGAACGATCGGCACGTTCGTTTCCGTCGTTGCCAGTACTCAATTCACGGGCTATTTTTAAACTATTTTGATGGTTTGAGATCGCTTGTTCGTAATCTCCCAAAGCCCAATAAGCATTACCTAAGGCTCCTAAAACAGCTATTTCTGTCAGTCGTTCTTGATTTTTTTGGGTAATTTCTAAGGCAGATTGTAAAATTTTAATGCCTCGTCTGTGCTGTCCCAGTTCGCTATAAGCTTGTGCTTGTTCTGTCAGTAATTTAGCGAGTTGAGAACGACTATCGCGATCGTTTGCTTGTTGATAAATTTCTATGGCTTTTTGCCAATAATCGATCGCCCGCTCTACTTGACCGATTTGCCTGAAAGCCGTGGCTAAGTTATTGTAAATTACGGCTTTTTCCCGTGGTGAAGAGGTCTGGGAAAGGGCTTGTTGCCAAAACGCGATCGCTTCCGTGAATTTTCCCGCTTCGTAAAAGCTTTCTCCCTGCTGCGCCAACTGACTGAGAGACACCGATTGGCTAATTACTGCCGGATCTGACTGTTTTACCTGCAATGCCCAGCCCCGCACGTTCACCAACAGTCCGAGCAGCAAGCCTACCAAAAATAATAAATGCCAACGAAGCAAACGGCGCAGAAATCTGGACATAGTATTTAACTCAAGTTGCTAGTTATAAAAATTGAGCGAGGTAGGGGCTAGGGACTAGGGGCTAGGGGTAAGAATAAATTAGTAATCATAGTTTCAGCAATTAAGAATGCCTTAATCGCCTTGATGGTTGCGGTAATTGTAGATGACACCACATTAATTTTATCGATATCAAATTAACTATACACCCTTCTGTGAAATGCAGAGATGCACAGATGTAAAAAATCAGTTAATTTTTATCATTTATCCTTCTCAATGACAAATAACCGATGACAAATGACCAATAACCAATGACAATCGATCTAAAATCGAATGATTTCTGTATGATTTTCCAAAGGCAGATAAATAGTTAATACTTCCCCTTGTTGTGGGCGTTGGCGCACGATCAGTTTGCCGCCCAGTGCTTGGAAGAGATTTTTGGTAACGTTGTGGTTGAGGCTAATGCTACCAGTTTCCGGCTCGAACATCAGCAGTTGACCGATGAACTTGCGAGTCGGCTGATTGTCGGTGTTTGGCGAGGCTTTTTCGCTCTGACACTCAGGGGCTACCGCACCGGTATGGGGCTGGAGTTGTAGCTTGAGTTGATTGCCGGCTGGGATCACCTGAACTTGAATATGGCTACCTGCGGGTAAGTTGCGGGTGATGTTATCGATCAATCCAGTCAGAATACGATCGAGCATGGTAGGATCGCTGACTACCTGGGGCATTTGTTGCGGTAAGACAACATCCAAGGTGAGATTGCGACGATTGGCTTGTTTTTCCCAACGAGGTAAGCTTTGCTGGAGAACTTGGGCGAGGGAAACTGGTGTGAGGTGAACGGAAGATGATTCTTTGGGAGATACTTCTAATTCTGCGGCTTGGAAAAGCAATTCCATGCGATCGATCTGTTCGCTACATTCGCGATCGATAATTTCTAAACGTTTGATAATATCTGGTGCTAAGTCTTTGCGTTTGAGTAAGAGTCGCGTCAAAGTGCGAATCGTCGTCAACGGAGTTCTCACTTCATGGGCGAACGCTTGCAACAATTCCACATCATTGGATGGGGAATCGGATATGGGGAATTGGGAATGGGAAATTTCCTGACTATCTTGATGCTTGATGTGGGATACCTGATGCTCGATATCCTCATCTGGCATATATTTGAGCAACAGTTGGCTAAACTGCATCACCGTTCGGTAATCCGGTGAGGTAGGGGAAAATTGTCCAGCCAAATTATCTAACTGGCGGATGTGATGGGGTCCGCTTAACAATACCCGATTCCTCAAAGCTACCCACGCTTGCTGCACTACTTCCGGTGCAAAGGAATACATGAAAGCGGGAATACCGTTGAGGTCTTCTCCCAAAACCATTACTAAACTAAAGTTAGTGCTTAAAACTAAACAAAACTGTTCGACTGCCAAAGGATCGGTGGGCGCTAATGCTAAAGAATTACCGCAATCATTTGTGGGCGCGTTGCCTTCTTTGGCTGGCGGCAATTGAAAACGGGCGCTAATCCAAGGATTTGCTAGCTGGGTGGTAAAAGTCCAGGTTGGGAAGCGACAATTAACGCTGGGATGGCTGAAAACCGGAGTTGGGCCAGCTAAAATGACGCCTTGGGGTGCTGGCTGGTGAAGGTTGCGTTTGTCGCCAGGTTCGATCGCCGATCGCAATATTACCTCTAAAGCTGCGATCGCGCCCATCCATTCCCGTTCTGCTTTTACTCTTGCCCTGGCAGTCCGCGTTTTAGCAGGCTGTAACGCATCTTCCGCCCAATTTTCGCTACTTTGGGCTAAAATTTCGCTTAAACTTGGCAATAACCACTTATGCACCGATCTCACCTATAAAACGAGTTACAAATAACCAGCAGTAATTACAACATAAATGAGTCAGCGTTTAAACCGCTCTTCTCACTACGAGAGTATCGGGATCTGTAATCTTACAAGGGTAGTAGAACCGAACTTTTACTTCGTAATAGCCGTTATCACTAGAAATAGATAATTATCCATAGTTCGTAGTGAGGACTTTAGTCCTCGCTCTGAGGACTAAAGTCCTCACTACAAACAAGTTTTATTATGGTCAATCACCCAAGTAAAGTTTTAAGGACATGATGCAGAGACGAACGAATTACTGTTTTTGGTGACATTAGGCGCAGCATCAATCAGCGCTACTTCACCTTTATTGTTGGTTACCCAACCAGTTGCTTCCACAATTTCAGTGTTTTCTTGACTAGTGGATAGGGAATAATTAGTATCAGGTGAAATATTGCTTTGTTCTCTTGTTCCTCTTCCTCTCTGTTCCCGTTCGTTGTTTCTTACTTCATCGTCCAATACTCTATAACTAGTGGGAAGCACGTCAGTGGGTACTGGTGGCAAACCGCCACTTCCGGTAATTAGAAATGAATTACCCCTGTCAGCGGGACAGCCTTGAGCAATCAGTGCATTAGGATCGACGACATCATCTGGCAAATCTACTAATCCAGAAGTGGGATCGACAATTTGACTATTAATAGTTACCGTACCGCTCAATAAAGAGTTTGCACCAGTAGCAGTAATGTCACTTTCGGGAGTATTTTTGGTTCGGAATTCGATGCCAATAATCGCCGAACTGTTAATAGTAACGTTACCGCCACGTTGGTCTATGGAATCAGCGCTGATATCGCTATTTTCTTCTGGGAAAGCAACTAGTAAAGCACTGTTGGTACTAATGTTGCCACCATCGCCAGCACCAAAAGATGTGGCAGATATTAAACTGTTGCGACGCATCAACAATAAATTACTTGCTTGTAATTCAATATTTCCGCCAGTACCGGATGCGGTAGAAGCTGTGATGCCACCGCGATCGTCTAAAAAAATCGATCGGGCATTAACTGCGATCGTTCCTGCCTTGCCTGTCCCATCATTCCTAACTGTTATTTGCGCTCCATCAGTAACGCGCAACTGATTGGTATTAATCGTTATGTCTCCAGAGTCTCCGCTCGGCACATCCGGTAATCTAAATATCTGTCGAAAGACTTCATCCTGAATAATGGCAGACGAACTTACTAAACTGGGATTTAAAAAACCGGGTACTTTGCCACTCACTTCTATGGAATCTGATGCGTTGATGGTAACACTTCCAGCCATTCCACTTGCGAAGGTTGAACTCTCAATTCTTCCTCCATTCCTAAGTACTAACCTTGATGTATTGACGATTAATTTGCCAGCATCGCCAGCATTGTAAGATGAAACCGTTAAAGAGCTTGATGAAAAAGTGAATGGACTTACTCCTTCCAGTTCTATAGAATTAGAAGCATTGACAACTAAATCCCCAGCGCCACCTGTTCCGAAGGTTGCAGATGCCACACCTGTTCCATCTAGAATAGTTAATTGCCCTGTTGAGGCAGTGATATTTCCCCCATCTCCAGAACCAAAAGTTAAAGCCGTGACGTTGCTGATAAATAGAGGATTGATAGGTGAAACTTCCATCAATTGAAAAGAATCAGAAGCGCTTACAGTTATATTACCACCTTTTCCCGTACTGAAAGTTCTCGCGCCTATTTGTGCGCCCTCTTTAATAAGCAACTGTCTTGTTGAAACTGCAATGTCTCCTCCATTGCCAACTCCCAAAGTTTCATTAAACAAACTGCTAGGAAACATTCCATCTGGAGATATGCCAATCACTTCCATAGAATCCAAAGCATTTACGCTGATGTCTCCAGCTGGTTGAACACCTTGGTTTTGAATCAAAACTGCTGAACCATCGCGGACTGACAACTGTCGTCCCTGCATATAGATTGAGCCGCTACTAAGACCGCTAGCATCGGCTAAAGCCCTTTGAGATAGCTGAATATCTTGGAAACTTTGCACACCTTCATAACCGAAAGTCCAGCCTTGAGTCGCGAGGTTGAGATTAACTAAACCAGCGCCAACACTACCTAACTCAATGTGACCGCCTTCTGCTGTGAGAGTGCCACCTTCTAAGCTTAAATTACCTCCCACCAACGCAAGCGTCTTCCCTGGTTGTACCCGTAGACCCGTTAAGTTACTATTACCTCTTTGGACAAATGATAAGTTTGGTAGGCTTAAGTTATGACCCGTGCCTTGCACCCGAATAGCTGCTGAATTGTTGCCAAAGTTCAAGCCAACGGGAACATTTACTGTTAGTAAAGATTGAGGTTGCGGGTTAATAGCACTGAACTGAGTGCCGTCAGCAAAGTTAATGGTATTAGCTGTACTAGCCAAAAATGAACCGCCAATATCTAACTGGGAATTCGGCCCAAATATCATCCCATTGGGATTGATTAGAAACAGATTCGCCGTGCCGTTGGCTCGAATTAAGCCATCAATATTAGAAATAGAGCTACCTGTAACGCGGCTGATGATATTCTCAATGGTCAGGCTGTTGTTGAAGAAAGCCTCATTTCCCGTAGGCAGAGAAAATTCACTAAAACTGTGAAACAGGTTACCTCTGGCAGGTGTACCGCCGTTGATGACGATGGTGTTACCATTCGGTGCAACTAGTGAATTAATGGGTAGAGTGGTATCGGGGACAATTTGTGCCTGAAGGGGATGATTGGCAAATAAAAATAATAATATAAATTCACTTGTGAGGAGAAAATTTCTGCGGCAATGCTCTTTAAGGGTGTTAAATAGTTTCATAAATAAATATCCTTAAAAATTAATTATTGTTAGTCAATTGACCCCTCCCCCAACCCCTCCCCTGCGATAACAGGGGCTTTCCGGCTCCCCCCTCCCTGCGATGACAGAGACTTTCCGGCTCCCCCTTCCCTGGTAGGGAAGGGGGCTGGGGGGTTAGGTGCTAGGCTTGCGAGCTTTAATTTCTCCAAAAAATACTGGCAGACATTGAAACTGGCGGTAATGAAATTTGCCAAATTCTGTTAACCCGGGCAATCCATTTTTGTAATCAAACATTGCCTTGCTAAACAATTTTGTATTGTTAATTTCTCTTAAATCGCGACTGCTGATTTCCTGAAAACCCGCCAATGCAATTGACTCTTTTATTTCGCTTATCTTAGTAGTTTTGTAAACATAAATTCGGTTAAATTCTGCAAGTTCCTGCTGCTCTTCGTTTGATAGAGGCAATTCCTTACAGAAAACATCTTTGATGTACAAGTTCCCCCCTGGACGCAGCACTCGGTAGACTTCTGCAAAGAGACGTTGATGGTTATAGGAATATCCGGTAGATTCCAAGAAAAATACCACATCAAACACCTCATCAGCAAAGGGGAGGTGATGAAAGTCACCGATATGAATATGAATCTGGTCAGCTAGTCCTGCCTCCTGCACTAACTCTCTAGCCGTATCAGCTTGAACCGAAGATATGGTGATGGCATCAATTGCAATTCCCTTGATATTTCGAGCAATGTCTACACTAGGGCCACAAACACCACAACCAGCATCTAGGATGCGATGTCCGGGTTGGATACCTGCTCGATTTGCAAAGTAAAGGTTGCTATTACGATAGTGGTCTGTGTCTGAGTCCGTCGGGAACACACCTGCCTGATAGGTTTTACCTATATACTTCAAATACAGTGGGTTCATCCTATCGTAGTAGCTACAAACTTGTTTTAAGTATTGGCAAACTGCTACCTCAGTGTCATTAATAGGGGGTAAAATGCTTTGATTATAATCTTCTGTTTTTGATACCTTTCCTCCATTTAAATCACTAGCATTCAGCCAATTATGACCAAACCCTAGATATGCTTTAGTTTCCAATTCATTGCCCGGTTCATAGATAACTTTTATATGATTAATAGTTCTCCAAAAAACGCTTAACGCCTTATTCCCCAGAAAAAGATCGCCTCCTGCCAGATTCGTAGGCCATAATTCTGGTAGATCTGCTTTCTGGTAAAATCCAGGCCAAGCGAGGAGAGCGTTTCGCTTAGCTGGGTTACATAAACCCATATCGACTAAACAGTCTAGAAATAATTGCCAACGTGGTTCATCGGGAGGCTGTTTTTCCCAAAAATATTCCAAACCAATTCTGGGATGCACAATATCACCGACATCAAAGCTCAAGCCTAGAGTATCGGCAAACTCAGATAAGGTAAAGACAAGAGATTCTAACGTATTTGTTATATTTGTCCAGCCAATTTTTACCAAATAACCTAACAACTGTTGTGATGAAATTCCCTTAACAACTACCCTTACCTCCTTGGCTGTTCGAGATAACATCGCACCGAGATGTGCAATCCTGCCACCATCAGGTACGGAATTAGCACAAAGCCGAAGATTCGACTCAAGCAGTGAATCAGTCTGATGGTTAAGTAACCTGAGAACTGTTTCGGTTAAATCTTGAAACTCACCGATATTTTCCTGATTCAGCACTAAGAAAAGACAGGGAATTAGCACCTGTGAGGATTGCTCAAACAAATCGAATTCTAGCCAGAGACGCTCAATACTTCGATGCAGGAGAGATGCTGGATCGACCCACTCCTGGCAAAAATTCTGAAAGTTTTGCCAAACGGAATGAGTTAGAAAACTCTCTGGCAGATTCAGCGTTAGGTGGGGGAAACTGACTTGAAAGTCTACTCTCGATTGTTCACTACCTAAACGGCATTCAAATCCAGCAATAGAAAAGGGTGGCAAGATTTGCGCTAATGCCTGGATGCGGGATAAGGCTTCGGAAGATACTAACTCAGGGTCAAGATGGGGAATAACTACTTTTAGGTAATCTTCCATTGAAGTATTGATACATTGCATTTTGAAATTTTAACCCACGCTTCAATACTATACAGAATAGGGAGAATTTTGAATTGCCAATATTATAAGTGCATTCAAAATTCTCCCATATGTTGAATTATTTTCCAGAGCAAATCTGTCTCTTGAGCTTGGAAAATAATTGCATTAAAAAGCGAAAAAATGGAACATACAAGTAGCTGTAGATGGCGTTTGATATTTGTGGCCGTCCTGCTTTCATCCGGATCGGGATTTAAGTAAAGTTGAGATTTAGCCGTTGATCCCAGGTTTGTGTAACGCCCTCTAGATACATACAGTTAATACACTTCTAATTTTCCTGAATCTTGTTTAAATCGAGCGACAAGATCTTCAATTGTTGGCGGCTTGGCCTGACGTTCGCTTTCTTCGTGGAGCGCTCCCAATACGTCATCATGATTAATATCATAACCACTTT
>CAZJJR010000265.1:280-8834 GCA_964546365.1 uncultured bacterium | reverse complement strand
TTTGTGTTGTTAAAATAATAATCGAACCCACTTTGTAACAAGCGAATTGTTACAATTGGTAGCACGAGTGGGGTGTGTTGTGTCTATTCACACCAGTGTTGTGATACCCCTGGTTGGCTACGGTAGTTTCGGTTGCTACGGTCTGTGCGCCCTGCACGTTTTAAAAATTTTTTTTTTTCTTTTGTGGGTTGTTCTGTTCGCCGCGATTGATTGCCATGTGATATGGCGCTGATTTCGCTTTTGAATAATAACGTAAAGTTGCCTGCTTCGCGACAATACTAGGACCTTCTTATCAGTCGCCGTTAGGTGCGAGTCTGGTTGGTTCCTTATTGCAGTTCGCTGTCATTTAATTTGGACATTTTCGACTTTGATTCCGCCACCGATTGCCCCGTGGCTGTAAGTGATAAATTTTTCTTTGTTAATGCCTGTGATCACTCGTAGTGCGGCAAAAAGTATTTTACAAATGGATCCTTCTCCTATTACTACCCCGGTGGTCCTGATTAAGGAGCTTCCTCCACCACCCGGACGTGCGAAACAAGAATTACCTAATTCTGAGGAACAGTTTCCTGAGAATAATTTGGAGCCGATTCGTGATTCTATGTTATTTAAACCCCCACCGCCGTTTCGAGGCATTCCTGGGGAGGACTTTCGTGAATGGTTGAAACGCTTCAACCGATGGGCCCTTTGTTGTCATTATAGTCAATTAAGAAAATGTGAAATATTACCTGTATTGCTGGAGGGCCGCGCTGAGAATGTCTATGACGCTCTACCTATTCAGGCTCGCGGAGATTTTGACGCATTATCTAAAACTTTGCTTGAGCGCTTGCAGCCTCCTAGGTTAAGCGACTTAAAGAGTGTAGTTTTACATGCACGTGAGCAGCGGTCAGGAGAAGCAGTAATTGATTTCGCACGCGATATTCAAAAACTCACACGCCAAGCATATCCTAATGTCGATACATCTGGACAGGATCAGATAATGAAGCGTATCTTTTTAAATGGTCTTCTCCCTGCACTGCGCACTTTTGTCATGTATTCAGATCCAGAAACTTTTGATGATGCTGTAACTGCAGCCCAACGTCAAGAAGCACAGCAACAATTTAATGAAATGCGCGCTGAGCAGGTAGACAAACAGACAGCAGAAATTACAAATAAAATTCTCAATCGCTTTAGCAAATTCACAGTAACTCCTGAAGGTCACAATTTCGGTATAAACTACCGCAATCCTACACGTCAACAAGGATCTCGTCAGCAAAATTATAGGACTGCCCCTCCATTTTCTCAATCCAACCAACAACGCTTAGGGCACGGAAATGCATACCAGGCGCCTAAAAGATTTCCCAACCAACCACAGCGTTTGCGTTGGAGTGAGCGAGGTGAACCTATTTGCTGGCGGTGTCGCAAACCTGGGCATCGACAAAGCCAGTGCCCAGAAGGTACTCAATCACAGGGACATAGAAAGCCCTCACCACGACGCGTAATGACTATAAGGAGGATAAACGATGAGAATTTTAATTTTTCTAAAGCTGAGATCACACAATTGATTCATGAAAATGAGATATTACAAAAACAAAATGAGCGATTAGTTGAACAACTATATCCAAAAAGAGCTGCCGCCGTCATCAGCGTTACACCAGTCTCTCAAAAATACCCCTGGAAAATCCCCTTGTTCTTTTTCTGCATATTGGCATTTTTAACTCCTATTTACGCGCACACTTTCTTTCTTTGCGGAGCATCCAGTCATGGATTTGCACTAGTTGCACCTAAAGAGGTACACTGCATACCACCGACACTTGGAGCAATTTCTAATTATCCGGTGGAGTTATGGGTCCCTCGAAACGATCCTATCAAATTAGCTGCAATTAAATGCCAAATTCATGTCCGAACAGTTTGCACTCATACCGGATTTTTCGGAAGTAAGGGAATAGTTAGCGATTCGAAAGACCTGCGAACAGTCACTACTAACAATTGCCGCGAAGCTGCGAATCATAAGCGTTGGAATAATAAAGAACTTACTCAACTTTCACCACGCCTATGGGCTCTCAAAGATGATTTTGACATTGCCTATAAATGGTGCTGTCGCGACTATTGTTTTGAACACCAAACATTTATCTTAGAAATTGGAGAAATCGCCTCCATGGATAGTGAACACGTAATAAGTGATCTAGGTGACTTAGGTGGCTGTCACGCGAAAGCAGGAGTATGCGACAACCATGAAGCCACCATTATGTGGGATAACACCATATTCCTATCCTCAATTTGCCCTTATATTTACAAAGCGCGTTATAACGCCGAAATCAGTAACAATTTTGTACTAATTGATGAAATCCAAGGCGCGTTTTCTATAAATAAGTCTCGACCAGTACCTAGTTGTGTTCCATCTCGCGCGTATATGACAGATCAAGGAATTATTATTCGATTGGACAAAACGAACAAAGAGGAAACGACCACGGAACCGCAAAATCGAAAAATTCGCCAACTAGACACAGAAGCGAATCAGATCTACTCTAACTCATCACAACGACCAATAATTAGACTACCGCAGACAACAAAACAACTATTGACGGTGACACAGCCATCTCTAACAACAAAATTACCGACAATGAGAAATAATGCGATTCCCCTAGAAACTGACCCTGATCCCGTTAACGCAAAACTACTTTATTTAGAGAAGCGTTTATTAGAAATCGAACAAAAGAACTTCAAACAAGTGTGGAATGTCTTATGTCACATGGCTAATCGTCAATTAAATCTTATTAATCAATTTTTGCGTATCGATCCAACACTTGGCGCTCGTACTTTATTAGATCGAACCGACATCCATGCTACGTTTGCCGGAGAAGCTTTGATGATCTGGCAATGCCATGAAATTAAGCCTGATCAAATTTTCTGGAACTATCGCTTTAAAAATATCTGCTATACTTATGTACCAGTCATTAAAAATGGAACCCTGTATTTTCTGGTACCGGGAAGCACCGATTTAGTACTACAAGCGCCTCAAATTCCTTGCGAACATCATTTTTCTGGCATATATTACAACGGCTCCACATGGGTTACGACAAATGGAAAAGTACACGTCACTCCAGTACCGATGGATCTATCTTTCAAGAAACAGTGGAAAAGTTTCACATTTAGCAGTCCTGCCTTATTTCACTCCAAATTAGCAGGCCTAGCTAATGAACTGGAATATTTGCGAAGTTATTCCTCGCGTATCCAAGAATTACAATCACAAATGAATCGAATCATCAATTACACGGCAGAACTTTCATTAGATCCCCATGTTGTCAGTGCAGCCTTAAAGGGAATTGGCGACGGCATAGGAAATATTATCGTGGCTGAAGGAACCGCCGTGGGAACTATTTTTCAAGGGATTGGACGCGGTACAGCACAACTTTTGGACTCTATATTGAAAGGTCCAGTACAAGTAATTGTTAATGCAATTGTCTTCGCTATAGTTCTCATTGCAACTGGATTTTTACTATACAAATTTGGCGGTCCGAAATTAATAGAAAAATGTCGCAAGAAAAGACGAAATCCAACAATCACTGAAGCGCCACCTGCAAGGGAAGAAATCATCCATTCAGAAGAACCGCCGCCAACTCAAAACACCATAATTAAAAGAAAAACCCGAGAGGAATTTAACCGTTTTGTGTACAGCCTAACCAGTTCATCTGCTCCTTTCATCGAAATTCAACTTAATGGCATTAGCACCCAAGCATTATGGGATACTGGAGCCGACCTTACAATGATCAGCTCTAAATTATACGAACAACTAAAGCAGCACAGTCACATGAGAAGCGTCAAATCTCCGCCACCAATAGTTCAATCCATGACCGGAGAAGCTGTCAAATTAAAACAAGCTATCCCATTAACCTTCAATATAGCCAATCAACAAATTCAACACACCACCTGGATTGCAGATACTATGACACCTCACTGCATCATTGGAACCGACTTGCAACAAAAGTGCGGTCCCTTTACTATGGATCATAAAAAGGGCAGCTTAACATTCCATAAAACGAACCAAGTCGATGCAGAAGCAGTCACACTAATTGAACAAACAGTAATTCCTGCTCGATCCGAATGTAATGTCTGGGGAAAATTGGAATTTACTCTTGAAGATGCTGCAGAGTTTGAGCCCCACGAACAATTATACGAACGATACCGATTAAATTGTGCTCACGCGATTGTTGCCGCAAATTGCAATGAAATTCCCGTTCGTTTATTAAACCTTAATAATACTGATGTACAACTTTACGCCGGAACAAAATTAGGATTCGTATCTGTTAAAAAAATTATAACCGAAAAATTAATTGCTCGCGTAGCGGTCGTCAACAATTCGCCACGAAGCATCCGAGAAATTATTGATACAAAACAATTCGACCTCGAAGAAAACCAAACAAAACAACTGTTGAATTTACTCGATGAATATGATGATATTTTCGCAAAAAGTGACTACGATATTGGACGCACCAAACTCGTACGCCATCCGATTGAAACAACAACGACAAAACCTATCTATCAACGGCCCTATCGCCTACCCGCTAGTCGTAAAGAATTCGTTGAAACCAGTATAGATGAGATGCTTCGGCATAATCTTATCAGACCGTCACAAAGCCCCTGGGCTAGCCCAGTAGTGATAGTACCGAAGAAAAATGGAAAATTGCGCTTTGCTGTGGACTACAGAAAACTTAACGCAGTGACAAAGCGAGACGTATTTCCGTTGCCGCGCATCGATGAAATTTTGGACTCTTTAGGAGATGCCCAATATTTTACTACCTTGGATATGTGCGCAGGATATTGGCAAATTGAAGTGGAACCTAAAGATCGTGAAAAAACAGCATTTATTACACATTCAGGATTATATGAATTTAATGTAATGCCCTTCGGTCTAACCAATGCCCCAGCCACCTTTCAGAGAATGGTAAATTTGTTACTCTCTGGCTTAAATTGGAAGTCATGCATGGCTTATCTTGATGATGTTATTGTTTTCTCTAAAACATTTCAACAACATCTTTCTGACCTCCGTGAAATATTCGATCGCCTACGTGAACAAAATTTAAAACTCTCCCCAACCAAATGCAAATTTTTCCGACAAGAAGTTACCTTTCTGGGACATGTCGTCGATAAAAATGGAATACGTCCGGATCCTGATAAAACTAAAGCAGTCGCAAATTATCCCCAACCTGTTAACGTTTCGGAACTCCGAAGTTTCTTAGGATTAGTATCATACTATCGGAACTTTATTGAGAATTTTGCAAAAATTGCCCAACCATTAGTCAATCTACTAAAAAAAGATAAACCGTTTGTATGGGCAAAAGAACAAGAAGAAGCATTCATGCAACTTCGGAAATTATTATGTGAAGCACCAGTGCTGGCATATCCTGATTTTTCAAAAGAATTCATCTTACAAACTGACGCAAGTGGATATGCTCTTGGAGCAGTACTGTCTCAAATATTTGAGGAGAAAGAACGACCCATCGCTTATGCTAGTCGCACCCTTCGTCAAGGAGAAAAGAACTTTTCAACAATCGAAAAAGAATGCTTAGCAATTATTTTTGCTATAAAACATTTTCACTGTTACCTATTCGGTCGAAAATTCAAACTGATTACTGATCACGCACCTCTCCGCTGGCTAATGAACATGAAAGAACCAACTGGTCGATTAGCACGTTGGAGCTTAGCACTTCAACAATATGACTTTGATATCTATCACAAACCTGGAGTTACACACAAAAATGCCGATGCTTTAAGTAGAATTGTAGCCACAGCATCCTTCAACTCTTATTCATGGTACAAAACCTCCGTAACTGAAGAAGAATTTAAAAGGTTACAAAGTGAAGACCCAGAACTTGGACCTATATTACAATTCCTGAAATCGCATAAATTACCTGAAGGGGAAGAGAAGGCTCGCCACATCGCAATTCAGTCTGAAACATACTTTCTGCACCAAGATATCTTATATCATATGGCTAATAATTTAAAACAACAACGCTTTCGTGTACCTCAATTGGCCATACCGAATAACCTACGTAAAGGTATCATGCAACAATGCCACGAAAATCCGACAGCAGGGCATCTTGGGCCCTCAAAAACCCTTTCGAAGATATCAACCTACTATTATTGGCCATCAATTTACAAAGACGTGCTAAATTTCTGTCGCACTTGCATTAAATGTCAACAAGGTAAACGTCCACCTCGTTATAATAAAGAACCACTGCAGAACCTCCCAATAACAAACCGACCTTTTGAAATGGTTGCAGTCGACGTACTAGGTCCACTTCCGCAAACATTTCAAGGAAATCGATACATTATCATCTATATGGACTATTTCAGCAAGTGGCCTGAGGCCACAGCCACATCTGATCAAAAAGCAGACACTACGGCTCGGACATTTATACAAGATATCATTTGCCGTCATGGCTGTCCAACAAAACTTCTCTCAGATCGTGGTAAAAATTTCATGTCAGAATTGATGCAGTCAGTTTGCGCTACTTTGGGAGTTAAGAAAATTCAAACTTCGCCATACCACCCGCAGTCAGATGGCATGGTCGAAAAATTCAACAGTACAATTTTGAAAATATTGTCCATGTATTGCGAAAAAAATCAACGAGACTGGGATGAATATTTATCACTAGCGTTATTCGCATATCGAACAGCAACTCACGAATCCACGGGAGAATCTCCGTTTTACCTACTATATGGACGCGATGCTATACTTCCGGTGAACCTACATTATAATATTCCTACAACTTACGCAGATGAACGAGCTTATAAAGAAGTTCTCACCGAGCGTTTACAAGACGCATGGAAACTGACAAGAATTAATATTCAGAAAGCGCAAGAACATCAGAAGAGCTCATATGATAAATCAGTCATCGCCTCAGATTTCCACATTGGCGATCAAGTTCTAATTCACACCCCCAGGCCTAAGAAAGGAAGAAGCCCTAAACTCACTCATTGTTGGATGGGACCCTACCATATCATAGATATCCACTCACCTACAGTCACCGTCGTCCCCGCTGATAAGCCGAATAATACACCACAAATAATTCACATGAATCGATTGAAACCATTCTTCAGCCCAAAACGTAATGAAAAGAATCAATCACATGGTAAACGCGAAGATAAATCATCCACACAACAACAACCGCCAATGCCAGAAACAAATAACGAAGAAGCCTCAAACAAGCAGCTACATTCAACAACTAATGCGCAAAAGCAAAATAATATCGAGAAAAGAAATAAAAATGGATTTCATCGCTATCATCTCAGAAGTCGCAAACGCAAGGACATTATTGATTAATCCATGCTGTTGTTGTTATTTTTATTTTTATTTTGTGTGTGCGCCTATATATGTGTGTGTTCTCCTCCACCCTTGCCTTTAGGAATGAGACCTGAGTAAAGGGGGAAGGAATGTGACAAAGTGATGTTTCTTTAGTTCTTGTTCAAACCGGCTTAGGATTTTCTCTGGTTTTACTTCCTGGTTTTAGTAGTTCCTGGTTTTAGAAGTTCCTGGTGTCAAAGTTAATGATATATTCTCAATTATGTTAGCCTGCTTCATTAATCTTGCAATCAACAATCTTCTTCAGTCTCCTAATTGATGAAGATTAAATCTAATTACGTCCAACCAATTCAAAATTCAATTGACTTCCACATCACTAATCTAATCAATATTTTCAATATAAAAAGACAGCTGATCTTGCAAGAGTGGGCAAGTTACCATGCGAAATATATCGAGTGATGTTTTGTAAAAGTATGCTTTTCATTCTACTTTCACGATTAGAATCAATAAAAGGCTATTTGTGTTGTTAAAATAATAATCGAACCCACTTTGTAACAAGCGAATTGTTACAAAGTTATCAGAACTCTATAACGTTAAATACGGTGAGCAGCTTCAAGCTATCAAAAAATAACATGACTTTGGACGATGTACGTGACAAATGGCCATATAAAACTCATTTTCAGAACAACGAATTAAGTGCATCATTGTATTTAAATGAAGAAAAATTTATTTCTTATACTGACAGTGACGGCAACCTTGACCATATTGAAGTAAAAATTTCAAGTTTCGAATCTGACACCTCAAGCTCATCAGCAACAGAGCTTTCTTATCTGTCACTGTTACCTTGTGAACAACTGCGGCTATACGTTGCACTGGAACATCACACATTAACAAATAGGCCAAACAGCCCATGTCGTGACGACTATCCACCAGCAATAAAAAGGATGCTTCCCGATCCGATGTCTACATCATTGTTCGATAATCCACAATTTGCTCCAAATCTTCCATATGACCAAGAAACATGCACTCTGTTATGCAATGGGAAATATTGGTTTCCCAAGTGCTGGTGTTATACTAATGGTCAAAGTTGGCAATACTCAGGGATGCCGCAAAATGTAACTCCATGCCCTGCAGTGGCTCCTTTCTGCACAGCCAGGGAGGAAACTAGAGCACCTCCGATCGAAATTGCGAAGTGTCAATGTTATCCGAAATGTACCAGATGTAAATATCGGCTAATTGCTGCTCATAAGATCACATACAGTTTGGGTACTA
>CAZJJR010000265.1:0-263 GCA_964546365.1 uncultured bacterium | reverse complement strand
GTACTATCCAATTACTGTTTAAATTTCTACCATTTTGATAAATTTCTGCTTAAGCGTAGTTTAAATGGTTTAAAATAAATACTAATATCTAATATAGAGCTTAAACGCTAATGGCGGAGTTATCAAGTTATTATTTTGATTTTAGATCTTTTATTTGAAAAATCCCTCTGATGTAAGCAATTACTGCAACGTAGCCACGTTTTTAGTGTCTATTATCATTACATTTTATAATTGTTAAAAATGGTTCATTTTTCAATACGTAT
>CAZJJR010000264.1:0-8866 GCA_964546365.1 uncultured bacterium | reverse complement strand
GTTAAATAAGTTTCTTTTATCACCACAAAACCGGGAGAGCCAAATTTTCATAGCATTTAACGAGTAATGGCCAAACACAAAAACTCAGATTACTCCCTTCTCACTGGAAGAATTTGTATTTTAATGAACCGCGAAGACGCGAAGGACGAGAAGGACGCGAAGGAAGAAAAAAAAGAAGTACATAATCATCCTGAGTAGTAAATTCGTTGTCTCCCAGAAAGGGTAGTTCAAAGCCTGGGTTTGCGATCGGTATCTTGGTCGTCATTGTGTTGATAAATTCTCACTTTGATTGCTTCTTTAAGCATAAACACTTATGAATTTTCCATAAACTTAAAAATTAGTTGTGCTAGATAATACAGATATTTGCGGAAATAAACGAGCTATACAGCCGCTTTCGGGGCAAAGAAACCCAGTTTCTTGGTTTTATAGTCCCCAAGCGACAATTTTTCCTAGAAACCGGATTTTTTGCATCATTCCTAACTAAATCAACATTCTAGAAAACACGGCCTTCAGCTGCCCCGAACTGGAGAAAATGATCGTAGCCGGAGATGAAAGTTCCTCGTGCTACAGCTTCAGCAGCATCGGCGTATCTTTGCAAATAAGCATCTTGCGCGTTCCCCATCTGTCCTACCGACATCGACGAGTAGCGTTGCTCTTTATAGCCAAAATAGATAAAGTGTTCCAGCCCAGATGAAAAAACCTTTTCGCTGACAGCAGTTGCTACATCGCTGTAGGTTGCCAAGTAAGCAGCTTCGCTGAAATATTGCGAGATGGATGTGCGACCTTCTTTCAAACCAGCACCACCGAAATGAGCGAATCCGGAAGCAATTGCCCCAGAAGTTACACCCGCAGCGACATCGCGGTTATTTTGCAGGTAGTACGCTTCGTTAAACAATCCTTTCGGAAGTCCGGTAATATCTAAGCGAAAATTATCGAAACTAACTTCTTCACCTTCCCGCAGCGACAAATTCAGCACTCGCAGTTCCAGTGGTTTACCCAAATTCGGGTCATTGGCAGCAGCACTGTAAGTGAGGGAGGAGGGGACAAAAGCACCTTCCGCCGGTCTGACGGTATCGTAATCTTGGGCCAGCACTTGGTCGCCCGCCATTAGTTGCACCGCATAGCCAGGGAAACCTGTCAGTTCGAGGAAATCGGGGCTGGGCGCGATATTGCCTACATCAAATTTTAAATTGTAGACGGTATTCGCCTCTAATGTGAGGGGCAGTTTCTGCGTTATCCCCAGAATCCCGGTTCCCACCCCTTTTGTGTTATAAAGACCGCCGCCATTATTGCCTTCCGATACGCCGTTGGGATAAAGAATCGGCGCGGGATTGAATATCGCAGGGCCAGATCCCTCGTTCGGATCGATGACACCGGAGGGGTCGTAGATTTCCCAACCAGGTATGACTAAATAAGACACCTCGCCACCTTTGACAAGGGGAGGGTCTTCAAATCCGGCGTTGACAATCGTAGTCTTTGTGGCTTCTAACTTGACATCATCGAAGCCGACTTCTGCACCTGTACCCTGCAAGATATTGAACAATCGAATTTGCAGGGGTTGACCCAAATTGGGGTCATTGGCTGAGGCGGTATATCTGACTGTGGAAATGGCAAAACTGCCTTCGATGGGGTTTTGAATATTATTATCTTGGGCAATTACTCGATCGCCTGCCAACAATTCGACTCGATAACCTGGGAAACCGGAAGGAGTGAATTCGTCCGGTGCGGCATTGCCGACTTTCACCTGTAAGTTATAGCTGGTGTTAGGTTCCAACACACTGCTGAGGGTTTGCGCTAATGCCACCTCGCCACTTCCTAGCGGTAGCCCTAAAAAAATTGCCCCCACATTATTGCCTTGTGGCGCTTGTCCCGGATATGAGTAGGTGGCGGGATTCAATACCGCATAGTTGGAAACGAACGGTATGAGGATCAGTTCGGATGGGTCGTATACTTGCCAACCGGGTACATCCTGAGTAGTAAATTCGTTGTCTCCCAGAAAGGGTAGTTCAAAGCCTGGGTTTGCGATCGGTATCTTGGTCGTTATCGTGTTCATCAATCTTCACAACTATGAATTTTATGTAACCAATTCTTAACTGAATTTGAGTATAAAGTCTATCAGCAAATTCAGTAATTTCAAATTTAAATTATCCAATAAAGCGCAATTATAAAAATTGAACCTTTCTCTATTGAAGACAACTTAATTTGGCACAATAAATTTGTGCTTGAAGCCAATATTATTCTCTAGTAGAAGCCTCTCAAAACTTGAATTTGATATTGTCTTGAAGAAGAATTCAGAAGCTAGAATACAGAATTCAGGATCAATTAGTAGGGGATTCAGACCCACCACTAATTATAGACCGCTAAATTTTGAATTTAGCGGGGGTCACTGAACCCACTTATTCATCTGCCAGTCATACATAATTCATACTGAATTCTGAATTATGACTCAGAGAATTTTATTTAGATAAGTCGGCACGATCGTATACTACCTTGGCTATCCTAATTGAATATCAAGATACCATTTTTGAGTAAATTTGTTAATTTTTCGCAGTACATAAAGCAAAAATATATGCAATTTCCATACTTTTTCTACCTTTTCCTACTTTTCCTACTTTTTCCGATCTAAGCAGTCTTGAAATAACACTTATGTTGGACAAAACTGATTACTGCGATGGGTGTTGGGAGGAATAAGAAGGATTAGTAGGCAGATCGTAGTTTAAGGGACTGTTAGTATTGACGAATCTAAAAATAGGGTGCGATGATAGTCCACAACGATACCTAAGCGAGCCAAACAAATGACTCAATTAAATAAGTTTATAAAGAGTCTTTAAAAATGATTAGGTATAACTATTCTGCCGAAAATAACTGCCACAAATAGAGAAAACAAAGGCTAAAAGTAAATATGACGACTTTACTTAACTTTTTGGATGTAGCAAATTCTAAAAAAACATCTGTAGATAGTGAAACGCTCAGATTGATTAAGGACAACAGAGACTCCTTAAAAATGAGCGACTTGACCATGCTGCTTTTCGGTCATGCTGCTTTCCAATACCTCTATGCAGGTTGCGAATTGGGAGTATTTGAATTGCTCTCTAAGGAACCCGATCTTACCAAAGAAGAAATTGGCGATCGGCTGAACTTAGAAGCATATCCGACTAAGTGCTTAATGCTAGGTTTAACTGCTTTAAAACTTGTTATTAAAGAGGGCGATACATATCGCAATAGTTTTGTAATGCAAATGCTGTTTGTGGATGGCATTTGGCAAGAATTTTACGATACCGTTCTGTTCGAGGCTCGCATTGTTTATGTAGGACAGCTAGATTTTGTAGAGTCCTTGCGCCAAAATCGCAACGTAGGTTTGAGACAGTTTCCAGGAGAAGGGCCAGATCTCTATCATCGCTTTATCGAACATCCAGAAATCGAAAAGGTATTCTACAACTACATGGGTTCTTGGTCGAGGTTGGCCAATCCATTGTTGATCAAAAATGTTGACTTTTCCCAATTCCGGAAAGTGGTAGATGTGAGCGGTGGGGATGCTACCAACGCCACAACTGTAGCCGCTGCTTATCCGAACGTGGATATCACTCTGCTGGAAATTCCTGCTAGCTGTCCGATCGCACAAAAGAAAATCGATGCTTACGGATTAACCGATCGCATTCACGTTCGTGGCGTTGATATCTTCGTTGACGAGTTTCCCAAGGGCCATGACTGTTTCATGTTTATCCACGTGCTAGTCATATGGACATTGGAAGAAAACACATTCTTGCTTCGGAAAGCTTATGAAGCACTCGAACCAGGTGGTTCGGTCATCATCTTCAATTCCATCTCCTCGGATGACGAAGATGGCCCTGTAATGGCGGCACTCGACTCACCCTACTTTATGGCGCTTCCCGCTACAGGCGGCATGATTTACTCCTGGGCAGATCACGAAAAATGCCTGCGAGATGCGGGCTTTACAAAAATGGAGCGCATTGACTGCAATGCCTGGACTCCTCACGGAATCATCATTGCCACCAAGTAGAACGTCAAATTTACTAGGAGTTAGGGACTGAGAACTGGGGAAAATTCCACGGGTCGAACCGGGATATCGAATAAAGCAAAGAAAGTTTTTTGTTCTACCACAGCAGTCCCTACTTCCCCATCTAAAAAGGTTATTCATCTACTGACAAAAGGGCGGGTTGTGTTTCAACCTCCCCTTTTTTTGTATTTCTCCATCACAATTTTCTTCCGATCGCTACATCCTAAAAGTGAGCAAGAGAGTGTATTGCCTGGTTTCCTCAACCAATTTTTTTGTTTGTTTGAGTATTATTGCTTAACCTGTTTGTGGCCGATCGCTTATGCGATCGCATAAGTTGTCAGCCACAAGTAAAAAATCTTCTGGTGGGAAGGGAGTAATTAACTATACCATCTCAACCTTTGAGATTTTTAAGTCGCAAAGTCTTGAGATCGTCTATAACAGCAACGGCTGATTTTCCTGAACTTGAATTCATACGCAAACTCTGCGATTTAATACCCACAAACTTCCCGCACACAAATTTGTGAGCTTCATAAGCAGCCTCAAAAGCTTTTACAAACTTCTGATGTTCGATCGTTAAATTGCTATTTAAGTTGGCAAAAGTAGGCTTTAATTGTGACAATAATTTAACCAAATATAAATGATCTTTGGAAAACTGACCGCTCAGCCCTGGTGGGGCATGAGGTGGCATCATTGAGGGGCGAACTACATCTTGGAATTGACTCTGTGAAGAATCGCCTGTAAACTGCAAGGCAGATTCCGATCCCCACATCAAAAAAGTTGCCAGAGCCATCGCTGTTTCTGCTTCGTGAAAGCGCCCAGAGACAATCTCAGTGTGAAAGCAATTGAGAGCAACAACTAAATTTTGTATAATCACATAAAAGATATGGTGGCCAATAACCCAACGACGTAAAGGATCGTAATTAGCGGGGTCTGGAGTTGATAACGTTAAAGGAATCAAGAAAGGATTGGGAGGCGACTCAACTGGTTGTTGCCCAAAATACCGAAGCGTTGACTCAAAAGCATGACGAAGATTGTTCCACTGGGCAGCTTCTAGATAAGTACCAGCCGTTAAAGCTTCTTCAAGTAACTCAGCGTAGGCTTGGAGGATACTCCAAAGCAGTACCAGTCCTGTATTGCCTTCAACCCGAATTACACCCATGTAGTTGTCTACGATATTGACGTAGTAATCTTTCTCGTTCTGTTCAACTGATGTCGTTACAATCGGGTGACGATGGATAGGACAGGGCAAATAAAGAGATATTTGGTTGAGAGTGGCGCGGATTTGACTGAGTGCTTCAGCATCAGTAGAAGATCGTAACTTCTGAGTACAATCAGCGATCGCGTCAAGAACTTCCAGAGAACAATTTTGGCTGACTTCCTCACGATGAACGGGTAATTTTTCGGGGTTGGTTAAATATAACTTTGGGTATTGTTCCATCATATTCTCTATCATCTATTTTTAGTTTTTAGAGATCAAAGCGGATCGTTTGTTTTTAGGTGCTTCTAGAAAACCGATTTCAACCAAATTAACAAGACAAAGGTGCATTAGCTTTTCATTCATCGGCGGACATTCAATACCAGTTCCTTCAAGCCCTTTTAACGTATTTTGACATTCTAATTATGAATGATGAGTATTAATAAATTGTGGTTTTCTGCTAGACCTAATCACTTGATGAAGCTTACCACAAGTTCACAACAACGGTCAATATAAAGTGGCTTATCCTACTTTTACTACTTTTAATACTTTTAGTACGAGTTCGGAGATTATAAATGGCAAAAACTTAGTGTATAATGAACTTTAGACAAGTCTAGTAAATTTAGCATAAAATAACTAGGATAATAAAGAAGTATTTTTACGTAGCAGATAAATAAACTCTTTGAAAAAGAATTCTCCAAGTCAGAATTGCTGGAGTCAGAACAAGAAAGTGGGGGATTCAAGCCCGCCACTAATTGTAGACCGCTCAATTCTTTGATTGAGCGGCGGTCTTAAACCCATTTTTCATCCGCCAGTCGCACTCCAATTCCCAAGCAGAATTGGAGACTCCTGACGGGCGAGAATTCTCTTTGATAAAAGAGCAGGAAAAAAGTTAAACTTCACAATGATTGAATTAGTTTTTATCAAATTCTACCGGATGGGGGCTTTTGAATGACACCAGAGCAGAACTACCATATGTCTCCAGAAGAATTTCGCCATTGGGGATATCAAGCTATCGACTGGATAGCTAACTACTTAGAAAATGTAGAAAATTTACCGGTGCTGTCTCAAGTTCAGCCTGGAGACATCAGAGCTAAGTTGAGCGAAACTGCACCCCAAAAGGGAGAATCTTTTGAGGCGATTATTCAAGACCTCGATCGAATTATCGTGCCGGGACTAACTAATTGGCAATCTCCCAACTTTTTCGGATTCTTTCCCGCAGGCATTTCGGCACCTTCAATTATCGGTGAGTTAATTAGTGCTGGATTGGGAATACAGGGAATGTTGTGGGCAACTTCGCCTGCTTGTACGGAACTGGAAACCCACGTTTTAGATTGGCTGGTAGATATGTTAGGGCTCCCAGAGCAGTTTAAATCTGGGGGGAATGGGGGGGGAGTAATTCAAGATTCAGCCAGCAGTGCTTCTTTAGTAGCTTTGTTAGCTGCTAGGGAACAAACTAAGGCAGATATTAACAAACTAGTTGCCTACATTTCTACGCAAACTCACTCTTCTGTAGAGAAAGGAATAAAAATTGCCGGAATAAGGCCAGAAAATTTACGCTTAATAGAAGTAGATGATAATTATGCCATGCGTCCAGATGTGCTAGAGCAGTGCATCGAAGCGGATATTAAGGCTGGATTAATTCCTTGTTATTTAACGGCTACAGTAGGGACAACTTCATCTAATGCGATCGATCCGCTTCCCCAGCTAGGTGCTTTAGCGCAAAAGTATAACATCTGGTTTCACGTCGATGCGGCGATGAGCGGTACAGCCGCCCTTTGTCCGGAATATCGCTGGATTCATCAAGGAGTAGAACTAGCTGATAGCTATTGCTTCAATGCTCATAAATGGATGTTGACAAATTTTGACTGTACTTGTTCCTACGTGAAAGACAGAACAAAGCTGATTCAAGCACTCTCCATCATGCCAGATTACTTGAAAAATCAAGCTACCGAATCAGGTCAAGTAATTGATTACCGAGATTGGCAAATTCCATTAGGTCGTAGGTTTAGAAGCTTGAAACTTTGGTTTGTAATTCGCCATTACGGTATTGAAGGATTACAACATTATATCCGCAAACATATCGCCTTAGCGCAAGAATTTGCCCAATGGGTAGAAGCTCACCCAAGTTTTGAGTTAGTCGTCAATCCTCCCTTTAATTTAGTATGTTTCCGGCACAAAGGGGGCGATCGCGTTAACCAAGCAATTGTTAACAGTCTTAATGCTTCGGGAAAAATTTATTTAATTTCCACAAAACTTGATGACAAAGTAACGATCAGAATGTCGATCGGGCAATCAAAAACTGAAAGGGCAAATGTAGAACTAGCGTGGAAGTTAATTTGTCAAGTAGCTGATTCCGTAGAAGTAACAGAATTAGTTTAATGGATAGCAAAACCCAACAAAATGTTGGGTTTCGTTATTTGAAGATATCCTAAGAAAGCGCTACTAGATTACTCGATCGGAACTAGTTCCATTCCACTGACGGGAGTGCCTGCGGAAATAATGTTGACTAATTGAAAGCCTCCTTTTTGGAAAAGTTCTCTGAATTCTTCCTCTGTGCGTGCGCCACCTTTACCGATCGACATTACTTCTAAGTCTAACCATTTACCCCAGTGGAACTCGTCTCCAGAAGGAATAATCGAATCGATTACCAGTAATGTTGCGTTGTCAGCCATTGCACGGCGAATGCTCTTGAGTAGCGCGATCGCGCTTTCATCGCTGCAATCGATAATACTGTAGGAAATCGTATAGAGATCCGCACCTGTGGGTATAGATTCAAACATATTTCCACCTACTCGTTCGCAGCGATCGGCTACTCCTTGGGAGGCTAGGAAATCAGCGGCTTGCTCAACTGCTTGCGGTAAGTCGAACAGCACGCCTTTTAAGTGGGGATTGGCTTTCAAAATTTCGGCAATTAACGCACCTTGACCCCCAGCTAAATCGACTACTTTAGTAAAACGAGAAAAGTCATATTTTCTCAGTAAAGGCAGGTGAAAATTCATGGTCAAATTTACCATTGCCTTGTTGAATAGTTCTCCCGCTTCCCCATCTCGGTCAAAATATTCATACAAGTTGTTGATGCCAAAAGCATGGGTAACCGCTGGTTGGTTATTCTTCACGTTGTCGAACATTTTATCGGTGAATTCCAAATGCCAGGGTGAGGCGTGCATCATCACCAAGTGACGCAAGGTTTGGGGATTATCGCTGCGGAGATATTGACCGACAGGTGCGATCGCAAATCGATGGGGTTCCACTTCCGTAAATACTCCCACGCTAGCCAAACAGCGAAGCAATCGATACAGCGACGGCGCGTGAGTTTGAGTAGCTCGAGCAATTTCTTCTACGCTTTTCGTATCATCCCCGATCGCATCAGCAATACCTAGTTGAGCAGCGGTACTCAAAGCATGGTTAAGCCAGAGCTTGCTACTTAGCTGAACCCACGCGATCATCGGTGATTTTGGTTGCGGACTTTGTGATGTTGCCATTTTTTTATCTCTTTAAACTTTTTATGTCTAACCATCGTTTGTAGTAAGGACTTCAGTCCTTAGCATTATGGGTGTGAGAGGACTGAAGTCGAATAGCACGCTTGTTAAGCGAGGCAGAGCCTCTTGACTCTACCCAGGCTCAGCCTGGGAACTAGGATAGGAGGCTCC
>CAZJJR010000263.1:0-8885 GCA_964546365.1 uncultured bacterium | reverse complement strand
GCCTGCGGAAACTGCGGAAACGGAAAAGGCTTGGATTATCTCGCCACCGATGAGTTTAGATGCGTTGATCCAGCAAGATTTTCTCGATTTAGTAGGAAGTCTGGAAGCAGAATTCCAGCGAGAATTTGTCGGACAACAAGTAGACCTCGATCGCGATCGAGTTTTACTGGTAGGGGTGATGACGGAAAAGATGACCCCCCAAGAATTTCAAAACACCTTAGATGAATTGACGCGATTAGTCGATACTGCTGGGGGAGAAGTATTGCATACCCTCAAACAAAAGCGATCGCGTTTGCATCCCCAAACCGTAGTCGGTGAAGGTAAAGTACAAGAAATTGCCCTCAGCGCACAAACATTGGGAGCTAACTTAATCGTATTCGATCGCGACCTTTCACCCAGCCAAGTTCGCAACTTAGAAACTCAAATTGGCATTCGGGTAGTCGATCGTACTGAATTAATATTAGATATTTTTGCCCAACGCGCTCAATCCGGGGCTGGGAAATTACAAGTAGAACTAGCCCAGTTAGAGTATATGCTGCCGCGACTCACCGGTCGAGGTCGCGCGATGTCCCGATTAGGGGGTGGTATTGGGACTCGTGGCCCAGGTGAAACTAAATTAGAAACCGAACGCCGCGCCATTCAGCGGCGGATCTCCCGACTGCAACAGGAAGTGAATCAATTGCAAGCACATCGATCGCGCTTGCGGCAAAATCGCCAACACAAAGAAGTTCCCTCCGTTGCATTAGTCGGCTATACCAACGCTGGCAAATCTACATTATTAAATGTATTGACTAATGCGGAAGTATATACCGCCGACCAATTGTTTGCTACCCTCGATCCGACTACCCGACGCTTGGTAGTTACCGATCCGGACAATGGGGGAGAAATCGCGATCGTGCTTACCGATACGGTAGGGTTTATTCACGAACTACCCCCCGCCTTAATGGATGCTTTCCGCGCCACCTTAGAAGAAGTGACGGAAGCAGACGCCTTACTTCATCTAGTGGATCTTTCCCATCCCGCATGGCAGAGTCAGATTCGATCGGTAATGGCGATTTTATCAGAAATGCCGATTACTCCTGGCCCAGCTTTAATCGCTTTTAACAAAATCGACCAAGTGGATGGGAATAACCTCGCCTTAGCGCAAGAAGAATTTCCCCAAGCGGTGTATATCTCCGCCAGCGAACGTCTTGGCTTGGAAACCTTGCGCCACAGACTAGCGCAACTGGTAAATTACGCCGTTTCCAGTCGGTGAAAAAGTTACCTTTGTCGATCGTAAAGATATAGCAACCGACGAGAGTCGATTAAGGCATTGAAAGCCTTGATTCTAGACCCTTCTTCCCCTAGCCCCTAGCAAGAGAGTCTCTAGTCCCTAGCTATATATGGAAGCGTGAAAACGTTTTTACTTACGTAGGAAGATTAATCATCTTTTATCCGTAGATGTACCAAAATTGGCCTATTGTCTTTGCTGACAAGGCCAATTTTTTTTGTTTGGTAAGCGTTTGCCGATCGCACCGAAGATATAGTACGTAATTTTACGTTAATAATTATCTCAAACTAGTCGTTTTATTAATTTTATTTCGTTGTTTGCGTAAGTCAGTTTACTGCCTTTGTTTATTTAAAAATATTTGATGAATTCGGTAGAAAATATAAAGCCTAAAATCCTTGTCCAGATAAGGTTTTAAGTACCGCTCTCAACTATTTTACATCAGCCAAATGTCGTAAAAAAAAACAACGGTTTACAAAATCAGTAACATAAAAAACATATTTATGAAATTTAAGTAAAACCTTTGTATAAAGCTAGACAGCAGGTAGTTACAACCTATAGATTGAGAACAACAGGTTAAACAAACGAGATACCAAAGTAATTGTTAAGGTCTTAGCTATTATGAAAAACGCATTCTCTACCATAATCAAAACTTCTCTCCTAGCTGCTACTGTTTCGATCGCTTCCTCTTTTGTTGCTTCCCCAGCTAGTGCGTTCCAATTCGGATTCAAAAATATTACTAATAACGACGCGGCAAACAAAGCAACTGGAGAAAACCAGTTATTTATCGATGTTTTAGATGCTGCTGGTGGAGAAAACCTCAACGCCACCCAAGCTTGGTTCAAGTTCAGCAATGTGGGGCCAAATGCTTCTTCAATTACCCAAATATACTTCGATAACTCTGATGTTTTAAAGAATATTTTTTCGATCGCTGACAGTGGTGATGGTGTTTCTTTTGAAATTCCAAAAAAGATAGGTAATCTACCTGGAGGAAATCCTGTAGGTTTTCAAGAAAACTTCAGTATTGAGCCTGCTGGTGCAACGGCTCCTAATGGCGTAAACCCCGGAGAATGGGTTAGCGTTCTATTCAATTTGAACCCAGGCAAAACTTTACAGAACGTTTTCAATGATTTGACCAGTGGCGATCTGAAGGTCGGTTTCCACGTCCAAGCTTTTGGAGATGGTGGAAGTGAAGCTTTTGTGAATAAGCCAACATTAGTACAACCGCCAGTTGAACAACCACCAGTTGAACAACCGCCAGTTGAACAGCCGCCAGTTGAACAGCCTCCTGTTGAACAACCGCCAGTTGAACAGCCTCCTGTTGAACAACCGCCAGTTGAACAACCCCCAGTTGAACAGCCTCCTGTTGAACAACCCCCAGTTGAACAACCACCAGTTGAACAGCCTCCTGTTGAACAGCCTCCTGTTGAACAACCACCAGTTGAACAACCACCAGTTGAACAACCGCCAGTTGAACAACCACCCGCACCTCCAGAAAATCGCGTTTCCGTACCGGAACCGACAACAATTGGCGGATTGGCCTTAATAACCGCTGCATTGGGACTGTCCCGCCGCAAGTTTAACAAGAAATCTTAGTTAACTAAGATGGTGTCAAACAGCTTGTTATTCTGATGTTTGAGTGCCAAGCCAAATAAAAAAGAGAGCTTAAAACTCTCTTTTTTATTTGGCTTGATTTATTAGTTAGTTAAATCGATTTAGAACGGCTGTAAAGGTTTAGTTGAGTGGCAGTAAAGTACTAATCAAAACCTACAGCCTATGGCACAGGTAGAGGAAGTAAACTCGCAGTGCTTTGCAGGTGAATGAGGTACGCTCCTACTCAGGCCAAAAACTCAGGCCTTTTGAAGAAACCTAGTTTCTATACCGTGAAATCTGCGGTAATATGTTTCAACTTCTTAACATAGAATCTATACATAAACTTCATGAACAACCCAAATTAGATAAAGATATGAATAAGCAGGAACTTTTTTGTAGACATCGCTCTAGAATTTCAGATATATTAATCGTGTAAAGAGTAAAGGTTATAAATTAAATACTTTACCGTTAAAGGCTGAGGTCAAAAAATCAATAACAGATCTTTAGTTTCAGGGTAAACGTCATTATAAGATTAACAGACAAATCTGTAGTGGCAGTTAACGCGAATATTAAGGGTAGTTTTTTACATCATCAAACTGTTCTGAGTTTTTGGCTATTCGGTTCCTAAAAGTAGAGTTAGTGATTGGTTGGTGAGAGCCATCATATTGATTTAGTTTTGAGCTTTCCGGTTGGAATTGAGATAAAACTTGAGGTTGGGAGTCATTGGTACTTCTAACCTCTTTTATTTTGCTTACCAACCTAAAACTGGACAAAAAAGCTTTTTTTAGGAGTTCGATCGCTATTGTTATGATATGGACGGGTTTTGCCCCAGAGATCGCTGGCTCGACAAAAAGGTGATGTGCCAAACTCGCCCCTACGATCGGACAACATAAGCAACCATTGAATAACGAACTTGATATTAAAATTAAAAAATGTTGCTGAAGACTTGAGGATAAAATGGCCGCTAAAGTAGAAATCTACACTTGGAGTTGGTGTCCCTTTTGTATCCGCGCCAAAAGTTTGCTCAAGCAAAAGGGTGTGGATTTTACTGAATATTGTATAGATGGAGATGAGCAAGCCAGAGCTAAGATGGCTCAAAGGGCGAATGGGCGACGCTCGTTACCGCAAATTTTTATCGATGACCAGCACGTTGGCGGGTGCGATGACATTCACGCACTGGATGCACAAGGTAAGCTTGACCCGCTTTTGCAATAGCCAAATCTATTCTAGATTTTAGATTGACTATCCTACAAGAGGATGGGAGGTGAAAAACGATCCCATCTAGCTTGATATGACTGATGACAAATGACAAATGACTAATGACCGATCATGAAATTTACTTTTATTATCGATCCCATTCACCTGCTCGATCCGGGTCACGATACTAGTGTGGCGCTAATGGAAGCGGCGCAGGAAATGGGTCATGAGGTGTGGATAACTCAAGCTAGTTATCTAACTGTAGTAGATGGGAAAGCTTGGGCATCTATAGAACGGGTGCAGTTAACGCCTGTAGAGTTGGTAGATGGGCGTTGGGTGGTTAAGTCACCTTGGTATAAGTTGGGCGAAGTGGCTTTTCAACCTTTGGAAACGATGGATGCGGTGTTCATGCGAACTGACCCGCCGGTAACGATTCCTTACCTTTATGCTACGTACATTTTGGACTATATCGACCCGACCAAAACTCTGGTGGTTAATTCACCGAGTGGATTGCGATCGGCTAATGAAAAAATGTATGCTTTGCAGTTTACCGGGGCAATTCCAGAAACGATCGTTACTCCGGATAAAAGGGTGATTCGGGAGTTCGTGGAAGCAAAAGGGGCGGCTGTTTTGAAACCGCTGGGTGGTAAAGCTGGGGAAGGGATCTTATTTTTAGAACCTGGCGATCGCAATTTAAATTCTCTAGTGGAACTGAGTACTCTGCAAGGTCGAGTTCCCGTGATGGTACAAACTTATCTGCCAGCAGCCAAGGAAGGAGATAAACGAATTATCCTGCTCAACGGTCAACCAATTGGTGCGGTAAATAGAATCCCTACGGGTAAAGAGTTTCGCGGTAATATGGCGGTTGGTGGTAGAGTAGCTGCTACGGAAATTACCGATCGCGAACGGGAAATTTGCGCTCAATTAGCACCTACGCTACAACGAGATGGCTTAATTTTTGTGGGAATTGATGCGATCGGTGGCTACTTGACGGAAGTAAATGTTACCAGTCCTACTGGTGTCAGGGAGATCGATCGATTAAACGGTACTCGTTTGGCTTATCAAGTAATTGAATGGGTAGCTCAATCCAAGATAATCAGTGCTAAAGTTGACTCAACTGGTTGATAGACGATAAGCAAAGGGTAGATAGGGGAATGGGGAAATTTGTTTGATTTTCATTTCATTTTTCCCAATCTAAAATCTAAAGTCTGAAATCTAAAATCAAATGACACCAACTAACGACAACCAAGCGCGTACATGGGCTGCGATCGCCCATCTTTCTTCTCTAGTGTGGATACCACTAGCCTTTGTTGGTTTGAGTTTTCCTATTCTTAATATTGTCGGGCCGTTAATTGTTTGGTTAACTAAAAAAAGTGATAATCAGTTTATTGACGAACAGGGAAAAGAGTCTTTAAACTTTCAAATTTCCTTTACCATTTATAGCTTTATAGTGCTATTTTTATTGGCAATTGTCGCGTTTGTTTTTGGCGTGGCTATATTTGGAGGCGCGAGTAACCCCAATTCAAGCGCAGCCGAAGGCAGTTTTCTGGCCACAATTTTGGGATTGGGATTGCTGGCAGGAGCGGTATTATTAATGATGGGAATAATTCAATTGATTTTAGTAATTATTGCCTCTACGAAAGCCAAAAACGGACAACATTACCGCTATCCTCTTACCATTAGATTTCTCAGGTAGTTTACTGCTCTCGTAAAACATGATTCAAAACAAAGTCGGCGTAGCAATTATCGGCACTGGATTCGGACAAAAAGTTCACATTCCCGGATTGCAGGATCATCCTCGCACTCAATTAGTAGCAGTTTATCATCGAGATTTAGCCAAAGCAAAAGCGATCGCATCTGCTCACCAAATTCCCCACGCTTGCTCGACGCTTGACGAAATAATCGCTTTGCCAGAAGTGCAGGCAGTCAGCATATCTACGCCGCCGTTTTTACACTATGAAATGGCAAAACAGGTTTTACAAGCTGGCAAGCATTTACTGTTAGAAAAACCGACCACTTTATCGGCAAAAGAAGCTAGAGAACTATATCATATTGCGAAGAAAAATAATGCGATCGCGGTCATGGATTTTGAGTTTCGTTTCGTTCCCGCATGGCAGCGACTAGCAGAAATGCTGTCTGAAGATTATGTAGGAAAAAAACGTTTAATAAAAATTGATTGTTTAGTACCGAGTCGTGCTGATGCGACTCGCCCTTGGAATTGGTACTCTCGCAAAGACCAAGGCGGTGGCATATTAGGGGCAATAGGTTCTCACATTTTCGATTATATCGACTGGTTATTTGGCCCGGTGCAGCAATTGTGTGGCAAACTGAGTACGGCCATTCCCGCACGACCAGACCCGGCTACAGGGGAAATGAAACCAGTAGATGCGGACGATACTTGCACGATAATGCTGGAATTGGCAGATGGTACGCCTTGCCAGGTTTGTATTAGTTCGGTGACTTATCAAGGACGAGGACATTGGGTGGAAGTGTATGGCGATCGCGGTACGTTAATTTTAGGTAGCGATAACCAAAAAGATTACGTACATGGTTTTCGTCTTTTAGCCGCACCCACAGGCAAAACTTTAACAGAAGTGGAAATTCCCGATCGCTTGCATTTTCCCAAAACTTATGCAGATGGCAGAATTGCACCCTTTATGCGAGTAGTTGACCAATGGGTGCAAGGAATTGATACGGGAAAAGAAATAACACCTTCTTTACGTGAAGGTGTTTACTCCCAATTATTGATGGATTTAGTTCATCAATCCAACGATACTGCCAAATGGATAGAAGTACCAAATTTTGAAAAATTTATGGCTAATTCTTAATTTTGCTTAGGTACTTATTTCCATTTATACAGAAACGATCGGCGATTTCCTGACGAGCCAAATCGCCGATAATGGCATTGGTATGACAAAAGAAGTCAAACAGCGCATTTTTGACCGATTTTTTACTACTAAAGCAGTTTGCAAAGGAACGGGGATGGGGTTGGCGATTGCCCATTCTATTATTGTGGAAAAACACAAAGGTAGTTTGCAGTGTTTTTCTAAGGTGGGAGTGGGAACCGAATTTAGGATACAGATTCCCAACATTTCTAGCAATTAGCGATCGAGTATTTAATGTTTAGGCTGATGGGGAGGGGAGAAAAGGGAAGGGGAAAGAGAAAATTTTTTGATTAGGAGGATTTTGACTTCATCTTTTCCCTTTTCGTTATTAATTAGCTCTGGCAATTTGTTGCTGGTACAGGTTGAGAATTTTTTGGCTGTATTCAGAAGCGCGATCGCGATCGTACTGACTAGCATCGCCGGTCAACCACCAAGCCGCCACCCGTTGCACAGCCAAAGACGCATCACCAGTAGCTTGAAACTGCCTATTTAACTCCCGCCGCACGATACAGGCTACGGTATTCCGGGCTGCTCGAGCATCAGCGCTAAATTCCGCAGGCGTTAGCGATCGTCCGATACATTGTTTAGTCCAACTGGGAATAACACCAGGAGTTACCTGCCATTGGCTGTACAAACCTTCGGGAATAGGATTACCTGCCACAGCTAACCGCAATGCTTCCACTACTGCATTCACTTGAACATCAGAAACTTGAGTATTTGAGGAAGATGCAGAAATTTGCCGATTTTCCGGTTGACTTTGACTAACAGATGGCTGTTGTTCGGAACTATTATTTCCTTGCGCCTGTTGCTGATAAAGATTAAGCACTCTTTGCACGTAAGCACTAGTTGCACCACCATTGCAGGCTGTTGCATTACCAGTCATCCACCAACAAGCAGTCTGACGCACGGTAGCCATTTCGTTTTGGTTAGTCGCGCTATACTGCCTGTTTAACTCCCGACGCATGATGCAGGAAATCACGGTTTGCGCCGCTTGAGAGTCAGTCTCAAATTGAGCCGGCGTCAGTTCCTGTCCGATACATTGTTTAGACCAACTGGGGATGATTTCTGGTTTAACTTGCCATTGACTGTAAAGACCATCATTCGGCGTTGCCGTGCGAGGTGCCGCTAACCGCAATGCTTCCACCATTGCCGTTACCTGGCGATCGGAAACTAAAACAACCGGAGAAGAAGATGTTGTTGTCGATGCAGATGAAGGTTGAGTATTTGCCGAGGAACGCTGGGGAGAAGCCGACTGCCGATTGGGAGTATTATTCCCTCGCGCCGGTTGCTGGTAGAAACCGACTACCCTTTGCACGTAAGTCCCGGTAGCGCCACTACTGCAACCTGCGGCATTGCCAGTCATCCACCAACAAGCCACATTCCGTACAGATGCAGTTTCATTGTTATTAGTGGCGGTCATTTGTTTGCTTAACTCCCGTCCCACGATACAGGCTACCGTATTGCGTGCGGCTGTAGCGTCAGATTCAAATTGAGCGGGGGTGAGTTCCCGTCCCAAACATTGCTTAGTCCAGCTAGGAATGATGCCTGGTAAAACTTGCCATTGGCTATACATCCCATCATTTGGTTTGTTAGGTGGTGCAGCTTGCCGCAATGCTTCTACCATTGCGTTTACCCTGGCATCGGAAACTTGTGCTTGTACTGGCATTGCTGAGAAACTGATACTAGTAATCAGTCCGCTCAGTAGTAGATGTTTTGCTTGCACGATTAACTGGAAACTCATGGCCTATACTCAGTGGTAATCCGACTCTCCTTAACGAAGATTTACGATCGAGAAAGCGCTTACCTCTGTCCTAAGTATGATTTGGCCTGAAATAGCCCTATTGTTAATCGCTTTTTGTCGCGATCGCAGGATACAAACTTAACTAAGATCTTGCACCAAGGCCAGAAACCGGGTTTCTTGCAAAAACTTAAACCTAAAAGCC
>CAZJJR010000262.1:2148-8947 GCA_964546365.1 uncultured bacterium | reverse complement strand
GAATGCCTCTGATGAAACGATCCGGGCTGCTGGTATTTTTGATGTTTTTAGCGTCAATATATATAATTACGTTCCCGATCGCAAAGATTTAGAAAGATTTTATCGATTGAGCAAACGACCGATTTTGTTAGGAGAATTTCACTTTGGCGTACCGGGACGAGGAATGTCTGCTGGATTGAAACAAGTTCGCGATCGCAAAGAACGCGGAATTGCTTATCGCTATTATGTAGAAAATGCCGCCGCCATGCCAGCAGTCATCGGCACTCATTGGTTTCAGTGGGTAGACCAACCTAGTACGGGTCGTAGCAGCGATGGGGAAAACTACAATATCGGTTTTGTGGATGTCACGGATCGACCTGATTGGGAGACGATCGAAACCGTCAAACTCACCCACGCTCGGTTATATGATATTCACTCCGGCAAACTAGCACCCAGCGATCGCAAACCCCTTGTGAATTAGTGAGGAGGGCGGGGGGCAGGGGAGCAGGGGAGCAGGGGAGCAGGGAGCAGGGGGGCGGGGGAGCAGGGAGCAGGGGGAAAGGGAAAGAGACAATTTGTGAACTCTGACTTCTGAATTCTGAATTCTGGATTCTGGATTCTGGATTCTGACTTCATCCTTCATACTTTATCCTTTCCCCCTGCCCCCTTTAAGGCCCAGGCACGGGTAACCGATAATTGGGTACATTTTCCTCTTCTGCGATTCTTCTCTTCTCCCTCTCGCTATTTTCTTTGTCTTGTTTAAGTTTGCGATCGTACATTATCAATGCAGAACGCCAAACTAGATAACCTTGGCGATTCAAGTGCAACCCATCAGTGGTCAATTCTGGGCGAAGATAACCGCGATCGTCAGTAAATAGAGAATATAAGTCAAAGAATTGAACATTTTCTTCCTCAGCCATCCTTTCTAAGTTCTGGTTGAGATCCTGGATGCGCTGATGAGAAATCGAAAGCAAGCGATCGCGACCTTCCCAAGTGGAAGCTTCACCACCGTGAGGCAAAATCGACTGGATCGCGATCGTACTCTCAGGATGAATTCGGCGCAGACGACGCACGATCAAGCGATAATTCCATAGCAAATCCTGATCTGGCACCCCGCGAATCAAATCGTTGATACCGATCATCACGAAAATAGTATTTGGCTTAGTATCGTCGAACAACTTTAATCGCTTGAGCAGTCCGGCAGAAACTTCCCCAGAAATTCCTTGGTTAAGCCAAGTATGCCCGGACGGTAATAACTCTGGCGGAAACCACAAACTCAAGGAATCCCCTGCCAAAATAGTTAAATTTGCCGGGGCATTTTCCGCTGCCACTTTTGCTTCTTGTTGCAGGATCGCTACCCATTTGTCATAACTTAGCCGATGGCGAGGCCCCAAACCCGAATCCGATGCTGGTAGTTCCTGCATCAGATTTTCGCGAGTTGTGGAAGCATTCAGCTGCGAATCGATCGGCAACCAATAATCTCGCAGCAGCCAAACAACCAGCAGTAATAATAATCCGTTAGCCGCCAGGGATAAGAAAGCCCAGGTAGGGACGGTTTTCCAGCGATGGGACACTAGACTGTCTTTAACTGTATTTTCATTCGATCTTAAATGGTCAATCTTCATTGGTGATTGGGGATCGGCGATCGCTTCCTCGCTAAAGACAGATGATATCGCTTTCTTATTAAATACTCACGCTCGAACAGGCGGGGACAGGGAAACGAAAGGGAAAAAAGGGAAAGGGGTAAAGCGAAAAAGGGAAAAAAGAATTTTTTTCTGTTACCCCGTACTCGCAACACCCCGATCGCCCTGAAGTTAATATTATTTGTTTAAGCTAAGACCGGAGGCAAACTCCTCGCCGTAGCCTTCTTCACCATGTTCGTTGATATCCAGTCCTTGTTCTTCTGCGATCGGTTTGACTCGCAGCGCCATCACCAAGCTCAAACCTTTCAGAATTACCAAAGTACCGACAGCGGCAAAAAGGTAAGTAACGACCACACCCACGAACTGCTTCCACAACAGTTCTGGGTGACCTGCCAACAAACCATCAGCGCCAGCACTGTTGAAAGCTTTATTAGCAAAAACCCCTGTCAGCAAAGCACCTACCGTACCGCCAACTCCGTGTACGGGAAAAGTATCTAAAGAATCATCAAATTGCAGTTTAGCCCGCAGAATTACCGCGTAAAAACAGCAAAGAGAAGTAATCGAACCGATCAGGATCGCCGCTAGGGGAGATACGTACCCGGCAGCTGGAGTAATGCCTACCAATCCAGCCAAAAAGCCAGTGGCAATACCGATCGCAGTTGGCTTATTTCTGAGTACCCATTCCAAAATTACCCAAGTCAAACCAGCAGATGCAGCCGATACGACAGTAGTCACGAAAGCAACAGCTGCTACCGAGTTAGCGGCTAATGCACTACCACCGTTAAAACCAAGCCAGCCAAACCAAAGCAAGCCTATTCCCAATAAAACGTAAGGTACGTTATGAGGTGCCGCCGGTTGAGTTGGGTAGGTTTTGCGGGGGCCGAGAATGTAAGCGGCGACGACAGCGGAAACACCAGAACTGATATGCACGACCGTACCACCAGCAAAGTCAAGCGCACCTAAGTTAACGCCAATCCAGCCTTTACCCCAAACCCAGTGAGCTAGCGGAAAATAGATAATGTTAATCCAAAAGAAGATAAACCAAAAGTAAGCTTTGAAACTGATCCGTTCGACGATCGCACCGGAAATCAGCGCCGGAGTGATCATGGCGAACATCATCTGATAAACCATGAACATTTGATGGGGAATCGTTCCGGCATAACCGACCGGATCTGGTTTATCAAAAGAAACTTCGTTCAAAAATATCCATTTTAAGCTGCCAATAATCGGATTAGCTTGAAACTCTGCTGGAGAGGCATCTAGAGTATAGGAAGTTGGTGCAAAGGAAAGGCTATAACCCCATAGCACCCAGATTACGCCTACCAACCCCATCGCGATCAAGCTCATCATCATGGTGTTGAGGACGTTGCGCGATCGCACTAATCCACCATAGAAAAATGCCAGCCCCGGTGTCATCAACATTACCAGTGCCGAGGAGATCAACACCCAAGCCGTATCCCCCGGATTAATCGGAGACTCCGTAACGGCTGCGGAAGGTTCTTGACGAGAAGCATCAGCAGGTACTATCGGTACGGGAAGTGGAGAAGCTTCGATCGTAGGCGATGCCGTTGCTTCTGGTGAAGCGGTGGGTGATGCCGTTGCCTCTGGCGAAGCGGTAGGCGATGCCGTTGCTTCTGGCGAAGCGGTAGGCGATGCCGTTGCTTCTGGTGAAGTAGTGGGCGATGCCGTTGCCTCTGGCGAAGCGGTGGGCGATGCCGTTGCTTCCGGTGAAGAAAGAGTAGGAGAAGGACTTGGTGAAGGCGATGCGTCTTGGCCAAATACATTGACCATCATTGGCCCTAAAATCAGACACACCGCAATGGAACAAGCAACCAGGAACTTTTTGAACACTTGTGTTTTCCGCTCAGTACTAGAGATTGGAATAAATGAATCTCATTGAACGAATTCTATGTATCAAATTTCTGTATTTTCTAATACTGATTTTTTAATATTTTTATGCAAACAAGCACTTTCAACCCCTAGCCATCACCATCAAAAATGAAGGGCTGGATTGCCCAGCCCTTCATCTTTTGAAGATTTTCTCCCCGTAATTGAACTAATAAACACTACCGGGCTTGCCGGGAACGCCACGGTCTGCGCTACCAGGTATGCTGCTGCTGCGTGCTTCTTTGAGAAATCCGCTATAAGCTTCCATACCATGTTCTCCGATATCCAAACCGACGACTTCTTCTTCTGGAGTTACGCGGATACCGAGAGTAGCCTTTAACACTACCCAGAAGATAGTGCTGACCAGAACCGTCATGCCTCCCACGGACAAAATACCGATTATTTGAGGAATCAGTTGTGTCAAACCACCGCCCAAAAGTAAACCTCTTGCAGGGCCAGCCGTGTACCAAGTGTATCCGGGCGCGTTGGGGCCAACACTGAACAAACCAACGGCCAGAGTTCCCCAAACACCACAAACCAAGTGAACTGAGGTAGCACCTACCGGGTCATCAATTTGAATTCTGTCAAAGAAGGTAACGGAGAAAACGACGATGATGCCAGCTACCAAGCCGATGATGAAAGCACTGGGAACGCTTACATATGCACAGGATGCTGTAACCCCTACCAAGCCTGCCAAAATCCCGTTAACGATCATCGAAAGGTCTGGCTTACCAAGGTACAACCAAGCTGTAACGGTAGCAGCTACTCCCCCTACCGCACCGGCCATGTTGGTAGTTAAAGCAATGTGGGTAATTGCAGAACCATCAGCTGCCATTGTGGAACCCGGGTTAAATCCAAACCAGCCTAACCACAAAATCAAACAGCCTAAAGTAGCAATACTCATATTGTGACCGGGCATGGCTACGCTTTGTCCATCTTGATATTTACCAAGACGTGGCCCTAAGAAGGCAGCGCCCATTAATGCAGCCCAACCACCAACCGAGTGAACTACGGTAGAACCAGCAAAATCGTAAAAACCTGCTTTTGCCAGCCAGCCACCGCCCCAAATCCAGTGTCCGGTGATTGGATAAGCGATACCTACGAGTAATAAGCTGAAAATTAAGAAGTCAACAAACTTAATTCTTTCTGCTACTGCACCGGAAACGATCGTAGCGGCTGTACCTGCAAATACTAGCTGGAACAAAAATTTAGCGGCAAGGGGAACGCCAGCCCAACTGAGAGAGCTAAAAATACCTTGATAAGCATCTCCCATTGCCGGACTGTTGTCTTGTCCAGTTAAGAAAAATCCGCCACTACTACCAATTAATCCATGATCGGAATTGCTAAACATTAAACCAAAACCGATCGCCCAAAAAGCAATTGTAGAAAGGGCAAATACAATGAGGTTTTTGGCTAGAACGTTGACGGCGTTTTTCTCGCGACAAAAGCCAGTTTCTAACATACAGAAACCAGCATTCATGAAGAATACTAAGAATGCTGCGATCGCCACCCATAAAGTATCTAAAGCTACTTTTAATTCGGCTGTGGTCGGCCCTGCTACAGTTGCAGCAGCATCCTGAGCAACGGCTGCGTAACCCCATCCCAGCACGATTAGGGCTGCTAAAGGAAGACAAGCTTGCCATGAGGGAGTAAGGCGTGCGATCGCAATTTTCAATTGCTTAAATGTTCTGCTGCTCCCAGTTAATTTCACCTGGTAACTAGAAAAATTTTGCCTGATTCTATTTCTTGACTTTCTGTTTCTGAGTGTTACTTTAGTTTTCATCACTCAATATTCCTCAATCACGCAAGAGCAAATATGTGGAATTGTTCACGCAAAAAAGCTGTAAGTCAATTCATTTAAAGCAAGGGTACTGCTTCACTGTACAACCGATCGATTAGGTATTCAGGCTCTTATCAGAATCGCTAAAAACTATCTGCTTTGTGCGTGAACCTTAAGATTTTGTATTGTCAGAAATGGTAATTCTGTATACTGCAATACAGTTTGTTTATCTTACCGCAGAAAGTTGACGAACGGGAACTGTTAAGAAAAATAAGCAAAGATTTGTTAAGTCCAACCATGAAAAAATCTACCGATGGGTAGATGGGAAAAAGGGGGACAGGTAGAAAAATTAAATGTTTTTCTCCAGCTACCGTAAAATTTAGATGCGTCTTAGTGGATCGAGATACATAGCGATCGCGATCGTCAGTCGGGAAGTTCTCAATTCGACCAAACCTTGATTTGATGCCCTTTTCCTTTTACCCTAACCCCTAGCACCTAGCTTTTAGGCATTGATTTTAAATATTGCTGATAACCTTTTTCGTCTAGTTGCGCTTGTTTATCTAGCACGGATTGGGCTAAACTTTCACGATACTGTTGAACTCGCTGTAATAATTCCGGTTGGTGGGTGGCTAAAATTTGTACTGCTAGTAATCCAGCATTTTTGGCATTCCCGATCGCAACGGTGGCGACGGGTATTCCGGCAGGCATCTGCACAATAGAATAAAGAGAGTCTAACCCTTGCAAGTGACGGCTGGCAACGGGAACGCCAATGACCGGTAAAGCGGTGAGGGACGCCACCATTCCCGGTAAGTGGGCAGCACCACCCGCACCTGCGATAATTACTTTCAAGCCTCTTTGATGCGCGGTTTTGGCATACTCTACCATTCGATCGGGGGTGCGGTGGGCGGAAACGATCGCAACTTCACAAGGTACGTTGAATTCTTCGCAAACTGCGATCGCGGCTTGCATGGTGGGCAAATCGGAATCACTGCCCATGATAATACCTACTAAGGCTTGAGTCATGCGATTTTAGAGTTAAGACGTGAAATTTTTCAAAGTGATGACAGAAGCAACAACCTTAGCGATCGTTACTCCAGTGGATATTATCAACGCAAGAGTGCCGGGATACCAAGATTTGCAGCAAATCTCAGTTGATGGGGATGGGATCGTTCGTCAAGTAATTCCCATGAGTGTAGCTGAAAAAGCAACACCATCAACAGATAAACGAGTTTTAGATGTCGCCGCAGACTGGATTTCTTTGGGTGGAGTCGATTTGCAAATTAATGGGGCGCTGGGTTTAGCTTTTCCCGATTTAAATCCCGATAACAGTCATCAATTATCAGAAATCAGTGAATTTCTATGGAATCAAGGGGTAGATGGTTTTCTACCTACTTTGGTAACCACTTCGGTAGAAAATATTCATCGCAGTTTAAATGCGATCGCAAATTTTACTCCATCTCAGCCCCAAAACGAACCGAGCGCTAAAATCCTGGGAGTGCATTTAGAAGGG
>CAZJJR010000262.1:1751-2133 GCA_964546365.1 uncultured bacterium | reverse complement strand
AGGGCCATTTTTGAACTTTGAAAAGCGAGGCGCACACCCAGCAGAACATTTATTACCCCTCAACATCGACAACGTAAAAAGAGTTTTGGGTGATTATGCAAGTATCGTTAAAGTAATCACCTTAGCACCAGAATTAGATGAAACTCAAACCGTAATTCCTTATCTACGCGAACTAGGAATAACTGTTAGTTTAGGGCATTCCCAAGCCACATATAATCAAGCACGACAAGCTTTTAAATTAGGTGCATCGATGGTAACCCATGCTTTTAATGCCATGCCCAGTTTACATCATCGAGAACCCGGATTATTAGGAGCAGCCATCATCGATTCTCATGTCAAATGCGGTTTAATTGCTGACGGTCAACACGTCTCGATCGCGATG
>CAZJJR010000262.1:0-1735 GCA_964546365.1 uncultured bacterium | reverse complement strand
TTTTACTAAAAGCGAGCAACTATCAGCAAGGAATTTTTCTCGTCAGCGATGCTTTAGCACCTTTAGGATTACCAGATGGCATTTATCCTTGGGATACTAGACAAATTGAAGTAAAAAACGGTACGGCGCGACTGTTAGATGGCACTCTTTCCGGTACAACTCTGCCATTGTTAACAGGAGTACAAAATTTGGTGAACTGGGGAATATGCGGGATAGAACAAGCAATTTCAATGGCAACAATTGCGCCCAGAGCAGCAATTGGTATGGCAGAAATCATGGGTAATTCTGCTGCTGGTTTATTGCGTTGGCGGGTGAACCAAACAGAACATCATCAGGCAGAAAAATTAACTTGGGAACGGTTATTTGTCAGCCATTAAACCAACAAAATTTAATTGTTTTTCTGGAATAAAAATCATCGGACTAATGCTGGCAACTATTCTAAAGGTTTACCAAAATCTCCTAGAATAAATACTCTAGAATAAACGGTCTGATGATTTGATAAACAAGAGCCAGGATTACGGGAATCATAATTGGAATGGCTACGATTAGCCCCCATTTCCCAAAACGAAGCTCTTGTCCGTTCGTTTTGAGTAGTGCAATCAAACCCACAGTACCCATCAGTATCCAGATACAGCCAAAGGCAATAAAAATAGCGAAAGTCGAGTCTTGCATTTGTATTTGATAGTTTTGATAATCTATATTGAGATTAGCTTTACCTCTTTGTGCTGTCAACTTACTTTAGTTATAAATTCTAATCACCTTATTCAATAACAATTAAGCAGTACAAGCATTTAATTTGTAATGCTAAGGGAAGATCGAGGTAACTTAAATTTAACTATAGCCATCCTATTTGAGTAATGAAACCCACCCTAGCCCTTACCAAGGGAGGGTTGGGAGGAATCTAGTTGTTCGCAATTCATTTAGGATTGCTATAGTAATTTGAGCTAATTAACGTAAGTTGCTAATTATAGGATTTAGGCTGGTAATGAAATGAAAAGATGATTCAAAACAGAAAATTTTTTTTGAATATTTAATTATAGTCCCTTCTTTCCCTAGCTTACAGCGATTTCCAAGTAAATGAGGTACACATAACTGCTAACAGAAACCCGGTTTCTTCAAGAACCCGGGTTTCTATCCTGTACTTCACTTAACTGGAATCTGCTGTATCTCTACGTTAATTGTTATAACTAGCAACTTAAGTTAATTAGCCTAACTCTAAAGTAGTTACTCCGAAAACATGAGAAATATTGATGTGAGGAATACCGCGAGAGTACATCCTAACGCATTCAAACACGGGCTTCATACCATGTTTTTCAGCCAGAGAAATTGCGGCTGGGTTGGCATCTGGCAGATCTAAAAATATTGGCTTACCATAACCTAAACTGCTCAGAGATTTAAATAAACTTTCAGCTATTTCCACATCGTCGGCAAATAAAGGGCCGATTTTAAATCCGGTGCGGCATTCTCGAATTACGCCATAACCGCACAAGTTGCCGTTTTTGATATAGGCATAAGCTGCACGAGTGGGAGGACTAATCCATTCTTTGAGGAAGTTTTCGCGAGGGGCGGGGAAGTGTTGGCGATCGTAATTTACAATATCGGCAAACGGGATATGTTCGATCGCAACAACATTTTCAGGCGGTGGGCTGGCAATTCCCACTCCTTCATACCGAAGATGGCGATAAGCTGGTTGAAAGCCAAATTTGCAGTAATTTTCTACTTGAGCTAAAACGCC
>CAZJJR010000261.1:3317-8994 GCA_964546365.1 uncultured bacterium | reverse complement strand
TTTAGGCAATTGCGATCGCAGACTACTCCCTGTCGGTCACTATAACCGAGATAGAACCATACGGGCAACCACAAAGATAATAGCGCTCAAGCCGGCAGTGATGGGAATGGTGATCAACCATGCAGCTGCAATGCCTCTAATTGTGGTAAGACGAATGGAACGCCAGTTCTGCACTAAACCAATACCAACGACGCCGCCTACCAAAGCATGAGAGGTGGAAACGGGTAAACCGAGTCGAGAAGCGAGTAAAACAGTTGTAGCGGTGGCGAGTTCGGCAGAAAATCCACCACTGGGTTTGAGGGGAATGATATTTTCGCCAACGGTGGTAATGACGTTTTTACCCCAAACTGCTAAACCACCGACAATTCCCAATCCCCCGATCGCTAAAATCCATAGGGGAACGTGGAAGTCACCTAAAGGAACGCTTTGCGTCTGACGAATATAGGATATGACAGCTAAAGGCGCGATCGCATTTCCCACATCATTGGAACCGTGAGCAAACGCCACAAAGCAAGCACTTAGTATTTGGAATTTTCCTAGTTGACGCTCTACTCTGGAAGAGGCAGGGGGAATTTTTGGTTCTACTTTTTCACTTTCCCGCTGTTCTCTGCGCTCCAATTGTCGCCAATTTACTAAACTAATACCGATGGCTGCGATCGCACCTGTTGCCAGAGAGATATCGTGAACGGGGAGATCGATTCCCCATCGGTTGGTTAAAAATACTTGTATTGGTTTGGTAAGAGTGGGAAGTACTATCACTCCGAATACTCCCAACAAAGCTGCACTCAACCAGGGTATCCATTCTCGCAGTTGTGCGATCGGATCTGGTCGATCGAGAATCCAACGCTTGATGACACTGTAGAATAAGGCGGCGATGCTGCCACTGATGACGGGCGTTAATATCCAACCGATCGTGATGATGCCAAGCGATGACCAGTCTACTGCACCAATTCCTGCCGCAATCCAACTAAATCCCGCGATCGCACCTACCGTAGCATGAGAAGAGGAAACCGGAAAACCAAAACTAGTAGCAATTTGCAGCCACAAACCACCTGCTATCAGTACCGATACCATCCCGATTAGCAAAACTTGCGGATCGGAGGCAAACAGACTAGGGTTAACTATCTCAGTTGCGAGGGTTTCGGAAACTTCACCGCCAAATAAAACAGCACCCGTGAATTCTAAGATACCAGCGATGATCAGTGCTTGCCGCAGAGTAACGGCTTTGGAACCTACCGACGTTCCCATCGAGTTAGCGACATCGTTAGCTCCCAGGTTCCAGGCGAGATAAAAAGCAAGTAAGGCGACGAGTACGATCATGTCTTCGGTAAAGATGGAGACATGGTTAGTTTAGCTGGTAAAAGATAGGCAGGTGTTCTAGCTGCGGGGGGAAGAAGGGGTATCAACTGCTCAAGGACGCAAAGGACTTATTCCATCCCTATTTTTAGTCAATAAAGTTTATTTTAATAACGAAAAAGCATGAATTCACCTAGAGTAGATGAGTAGAGAAAAGTGGAATCAAACAATAATTATATAATAAATTTGTTTAATTCTTGAACCAAAATATGAACAGTGGTTGAAGGATTATCGCTTTCTGGGTTAACAGGTTCATATTGATTCAGGAGATTTTCAGCATTTTTGATTGCCGTAGATTGTCGGTACTCAATTCGATCGTAAATATCTGTACTATTCTTTTCGTATTTATTTTCAAGTAACTTATCTAACTTTTTACAGTAATCACTGCGAGGAATGCCACTATTAAGAAATTCAAAATGTAGAACATACCACAATTCAAACGCTTCATTGGAATAGGCTACTTTAAACCCTTCTTTTTTAGCGTTAGCAATAGCATTGTTGAAATCCTCTTTTGTCCATGAATCTCGATCGAACACGCACCACACTTGATCGTAATCTTCTCCCTCCTTCAATTTTTTTGCTTTTTCTACTAATTTACTTGGATTAGATTTTAATCCTCTAACATCAATGACATCTTTTGGGACACGAAAACTTTTGAAGTAATTTGGTTCGGATTTTTCTCCTTCACAGACAATCAAAAATCTCTGTCTAATTTCTTTTGTGTCAACTTTTCTAGGCGAGTACCCACGAGATATATTACTTCTCGAATTTTTCTTAGTCATTAGACTCACCGATTAGGGTGCTCAAATTCCCAATAAAAGGAATAGCACCATATCTGCCTTTAATATAGTCGTTTTCAAAGGAAGCATCATTTCGCACTTTGTATTCAACTAACGAATACAAATCTGTAGCTCCATATCTATTTTTTTCTGTAAACCAAATTTGATCCCTACGAAATAATTTATTGTTAAGCAGATTTGTATCATGGGTCATAAATATTAACTGAGCATTATTAAGGTTTGTTTCATTAGAATTAAATAGTTCAACAATTGCTTTACCGATCAGGGGGTGCAGTCTAGCATCAAATTCATCAACTACCAAGACTTTACCGGCTTTAAGAGTATCTAAAAGTATTCCTGCCATAGCAAATATTTTTTGAGTTCCTTCGGATTCGTGACTATCTAAATCAAATACTTCTGTTGAAACATAATTTCCTTGCCCATCAAATTTTCGATGCACTGTACTAATTGAAGTAAATTTACTTCCTACTCTCTCGAAAATAAATTTCTTTATTTCTTCAGGTATTTCTTCAGGTAAATTTTCAACGTTTACTTGTACTTCTTTTACTTTTAGATCATTTATACCTAAATCTAGTTTTTTAATTAACTGAATTATCTCATCTATATTTTTATTCTCAACAAAACAATTTATTGTATATCCTGCATATCCGCTATCATCTAAACCTGAAACCACTTTCAATTTGGTTGTCAACCAGTCTAGAATATTTTCGGCAATTTCCACATTAAATTGAGCGCAAACTGATAAAAAAAGCGCATTACTTCTGGTTTTTTGTTGTATTCCATCCGCTCTAAATCTTGTAGAGTATCTAATACGATCGCGATTCCGTGTAAAAATATTAGTTTCTCTAATTTTAGGTACATAAAATAGCCATTCCGAAATAATTCTGTCCTGATTAGCTTCAAATCCATATCTATGTTTCTTACCATTCAATATGAAAACAATTTCAAAAAAAGATGGTTTTTCTTCAGTTTCAGTGTTTAATCTAAATCTTTCTACAGCGATTTTTTCTGTACTTTGAGTTTCTTTCGAGGAATTAATCATAAACCATTTCATAAAACTGATTGCTTTAGCAAGATTGCTCTTGCCACTAGCATTTGCTCCATATATTGCAGCACTTTTTAATAGGTTGAGGTCATCATCTACTAAGAAAACATTTTTTTCATCTAGCTCTTTATCTTTGGCAACAATATTCGCTGCTACCATACTAAAGGTAACTTTATCTTTAAAAGATCTGTAATTGCCAACGCTGAACTCGATGAGCATAATAACTTTATTAGTACTTAACTAATAAATTTGTGATTTTTTCACAAATTTATTAGTTAAGTATAACATTTATGAAGTTAAAAGCGGTAATCAGTATAGGTTGTTAAAAACAAGAGTACTTATGTACTATTTTTCATAACAGAAGCTAGAGCAAGACGGCAGAAGTAATCCATCAGTTTTTTCTCCCCATCCCCCCACCTCCCCATCTTTGAAGTGAACTGGTGGTTTATTTCTGCTACAGTGCACTAGTTAATAAAAAATCCCCCTCTCTGTACAAGGGGGAGTCAAAGAAAAAAATTACTTTCGATTATTGAGGAGAAATCAGCCTACCAGTAGGAGAAGTCGTCACTTCTTTTTCGGCTTCTTCTGCTACGGCGGTGGGGATTTCTTCGGGTGACTTGGTTTTTGCTTTGTTGAAATCGGTAATCAGTTTTTCCATCATTTCGGCTCGTCGATCGTACAATCGTTTTAGTTGCCGGGGTTCGCACTGGTTGATGGTGTAAGCGGTGATGATGGGTAAAGCGATCGTACTATCTGCATAACAGACGATCGTACTCGGTAACTCTTCGGGATCGACTTTCCCCCAGCTAACTGCTTCGCTGGGTGTTGCGCCAGATAAACCGCCAGTATCGGGACGCGCATCGGTAACTTGCACGAAGTAATCGTGTCCTCGTTCTTCTAATCCCAACACTTCATGTAATTGGGGTTGAGTTTGCAGTAGGAAGTTTTTCGGACTACCGCCACCGATGATTACCGCCGCACTCTTTCCTTCTTCTGTTGATGTACCAGATTCGCGGGCACAATATGCGATCGCAGCAGTCTCGTTTACATCTATCATCGGATCGACGATCAGTTGGGAACCTTCCAACGCCATCGCCGCTACGTTCATGCCGATCGAACTATCTCCCGGAGAAGAGGTATAAATGGGAACGCCGCACTCATAAGCAGTAGCCAACAGAGAAGAATGTTTGATTCCCAATTGTTTTTCCACTTCCCTCACGTACTTACCCAGCAGATAATGAAATTCTGCCGTTCCCATCCGCTTCTGAAACACTTCTGCTTGCAGTATCTTGCGGATAAAAGCATCAGTTTCTAGCAGCACGTCATAGCCAAAAGTGATATCGTAAATGCGGATCGTACCCTCTTCCCGCAACTTGATATCATCGACAAACGGACTACCAGAATAAAGCTCAAAACCCAAACCGAAGTGCATATCGTGGTAAAGATTTGCACCAGTACTGATCATCCAATCAATAAAGCCGTGGCGAATTAGCGGCGCTAAAGCAGCGACCCCCATTCCAGCAGGCGTCATCGCACCGGAAAGGCTGACTCCCACCGTCACGCCTTCCTGAAAAACTTCCCGACTGAGTAAGTGACAGATTTCCCGCAACCGCGCCGAATTATAAGCCGTAAAATAATTATCGATTAAATCTACCACGCCAATATCTTTTGGCATGGGGGAAGGTGCGATTTTACGACCGGATTTTTTTGACATTTTTGCACTCTCAAACAACTAGGGGCTAGGGGCTAGGGGCTAGGGACTAGGGAAAAGGGTAATTAAAAATTTTAGATTTCAATTTTTTGATTAATCTACTTAAATTTGAAATTATCCTGCTTCCCTAAAGAATCATCCCTATTTTCTATTCCCTCTCAAAGATTTCTTTCATCGCCCGCAAGTAACAATCGAATGAATTCTTGCTGAAACAAACGAATCTTACTTGCTCAAATGAAGGATTTTTTTTCAAAAAACTACCGATTTCCCTAACAGCAATTTTGGTGGCTCTTTCCATTGGGAAACCATACGCCCCAGTACTTATGGCTGGGAAAGCAATTGTTTGGATATCGTGCTGTTCTGCCAATTCCATACATCGACGATAACAACTGGCTAACAACTCATCCTCCCCATTATTGCCACCTCGCCAAACTGGGCCAACTGTATGGATAACCCATTTAGCTGGTAGTTTGTAGCCCCTGGTAATCTTAGCATCTCCTGTTTGACAACCGTTCAGTTTTTTACATTCTTCCAATAATTGAGATCCGGCTGCACGGTGAATCGCACCATCAACACCACCGCCACCTAATAAAGAACTATTAGCAGCGTTGACAATGGCATCTACTTGCTGTTGAGTAATGTCACCCTCAATAACTGAAATTCTGCTATCTACCATTTTCAATTCTTAAAGCATTTCCCATCAATATATAGCGATCCTAAATGAATTGCGAATAACTAAACCCCATCCTAGCCCTCCCCTTACCA
>CAZJJR010000261.1:0-3244 GCA_964546365.1 uncultured bacterium | reverse complement strand
TCAACAAGAAAACTACATCTACATCTGTGTTTATCTGTGTTTATCTGTGGACATCTGTGGTTAAAAAAGTTTATTTTTGAATAATTTCGATCGCCCGGTCGAACTCCATCCAAGCTGATTGAAAGAAACTCATCAAAGTATAACCCCCAGCACGAAAAACTTTTTTGTGATCGAACCAAACTAGTAATAAAGTAGCACCGAAAAATAAACGTTGGAATAATTCAAGACAACCTAATTGCCACTTTGAGCGATACTGGCGCAGTTTACCCAACTGTTGGGATTGAAAGCAAACGTGATGATTTTCGTCATGGAGAATTTGTTGACAAATCTGCTTTAAAATTAGCGATCGCGTTGCTTTTCCCAAAGCATCATAATACACTAAAGCAATTATTTCCGCTGTCAACAGCACTACAATGGCCAACTCTAAATTGGCTAACTTTCGCAGTTTGCGAAATATACTATCCGTCCAATGTCGCTTGGCTAGAGCAATTCCCTGCTGTTTCATAAAGCGACCTAAATCAGCGGCGTGCCGCTGTTCCTCGGCAATAAAAAGTTTTAAAGCCTCTACATAAACCGTATCTCCAGAGACAGCCGCATAAGCACGGGCTGCTTTTAATAAATTCGTGCCTTCAGAGCTTTCCCCTAATTGAAAGCTGCGGATAGAGTTAGAGATATCGTTGTTTTCTATATCATTAAGACGGTGAGAAGATTCCCAAGATATTGGTAAAAGATGTTGACGATTAAATTGAAAATATTCTAACCATTCGGAAGATGTTTTGTAAGAATTAATGACTGGGTTTATGGTAGTTTGAATCAAGTGGATATCAGCAGTCATTGAGTTTTTCCTAAATATATTGAAAGAGGATACAACCTAAAATAATATTTTTCCGCAAGTTGGCCATCTTTTGATTAAATGCCTGATTTGGTACTTGGCAAATTTACGTCCACGCTCTGTACTATGGGAAGAAAACTCTTTATAATTATCTAACTCACTTTACAGACAATCGCTATCGTGCGATCGAGTCGATGAAAAATAACTCCAGCAAAGAAAAATGGCCGACTTTTAAAGAGATTTTGCAGCACCTTCATCGGGAAGGAATTTACATTCATTCCGACCAACTGGCAGAATTTTTCTTAGCACACGGATTACCTGTAGATTTAGGATACGTTCCTAAGCGTTTAAAAGAAAAAGCTAAGTCGATCAACAAAAATTACCAAGGAGATATGGCTAGGCTGGAAGAGATCGCCGATCGAGCCTACGACTACAGCCAGCATATGTAGGATAATATATCTCGGTCAATTGCTAGGATGGTTGTCTTTACAGCAATCTCAAGCAATCCAAAGACTGGTTGCCATTGTTTTTTCTAGAGATTTGATGAAAACTGATAGCGATCGAGAAACCACCGGAACTCCGGATAAGAGCACTTTAGCCGAAACATCCGACCAATACAAGCGGAAGATGCAGCGACGCAAGGAAGTGCAAGCACAACGGCTGGCGGAACGCACGAAAGAGAAAGGTTTGATCGTCGTTCACACGGGGAACGGAAAAGGAAAAACCACTGCTGCATTGGGGATGGTATTGCGATCGCTCGGTCACGGATACCGAGTAGCAATCGTACAATTCATTAAAGGAGCTTGGGAACCCGCCGAAAAAGCTGCTTTCAGTCGATGGGAAGACCTCTTAGAATTTCATGCAATGGGAGAAGGCTTCACTTGGGAAACGCAAGACAAACAACGAGATGTCCAAAAAGCGCAGCAAGCTTGGCAAAAAGCGTTAACCTTTATCCACGATCGAGAGTTTAAACTGGTATTGCTTGACGAAATCAATGTCGCTCTCAAATTAGGATATCTAAACGTAGAGCAAGTTTTAGCAGGACTAGCAGAAAAGCCTGAAGATTCCCATGTAATTTTAACTGGCAGAGGTGCGCCCCCAGACCTTATAGAACGGGCTGACTTAGTAACGGAAATGACTTTAGTGAAACATCCATTCCGCGAACAAGGAGTGAAAGCGCAACCAGGTATCGAGTACTAAACCAGAAACTAAAAAACAACATCCCCATGTTTAATTTTGGTTAACCTTACACATACCTAAAATGCGTTGGTCGTTTTCGCTTACCCTGGCAATCTGGTGATAATTTTGTAACTTAACAGCAAATGGGAAAGAAACCGCCTCAAAATTATTTTGATTGCTAGAAGAAGGAGTAGCTGCGGCTAAAGGTTGAAACTGCTCTGTTTGATTTAGTCCGCCTTCAGCTATATCATCGCTAGAAGGATTGGCAAAAGTAACCTTTAGTTGCTGCGCCTCCAGAGTACCTCGAAAGCAATTAAACTCTGAATGAGGCATATAAAAAGCACCGATGACGCCACCATCTCGCACCTCAAAAACCATATATTCCCGGCCAATTTCTTCTGGTTGCGATGATTGACCGTAGACGTAAACGCCATCAGACAATTGTTTGACTGATGTAATCCTGTTGTTATTATTACTAGATGCGTCTGATAACCGTACCTCTGCGGTTAGAGCAGGCTGATGCCGATCGGCGATAGATGGGACTGCTGGCAGATTTTTAATTACTGCGTTAGCATTGCCACTGGAGAGACTAACTACCGCTAATAACGCAGCAAGTGGGACTTGCCGATGGGTTGGGCGTTGAAGCCGTTGGAAAAGTTTATGAGTTATAGAGTTAATCACAGCAGATTTTCCCTGACGAGTTTAAACTAAATATGAAATATCGTTTAATTGAAATTTAGCTAAAAACTTAGACCGCTTATTTGTCTCGAATGGCGAACCTGTTGTGTTCCGAATCACAGCTTGTGGAAGTAGATTACTGTATGTACTTCTTTGGTTGCTGCTGGTTAAGGAATACTCACTGATAGATATTGTCCTCTCAACCCTGACAGGCATTATTTGGATAATCACAATATTTTCACTCCTCACATTAATAGTGTAACTCTCCACTGATAAGTGGATTCACTGATGAGAGTTGAAATTTCTGATTATGTTACAAAAGTTTATATTTTGATTTTTAAGAAGAGCCAAATAGACAATTTTTTTTAATTTGGATAAATAATTTAACTTGAAATTAGGCTTTATTAATCTATTTTCGATCGCCTATACCCAATAGTAGATGCAAATATTTTTCTGTTTAGATAATTTCTAACAATTCAGTATTAAGTAATTAAGCGCAATTGACACTCCCCGGTCTAAAGACACGGGGATTCTACATTCACAGACTCACCGTTA
>CAZJJR010000260.1:0-9001 GCA_964546365.1 uncultured bacterium | reverse complement strand
AGATTTTAAGTGAAATGGCGTTATCTGGGTTCAAAGGTACGCAAATGTCACCTAAATTTCCGGAATATCCAAAAAAGAAAGATTTGTTAAAAACAGAATTGGCAATGCGTAACTTGAGGATTTCAGAACCTTGGGTGGGAACGGAGTTTACTATAGGAAACAGCGATAAAACCTTCCAGGAATTCGAGCAACAAATGAATTTTATGAAGGATATGGGCGGTACAAATATTGTGGTAGCTGAATTGGGTGGTGCTGTTCATCAAAAGAAATGCGTAGATCCTTTAGTTAACAGACCGCACTTTACTGATGCACAATGGTCTGATTTGTTAAATGGTCTGAACGAACTCGGGAAGAAAGCTAATAAAAACGGTATGCAGTTAGTTTATCACCCCCATATTGGCACGGGAGTAGAAGACATGGCTGATATCGATCGATTGATGAACGGTACTGATGCCAAAAATGTTAAACTCCTCCTCGATACAGGGCATTTGTACTATGCAGGAGTCGCTCCTCTAGATGTAGCTAAAAAATATGCCGATCGCATCAAGCACGTTCACCTGAAAAATATTCGTCAGTCAATTTTAGACGAATCCAAAAAAACTGGTCGTAGCTTTTTAGATTCCATCCGTGAAGGTATATTTACCGTGCCGGGAGACCCTTTAGGTGCAATTGATTTTCAGCCAATTTTACAAGAACTTGCTAAAGCTAACTACGAAGGATGGTTGATGGTGGAAGCAGAGCAAGACCCTAATAAAGCTGAACCTTTGAAGTATGCGCTTATGGCTCGTCAATATCTAAGAGATGAAATTGGTTTTTAATCCCTTAGAGCATACTTAAAAACCGAGAATTAGATAGAGGTAGATAGTATTGAGAATATGACAAATAAACATAATTCCTAACTATCTACTCTCTAAAAATTTTGCCAAATCATGCCAGTCAACCAAAAATATCAGGCATAAAAATTGCCAAATATACCAAGTACAACCAGGAGTTTAAACATGACATCAAGTGATAAAGAGCAAATCAGAAAAGTCTTTGAAGAAGTCTATGCCGCAAATGTTAGATCCCGCGATTTACAGGGATATGGAGAGATGTACTCTGAAAATGCGCTCTGGATACCACCAGATCAAGCGGATCGGCAGGGAATTCCCGACATTGTTGAAGGATTTGCACAACAAATTGCAAATCAAGATATAGACCCAACTTTTACTGCCGAAGAAATCGAGGTTTTAGGTGATTTTGGTTACGTAATCGGGACTTCCATCGCTACCGTTCGTCCGAGGAATGGTGGCGAACCTAATAAAGTTACATTCCGGGCTTTATGGCTGATGAAGAAAGAGCAAGGAATCTGGAAGATCGATCGCCAAATTTGGAATAAAAAACCTAGTAAAGCAAAAACCGCTCTATGAACCACGATATTTACTTAAGCTTTTTCATGTTCACCACTAATCTAAGACCTGACAATTTAGATTATCGAAATGTGGTGGTTAAGCACATTAAAAAGCTACAAGAATTTGGTTACGCTGGCTTTGAGTTTCCGATCGCACCAAACGAAGCCAAAAATTACGAAAAAGACTTGAGTGATTATACAAACCTGCGCTCTTATCTGAATGAGCAAGGGCTAGAAAATGTAAAGATTGCCACTAACGTTGGGGCAACTCGAACATTCGATCCCAGTTCTCCATACCCCGAACAACAACAAGAAGCCTTAAAGTATCTTAAGTCGCGGGTTGATATCACCGCCGCACTAGGTGGTGAAATTATGATGGGGCCAATTATCGTACCCTACGGTGTTTTCCCCACTACAGATTTTAACGATCCTATTTGGAGCGATCAACTGCAAGAATATTTGGCAATTCGCTATAGTAACGCTCAACCAATTCTCAATCGATTGGGTGAATACGCACAGGGCAAAAACGTCAAATTAGCAATCGAACCGATTACTCATTGGGAAACACCGGGCCCTAGCAAGTTATCCCAGTTAATTGAGTTTCTGGACGGAGTTGAAAGCAAGCAAGTTGGAGTCGTAATTGATAGCGCCCATGAAACCCTCGATGGAGATGGGCCAGAGATATTGAAAACACAAGTGAAAAAATTAGCCGAACAAGGTCGGCTTCATTATATTCAGGTTTCTCCCCCCGATCGAGGTGCTTTGCATACTAGTTGGTTGCCTTGGCAATCTTTTTTAGAGCCAATTCTACCCGTTTATCAAGGGCCGATCGCGATCGAAATTTTCAACGCAATTCCTGAATTGATAAATTTAGTGCGTTTAAGTCGTCGTAAGTTTTGGATTCCTGGCGAAGACCCAGAAAATCAATACCCAAGTGCTTATGATATTGCGAGAGATGCGATCGCAATCACTAGAAAGGAATTAAACCAAACAGCCTCCAAACTATGTAAATAAAACTGTTATAGAACTTTGTAAAACAGTTTTATTTCGGTTAGCGCCAATGAGAGTGTGAGATTACTGACAGCTCTTGCTTTCATACTCCCTCTCAAACAGGCAAGTTTAACTAAATCTGGAAAAAGGAATTAAGTATGGCTGAAATAACCGAAAAATTCGACCGAGAAATCGAAATTGTTACCAATTTTGACGAGTTTGAATATGAAGCACTATTAGATGAAATACAAGGCAACATCCTCAAATCTCACGGACGCAACCATACTGTTCATTTGTTTTTGAGATTTATCTGTGACCAGGTAACTGCAAAACAATGGATTAGCAAATTCGCTCACAAATATGTTACCTCAGCACTAGCCCAAGCTGAGGAAGCCAAACTGTATCGGCAGAATAAAGATGTACCGGGTAAAATCTTTGCCAACTTCTTTTTGACATACGCTGGTTATCGATATTTAGGATATGAAAATGACCAGTTACCTGAGGGTACATCATTTCAGAAGGGAATGAAGCATCCCGATATTCAGGAAGAACTTGGCGATGATGTCAACCAATGGGAACAAGGTTTTAAAAATGATATTCACGCTCTTGTCTTACTTGCATCTGATAAAATCGTAGGCTCGAGAACTAAAGAAGCAAAACTGTTAGAACGGAAAGATAAAACTCTGCTACGTAAGCAGCCTGCTCTATTAAAACAAAAAGTAGAGAAAATCAAACAACAGCTAAATGGAATTGCTGAAATTGTCCACGAGGATATAGGTTACGTTCTCAGAAGTTCTCAGACTGGAGCAGAAGTCGAGCATTTTGGATTCCGAGATGGAATCAGTCAACCGTTATTTTTTAAGCGAGATATTGATCAGGAAAGAGAACATAGCAATTTTTCCCAATGGGACCCCCGCGCCCCCCTCAGCTTGGTTTTGTGCAAAGACCCTTTGGGTAAAAAAGAAGAGAGTTACGGTAGCTTCTTGGTGTACCGCAAACTAGAACAAAACGTTAAAGCTTGGGAAGAAGATATTCAGAATTTAGCTGAGAAGCTGAAAGGTTCTGGAAAAGCCGATCCGGAGTTAGCCGGAGCGTACACGATGGGACGCTTTCAGGATGGAACACCAGTCGTCCTAAAAAATACTCCAAGCCATCAGGAGCCAGAAGAGAACAACTTCAACTATACAGACGATTTGCAAGGTTTCAAGTGTCCCTTCCAATCCCATGCTCGCAAAGTTAATCCCCGTGGCGATATAGAGAAATTAATCACGCCCGAGGTTACTCTCAAAAAGGAAAAGATGAATCGGATCGTTCGTCGGGGAATTAACTACGGACACCTGCCCAGCGAGAAGCCAGAAAAGGATGCCGGACTGCTCTTTATGTGCTTTCAAGCTAATTTAGAAAATCAGTTCAACTTAATGCAGAACAAGTGGGCTAAAGACCCTAACTTTGTTAAGGCAAAAATTGGTACAGATGTAGTGATTGGTGTTGAAAAGAGAGATGAGCAGGGAAAAGATGTCAAAGAGACATATAAGTGGCCAACTAAGTGGGGCGAATCAGAGCAGACGGAAGTTGATTTTATTCATTGGGTAACGATGAAAGGCGGGGAATATTTCTTTGCTCCCAGCATGAGTTTCCTCAAGTCTTTTGCTCCTGCTCCCTCCCGCGATATCGTATTTCGGGGAGTTCCCAAACAAGAAATTCAAGCTGCTCGGGATATGATTGCTGAACTCAGGAATTACCAGCAACGGAACTGGGCAATTGGTTTAAATGGAGATACCCTTCAGCCAGATGGATTTCTTGCTTTATTCAACCAGCGAAACCTGCCATTTAAGTTTTATTTGCTCAATCAAGTTCAACTTGGCAATTCCAGTGCTTATGATGCAAATATTGCCACGCTCAATCAATATATCGAGGATATTTGCAACCAGGAGATTGAGGCAAGCGAATATAAAATTGCTGAACTTGAGGAATATCGAGAACTGAACTGGTCAATTCTGTCAAAGACAGATACTTTTAAGCCGGACAAATTTGTGAGTTTTTTCGGCGAACGAGAGCTACCATTCAAGTTTGGTGTGGATAATGGCAATATTGTGACTAACGATCCCTCTGCCTACGAAGAGAACATCACAACTTTGAAAGATTACATTAGTTCCCTAAATCAATAGACATCTCCAAAAAACCTTGTAGAGACGTTTCATGAAATGTCTCTACAAGGGTTATAGGCAACGCACCTTTAATTTCTGAAGATGTCTAATAGTTAACGCAAGTTGCTAGTTATCTCGTACCATTTTCAACAAGATTTTAAAAATCCGGTTTCTTTACGAAAAATCTAGGATTTCAGGTTTGGCGATTGGCAAGAAACTGGGTTTTTAGCCTTGGTAAAAGATGTGCATTAACAATAATATCGTGTCCGGTTGTATATATTGTGTGGAAGGGCGGGTTTTGACAAAAAATTGTTTGTAACAAGGATTGTGCGCTAAACCCGCCCCTACTATACACAACCGATGCTACCGGACACGATATAACTCAAAGTTGTACGGCTTTGAGTCAAACAGACTTATTTGTGCGATCGCAATTGAAAGCTGACATAGAACTAGAGTTTCCTAAATCAAGTTGGTTTTTGAGGATTTGGGAAAATTAGACAAAAGGCAAATATGATACTCAACAAATCAATTAAACGAACTACGCTTGTTTCGCTTTTTCTTATTTTGATCTTGACTGCAACTTTTACCCTTTGTGGATGGAAACAGGCGATCGCATCTCCACTAGTTGGCCCAGAGCAAGAAATGGGATCGTGGGAAACCGTCCCAATGGCTCCTCCAGAAAGCAGAATGCAGTCCGTTCATACGGTACTCCTTCCCAATGGAAAAGTACTGAGCGTCAACGGCAGCAGCTTTCGGAACACCCTAACTAAAAATGAAAAAGGGGAAGATGTCTTTATAGAGGGAGTGGGATCGGGAGACTACGATGCTATTAACAATACCTCTCTTTTCGATCCTGAAACCAAGCAATTTGAGCGCATCGATTCTCCACCTGCAATGCAATACGGGGAGAGTAACGACTTATTTTGCAGCGGTCATTTGCAATTAGCTGATGGCAACGTCCTATTTGTTAGCGGAACCGGACGTTATTATCCCGGCGGACGATTTACAGGGTCTAGGCAAGTCAACATTTATAATTGGCAAACTGGCAAATGGTCTGCTGTCGGTCAACTTAAAGAAGGCCGTTGGTATCCAACTTTAGTATCGCTAGCCGATGGCAAAATTGTAATTTTTTCTGGTTTAAAAATCAATGCCCCTAACCAAATTAATCCCAGCATTGAAATCTACGATCCTAAAACCGGAAAATTTCACTACATCGACTTAACAGGAGTCGAAAACAGTCCCTTCAACACCTATGTTGAAGGGGCTGATGGTTACGACAGCATTGACCTTTATCCTCGCGTATTTCCAACGGCTGACGGTAGGCTTTTGATCACTGGAGATGAAGCTGGTATTGCTAATGTTTTAGTTCAAAACAAAAGCAAGAAAAGTTACTTAATGTCCGTTCTTGAAGATGAAGCGGGTAAACTGTCAGTCAGCTTTGAAGTTGGCCCTGAAAGATTTGAAACTTCTAAAGCTTACGGAACGGCAATTCAAGTTCCCGATTCTGAAGACGTGTTATTAATTGCTGGGATGATCGGCACTAATGACATCAACTTTGGGCGCGGAGGTAAAACAGATAATTATCCAGAAGCTAAAGTTGCTTCTAGTTTACAGCGTTGGGTATCTCCGACAATTAGCAAAGAAAAGAATGGGAAGTGGGAAACTGTCGAGAAGTTTCTCGACAAGCCTCGCGCCAATGTCGAAGCAGTGATTCTGCCAAGTAAGGAAATTTTAGTACTTAATGGTGGTGAATATCCAGAATATAAGCCGATCTACGAACCCGTGCTGATGACTCCTAATTCCCAGGCTCCAGGAGGCTACAGCATCAAGCAGATGAATCCCGCCAAACTACCCAGACTTTATCACAATGGAGCTATTTTATTACCGGATGCTCGTGTTTTAACGATTGGTGGTAATGGTAATCGAACGGCAAGGGAAAAAGATGGAACACTTCACGTCGATATCGGGCGAGATGATAAAAATAATTTCGTAATAGCAAAACTAACAGATAAATCAAGTCAGGCTAAAGAGTTTAGTCTGGAAGAGTATTACAAATCTCCTCAAAGTTATTTTGCTAATGACGATCGAGAACCCTTCGTACCTGCGGAAATTTGGCAAGCGGAAATTTTTAGTCCTCCCTATCTCTTCAAAGCCGGTACTCGACCTGAAATTTTAGAAGCTCCCAGCAGCATCAAATATAGTCAACTTGACAAGATATCAGTCAAGGATGCTACGCAAAACGGATCTTTAGTTTTAGTCAAATTAGGTTCGGAAACTCATTCTTTTGATTTCGGACAACGATTGGTTAATTTACCGATCGAGACGACAGTCATTGCGGAGCAGTCCCAAATAGAGTTCAAAACACCGACTAACGCCCATCTTTACCCACCAGGGTACTACATGATGTTCTATCTCAATGATGTGGGCAAGCCTTCTCACGCCAAGATGGTGAAGCTAGAAGCAGCTTAAAAACATCAGAGCTTATGGCAATGAGGGTAGAAACCCGGTTTTTTTCAGGGATTTTTGGTCGCCAACCCCCACTTTTTCATAGAAACCGGGTTTTTTGCCTAAATCCTAAATATCATCAAAATTTGTCGTGCAAATATGGCGGCATTGCGATCGCAACTACAGTCTGCTCTCAACTCTGGAATAAGGAATTCAATACAATGGCACTGACAGACGAAGATTTGCAAAGCCTACCCGGAAATGGCGAAGGCATCGATCCAGACAATCCCGGTAAATACGAAGAATTACTGGAAGATTTACAAGGTAACATTCTCAACTCTCACGGACGAGACTATAGCGTATATCTGTTTTTGCAATTCAAACCAGATCGAACCGATCTGGCCAAAAAATGGATTCAAGATTTTTCGCAAAAATATGTAAAATCTGCTAGACAACAGGCAGATAGTGCGCGTCAGTACAGAGAACATCGCATCAATGGCGGTGTATTTAGCAACTTTTTTTTATCGCGTAAGGGTTACGAGTATCTGCGAATTTCTCCCGCGAAAATGCCGAACGATGCACCTTTCCGTTTCGGTATGAAAAATCCTACCATTCAGAGTTCGTTAGCAGATCCATCTGTTAAGGAATGGGAGTTAGGTTATCAATGTGAAATTCATGCCTTAGTAATTATGGCAGATGATGACTTAGTAGGCTTACTGCAAACAGTTAATAAAGTGACGCAACAAATGTGTCAGATAGCCGAAGTCGTTCATCGAGAAGATGGTTTTATTCTGAAAAATTATCGAGGGCAATTTGTCGAACATTTTGGCTTTGTCGATAATGTCAGTCAGCCTCTATTTTTGAAGCGAGAAATTCAATTAGCAAAACAAACTGGTTGTGATTTCAGCAAATGGGACCCTAGAGCTTCTCTCGATCTGGTATTAGTTAAAGACCCCAACGGTAAGACAGAAGATAGTTACGGTAGTTATTTGGTCTTTCGCAAACTCGAACAAAACGTGAAAGGATTTCGGGAAGATCAGCGCAAGCTAGCTAACAAGCTAGATATAACTGAGGATCTAGCTGGTGCGCTGGTTGTAGGTCGCTTCTTTGATGGAACGCCACTTACGCTTAAAGATCAACCGATGTATGCAAATCCGATTCGACCCTTGGATACGCTGAACGATTTTGATTACAGCGATGATACGCAGGGAACAAAATGTCCGTTTCATTCTCACCTTCGGAAAAGTAATCCTAGAGGTGATACGGGACGTATAGAATCTTCAGTTAGTTACGAAGATTCCCTACAATTAGAAAGGCGACATCGTATAGTGCGTCGTGGGCTTAGTTATGGAGAAAATGACCTGACAAAAGAGCCGGAAACAGGGTCTGGATTGCTGTTTTTGTGCTTTCAAGCTGATATTGAAAATCAGTTCAATTTTATGCAATCGGCATGGGCTAATCAAAAAAACTTTTGTCAAATAAACGTTGGGCCCGATCCGCTGATCGGTCAAGTTAGCGGTAAATGTGCTGGTGAACCAGCCGGTACTCAGAAATGGCCGAAAAAGTGGGGGGAAGCGGAAACGGAAGAATATGATTTTTGTTTGTGGATTACCATGAAAGGTGGTGAATACTTTTTTGCCCCTAGTATGAGTTTTCTCAAAAATATAGTGTAAGACTAGAAACCCGGTTTCTTAAAGAAACCGGGTTTCTGAAGATTGCGTCGATAAATTATGCGATCGCGCTAGCTAAAATGGGTTCGGTTTTGGTGGTACTTTGTGGCGAGTACAATTGAGTAATGTAATCTGCCACCATGCGATCGGTATTGAATAAAGGCGCGTTAGTTTTAATCGATGCCTTCATCATTTCGATCCAACGATGAGGAATACCGTTGGCATCTTGGTCATAGTAGAGAGGGACGATTTCCTCTTCTAATAAGCGATAAAGAGATTCCGAATCAATTCGATCTTGCAACTCTTGATCGCTGGTGTGGGCATCTTCCCCAATTGCCCAACCGTTGATACCTTTACCA
>CAZJJR010000259.1:0-9161 GCA_964546365.1 uncultured bacterium | reverse complement strand
CTGGATTTGCGGTAGTCGCCAGAGAAATCCGCCGACTAGCCGACCAAACCGCCGTAGCGACGCTCGACATCGAAAACATGGTTAAGGAAATGCAAGGGGCGGTCACGGCTGGGGTGATGGAAATGGACAAATTCACCAAAGAAGTAGAAAGAGGTGTGGAAGATGTCGGTAATGTCAGCAATAAATTAGAGTCGATTATCGAACAAGTGCAAACCCTGACACCCCACTTTCAGCAAGTGAGCGGTAGTATGGAAGCGCAGTCGCAAGGGGCGCAGCAAATCAGTCTGGCAATCATGCAATTAACCGAAGCTTCTGCTCAAACAGTTCAGTCTTTACGAGAGGTAAACGGGGCGATCTCTCAATTGAATGAAGTGGCACAAATTTTGCGACATGAAGTTTCCCGCTTTAAATTAGCTAGCTAATGCTTTGAGTCTTGTCAATAAGCGAATCTTGTTTTCTGTCTATTAGATTAACTAAAACAAAGTTCGCCAGAAACTTTTCAAGCTAAAAATTATAGTTAATAGCCAAATTTATAGAAGGAATCTATCAAATGATTGACGATTGCTGGAAGAAAATAGGAGTAGATGGCGATCGCTCTTGCGATCAACTCAAAACCGTAACTCACTGTCGCAATTGTCCCGTTTATTCGGCAGTGGGACGCAGCTTATTAGAACGGGAAGCACCACCCCAGTATCTCAATGAATGGACGGAAGTACTCTCAAAAACTCAGCCCGATCACGCGAAGGCCCAAGTCAATAGCGCGATCGTTCCTGCGGGGCAAAGTATATCGGCGATGATTTTTCGCCTGGGAGGTGAGTGGTTAGCTCTACCAGTAAAGTTACTTCAGGAAGTAACTCAGCCTTGTTTGATTCATACTCTACCTCACCGCAGCGACGAACTCTTCCTTGGTTTAGTCAATATTCGCGGGGAAATACTGTTGTGTATTTGCCTTTCCCATTTGCTGGACTTAGACACAAAAAAGGAGTTGCCCCAGCATCTTAACTCGGTTTCTGTAGCTTCCAAAAGAATGCTAGTAGTTGCTAGCGATGAAGACCGATGGGTATTTACCGTTGATGAAGTCTGTGGAGTTCATCGCTTTGCCGTGAGTGAATTAAAAAATACCCCAGTAGTAATTTCTAAAGCTACAGAAGCCTATACCAAAGGCGTAGTTCAATGGCAGGGTCATAAGGTTAATTACTTAGATTCTGATTTATTGTTTTATACACTCAATCGGCGGATTCTATGACCAGCAATTTTTCCATATTCGATCTATTCCGAGTCGAAGTCGAGCAACAAGCAAATAATCTCAATAACGGGTTATTAGCTTTAGAAACTCAACCTGAATCTACTCAAATTTTAGAATCTCTGATGAGGGCTTGCCATTCAATTAAAGGGGCTGCCCATATTTCAGATATCGATGCAGGGGTCAACTTGGCACAAGTCATGGAAGACACCTTTGCTACTGCACAAAAACAAAAGATTAATTTAAATCGCGATCGAATTGAAGTGCTATTGGCAGGAGTTAATTTACTTCTGAGCATGAGTCAACAAGAAGAAGCAGATTTAGAAAGTTGGCTTTCAGAACAGGAAGAAGAAATAGAAGCAATTCAAAACAGTATAGTTTCGGTGTTAACACCGGGAGCAGTCTCTCCCGGTAAAAAGAAAACCGCCAAAGCAGGCAAAACTCAGAGCAAAGAAACTCGGCAGCCGGAAAGCAACCAGAGCGATCGAGTTGCATCTTCTCGTAAAGATGGCAAAAAAACCGAGCAAAAGAGCAAGCCAGAGACGATCGCGATTACGGCTGCTCCGGTTGAGGTGATAAACGACGAACCAGAACCGGAAGAAGTGCCGGAAGTAGAGGTAGCAGCAGAGTCCGCGCCAGAGTTCCCAGTGACTTCAACCGCCACCGAGGTAAGTATGGATGGCGCTTCTATGTTGGATTTATTCCGCTTGGAAGTGGAAGCTCAGGCAGTAATTTTAAACGACGGTTTGTTAGCTCTGGAATCCCAACCTCAGTCTGCAAAAGTGTTGGAGTCATTAATGCGGGCGGCTCACTCGGTGAAAGGCGCGGCGAGGATCGTAGCGATCGATGCCGCAGTTCATCTAGCCCACGTCATGGAAGACTGCTTTGTGGCAGCGCAAAACCAAAAGATTACTTTAGGGGCAGATGATGTAGATATTTTGCTGCACGGAGTCGATTTGCTCAGCAGTATCAGCAAACTGGAACCGAACGAACTGAAAATTTGGTTGTCGCAAAACAACGAGGAAATTCAAACCACAAAGCAACAAATCAGTGCCATTCTCGATCCCAGCGCTGCCCCTGCACCAACCAAGGCAAAAACTGCACCAGAAGCTAAACCAGCAGAAAAAGAAATTGCCCCAGTCGAGTCGTCGATCGTTTCATCTGCCAGCGAAGCAAAACCGGCGATCGTCAAGCAAACGACAACCCTCACTAAAGGTGAATCTAATAAACTGGATGCCGCTAAAGAGCAAGCAGCAAACGCGGCTGCCAATAGCGATCGCGTAGTACGAGTGAGTGCAGAAAATTTGAATCGCATCATGGGATTAGCCGGCGAATCCCTGATCGAGGCAAATTGGTTGCAACCATTTGCAGATTCCCTCAGCGTTTTGAAAAAACGCCAGCTGGAATTGTCGAAGATGCTCGAAGAGTTACAAGAAAGCCTCTCGCTAACTCAGAACAATCAAAAAAGTCAGTCCTCTTTAGACTCGGCAAGGCAAAAAGAGCGGGAATGCCGGGAAATGTTGAACGAACGAATTAACGAACTGGAATTATACGTTCGTCGGACTGGCAATCTTTCCGATCGTCTTTATCGAGAAGTAATCGCTTCCCATATGCGTCCCTTCGATGACGGAGTGCAAGGTTTCCCCCGCATGATCAGGGATCTCGCTCGTAAATTAGGCAAGCAAGTCAAGCTAGAAATTCTCGGCAAAGCTACCCCTGTCGATCGAGATATTCTCAAAAAATTAGAAGCACCCCTCACCCACATTCTGCGGAATTCCGTAGATCACGGTTTGGAAATACCAGAAGAACGCTTAGCAGCTGGCAAACCTCCAGAAGGAACGGTGCGGCTAGAAGCCCTCCATCGCGGTGGGATGCTGTCGATTACGATTTCCGATGATGGCAAAGGCATCGATTTAGAACGCTTGCGTCAGAAAGTAATTACCAAAAGTTTGGCAACTCCTGAAGTAGCTGCCCAGCTAACTGATAGCGAGTTAATCGAATTTCTATTTTTGCCGGGATTTTCCACTGCTAAGCAAGTGACGGAAATTTCCGGACGGGGGGTTGGTTTAGATATTGCTAGAAGTATGGCGCAAGAAGTTGGCGGAACGGTTCGCGCCAGTTCTCAATTCGGCAAAGGAACTAGTTTTCACTTCCAATTGCCCCTCACTTTATCAGTTGTTCGTACTTTGTTAGTAGAAATATCAGGCGAACCTTATGCCTTCCCGCTAGCAAGAATCGAACAAATCGTGATGGTAAATAAAGATGATATTTACTCGATGGAAAACCGCCAATATTTTACGATGGACAATAAAAATATTGGTTTGGTACCGGCTTATCAAGTTTTGGAATTGAAAGAATCCTTACCCAAGTTCGAGGCATATCCGGTAGTAGTGATCAGCGAACAATCAGATTACTACGGTTTGGTAGTCGATCGCTTTTTGGGAGAACACGATTTAGTAGTAAGACCCTTAGACCCTCGGTTAGGCAAAGTGCAAGACCTCAGCGCGGCGGCACTGATGGGGGATGGCACTCCGATCCTGATCGTCGATGTTTCCGATTTAGTCCATTCGGTCGATAATCTACTCAATCAAGGCAATTTGAGACGGTTGGCTAATGACGGGCAAGCTACCGTAGAAGACCGCCGCAAGAAAATTCTGGTGGTTGACGATTCGATTACCGTGCGAGAAATGGAACGGAAGTTGCTACAAAATAAAGGTTACTTAGTAGATGTGGCCGTCAATGGGTTAGAAGGTTGGTATACGGTTTCCAGCAACGACTACGACCTGGTAGTTAGCGATATCGATATGCCTCGCATGAATGGATTCGAGCTAGTTAGTAAAATTAAAAATCATCCGAAATTACGTTCGGTTCCAGTCATTATCGTTTCTTATAAAGACAGAGAAGAAGATAGAATGCAGGGTTTGGAAGCGGGAGCAGATTACTACTTAACAAAAGCAAGTTTTCATGATAATACATTCTTAAAAGCCGTGGTCGATTTGATAGGTGAGTAAAATTGGCAAAATGATTTGTTGTTTAATAAATAATGAGTTTTGCCCAGCAAAAATTACGAATAAAACTTTCGTTTAAATAGGTAATTGGTAGTGGGTATTGGGTAGTAGAATTCGGTTCGATTACCTATTACCCATTCTTCATTAACAGTACCTGGTGGGGGATAGAGTGAGGGGGTGAAGGGGTAAAGAAGAGAACATAATACATAATATTGATTATTTTTTCCTTTTCCCTTTCCCTTTCCCCCTGCCCCCAGCCTCCTTTCCCCTCTTTTCCCACACAGCAATGAGAATCGCAATTGTTAATGATATGGTGATGGCAGTAGAGACGCTGCGGCGTGTCTTGATGAGCGTGCCAGAGTATGAAGTCGCTTGGATCGCGATGGATGGTGCAGAAGCGGTAAGTAAATGTGCCAAAGATACCCCCGATTTGATTTTGATGGATTTGATCATGCCGGTGATGGATGGGGCACAGGCAACTCGCGAGATCATGCAAAACTCTCCCTGCGCCATTTTGGTGGTAACGGCTAGCGTTGACAAAAATGCTTCTAAAGTGTTTGAAGCGATGGGATATGGAGCTTTGGATGCAGTCAGGACGCCTGTTTTGGGTGTGAATGGCAATCCGGAAGCGGCACAAGCAGTACTCTCCAAAATCGTGACGATCGCGAAATTGATCGGCAAATCTACCTTAACTTCCAAAGCCAAACTCAACACGCCAACTTCGTTAAATATTTCCATTACCCCGTCTCAAACACCACCCTTGTTGCTGATCGGATCTTCTACCGGGGGGCCAAATGCACTGGCGGCGATTCTATCTAAATTACCGGCTAATTTGGGTGCGGCGATCGCGATCGTTCAACACGTAGATGTTCAGTTTGCTTCTGGTTTGGTGGAATGGTTAAATCGGCAAACTCCCCTTACCGTAGAGGTAGCATCGCGCGGAAGTCGTCTGGAAGCGGGAAAAGTATTAGTGGCGGGGACAAACGATCACCTGTGCTTGCAAGCCAGTTTAACGTTAACTTATATTCCAGAACCGATCGATTATCCCTATCGTCCTTCCGTTGATGTATTTTTTAAAAGCGTAGCCCAACACTGGAGCCGGAAGGGAACGGCTGTATTATTGACTGGTATGGGTAGAGATGGGGCGGAAGGGTTAAATGTGTTGCGCCAGAAAGGATGGCATACGATCGCTCAAGATAAAGCAACTAGCGTCGTCTATGGAATGCCAAAAGCTGCTGTAGAGATGGGTGCGGCACTAGAAGTGTTACCTTTGTCAGAAATCGCACCTGCTATTACCCGCGCGATCGCGATCGGGCGTTAACTTTTCTTTTATTATCTGGTTTTAGTTTCCCAAACAAGTAAGTAAAAGCCGTGATACAAGATCCCATTACAGTTTTGTTGATCGACGATCAGCCGATGATTGGCGAAGCCGTTCGCCGAATGTTAGTACCAGAAAAAGATATTACTTTTCATTACTGTAGCGACCCTACCAAAGCTCTGAAAGTTGCTAAATCATGTCAGCCGACCATCATCTTACAAGACCTAGTAATGCCAGAGATGGATGGGCTATTATTAGTACGTTTTTTGAGAGCAAACAACGCCGTTACGAAAGACGTTCCCCTGATCGTTCTTTCTAGTAAAGAAGAACCGGTAATTAAAGCAAAAGCTTTTGAATTAGGCGCGAACGATTATATAGTTAAACTACCAGACAAAGCCGAATTAATCGCCCGTATCCGCTATCACTCTAAAGCATACGCCAACTTTCTCAAGCGTCAGGAAGCAGAAGCAATCCTGCAAGCAGACAACCTCCGGATGGCTAAAGAATTGGATATGTTGCGTCAAATGCAACAAATGATCCTTCCTACGGCAGAAGAACTAGAAGCGATCGAAGGTTTGGAAATAGCCGGCTTTATGGAACCTGCTGATGAAGTGGGCGGCGATTACTATGACGTTCTCTACACTGATGGAATCGTTACGATCGGGATCGGTGACGTAACCGGACACGGACTGGAAAGCGGCATTCTAATGGTAATGACTCAAACCGCAGTCCGAACTCTCAAAGAAATTCGAGAACTCGATCCGGTTAAATTTTTAGATGCGCTCAACCGGACTATTTATAAAAATGTCCGGCGCATGAATTCTCAAAAAAACTTGACCTTGGTTATTTTGACTTATACAGCTGGAAAAGTCAGCATTAGCGGTCAACATGAAGAAACGATCGTAGTGCGAAATGGCGGTTATGTCGAGCGCATCAATACTATGGATTTGGGATTTCCCATCGGTTTGGATGAAGAAATTACCGATTTCATCAATCATACCAGTGTCAAATTAAATCCCGGAGATGGCATAGTACTCTATACCGATGGAATCCCGGAAGCATATAACATCGAAAAAGAACAGTATGGAATTGAAAGATTATGCGAAGTAGCCAGCCAAAACTGGGATGGTTCTGCTGAAGAAATTAAGCAAGCAATTGTCGATGATGTAAAAGAGTTTATCGGCGAACAAAAGGTTTTCGATGATATAACTTTAGTCGTTTTGAAACAAAAACCAGGTTTTGAAGAAGAAGAGGAAGAAGTTGAAGAAGAAGAGCTACTTGAAGAAGAGTTAATTGAAGAGGAAGAAGAACCGGAACCGCCTCGTAAAATTCCAGAAAAAGCCCAAGAAAAGAAAAGGTTCCCCTTTTTCCGTAAGTGAAATGGCTATGGCAGCCAGTCGCTATCATTAACGATCGTAAATAAAGGCAAATTTGAGAAGCAAACTTAAGTGTAGGAGAGGGTAAATATTTTGATTTTATCTTAATTTAAAACATTGCAGATCGGGCGAGTAAACCTAAAATTCAAAATATCAAAACAAAAACTGATAGAGTTGACTTGTTGTATGATTTTTATTTAGGCAAGTATTTACAGAAGTTAAGGAGAAGCAAGCGATGGCTAATCAAGAAGTAAAAACCGATGATTATCACGTTCAATACGATCCGGCATCATCAACAGTTTATTTTAAAGGAGAAATCGCATTAGGAGGGCCGAAAGATTACGCTCCGATCGTGAAATTGCTAGATACGGCAGCCGATTCAAATTCACCAATTATCACGTTAAACCTGAAAGCACTAAAATTTTTGAACAGTTCCGGTATCAGTATGCTGTCTAAATTCGTGCTGGGAATGCGAAAAAAGAAAGGCGTCCAATTGATAGTTTTAGGTTCGACGAAAGTTCCCTGGCAAGCTAAATCTTTGAAAAATTTAGAAAGGCTGCTTCCCGGTTTAAAACTAGTAATAGAATAATCGTAAAGGAGCGACCAAAACGTTATCAAAAGCTTACTATTTAGTTATTTATTAGGTAACGATCGCTCCCAATTACCAACCTGATTATTTCTTTACCTGCCCACCAAAATTTTAGGCGATTAATTTTTATGAACCCCATTATCCTTACCGAGACAACTATTAAAGAGGCAACTAAAAATCCAGGTGACTTGCTTAAGGTAGCGATTCCTACATTAAAAAGCTTCTGGGAAAATCTGCATAAAATGGATGCAGTAAGTTCAAGCTTGATTAGTTTGCTAATCACCGGGTTGGTAACGGGTTTATTATATGTGTTTTTATATTATATTTTGCGACCGATTTTTCGGAACTTCGAGCGGGATATCGCGATCGTAACGTTAAATGTTTCGGCAGATCCGATTTTAATCGTTTGCAGTATTCTCACTTTAAAATTTACTTTGGGAGATTTAGCTCATGTTAAAAAGATTCCAGTAGTAGAAGATATTTTAACAGCAATTATAATTAGCTCGGTTAGTTATTGTTTAGCTCAATTATTTACACAAGTTTTTATTTACTATTTGAAAGAGTATACGAAACAAACCGAAGCGATGTGGGATGACGTATTGCTGCCTATATTATCAGCAGTTGTCCCGGTAATCATTTACATCTTTGCTGCTGGGTTGGTTCTGAAAAATTTCGGCGTTGATTTGGGTGGTATTTGGGTAGCGTTGGGAGGTGCTACTTTCGTCCTCGGTTTTGCCTTACAGGATATTTTAGCTAACTTTTTTAGTGGCATCGTGCTACTGATCGATACTCCTTTTCGATTTGGTGATATCCTCCAGCTAGAAGATGGTTCGGTCGGAATGCTAAAAAAAATTGGCGTGAGGGTAACTCAGGTATATGTATTTAGCAGCCATTGCGATGTTTATATTCCCAATAGCGAATTGCAGGGTCATAATATTGTCAATTTGAGCCGTCCAACTTCTTTTTATTATCATTCTATAAGTGTAAAAGTTCCTCCAGAATGTGATTTGAATGAAACAAAATTATTGCTGGAAGAAATCGTGTTAGCTCATCCAGATACGTTAGGAAATATCGATACTAAGTTGGAGGTAATTGATAAGTATTATTATAATCTGGAAGAGGGTGACGACCATTTACAAGAACAACAGGAAGTAGGTAAATTGCGCCTAATGGCCGAACAAGAGGTGGATTTAAAGTTAGAGGAAATCGAACAAGCATTAGAAGCTTTGGTTGTCACGATCCAGTTTGCAGAAAAAGGAGGCTTAACGTCAGAAGAACTCGAAAACGTGCAGCAGGAGTACGAAGGAGTGTTAGAGTTGATGGGTTTCATAGTACCTGATGAAGCTCAGGCAAACCGGATACTATTTAATTTTGAGTTTGAAGAAAATAATGAGGAGGGTTTGGTTGAGTTAATTAGGCAGTGGTATCGCAATTGGTTGCAAGATCCGAACTTGCAGGATGATGATAAATATTTTATTTCTGACGAGTGGGAACGGAAGATTCTTTTATTAAAGAAAAGAGCGCAAAGGTTGTATCAGAAAATAGCTAATCCTAAGGCTGATGAAACGCGCTTAAACGATTACGTAACCGAGTTAATTGAGTGGCTCAAAGATAAGTTAAAAGCGCC
>CAZJJR010000258.1:0-9178 GCA_964546365.1 uncultured bacterium | reverse complement strand
TGGCGTGACCGTACTGGCTCATATTTGGTCTGGTTGGGTGTGGAGTTGGGTGTTGCGGGAACTACATCAACCCGTCGATGGTTTTTGGAGTACGCGAATATACTTAAAAACTAATATTGCTAAGTATTTACCCGGTAATGTTTGGCATTTTTACGGACGCATCAAGGCTGCTACTGAGATCGGTGTTTCGGCTGGTGTCGCTACCCTCAGCGTGGTGTTGGAATCTCTGTTAATGGCATCTGCTGCTTTGTCGATCGCTCTCATTAGTACCCAACTAATCGAAACCTTACCTTTGCTTTACCGTTGCTGGCAATTAATTGGTTTAGTTGGTGTTTCGATCGTCGTTCATCCCCGGATTTTAAATTTTCTCATTCAAGTTGCCAGTCGGCTGAAAGCAAAAGCCAAAGGTTTTGTTGCAGATGATACTAGTAATTTACGCATCCAACGCTACCCTTTATTACCTTTATTAGGTGAAATCGGATTTGTGAGCCTGCGGGGTGTGGGTTTTTTGTTTACTTGGCTAGCCCTCATACAGATATATCCGAGTCAAATATTACCTCTATTGGGCGTGTTTAGCGCGTCATGGTTGTTGGGATTTATACTACCAGGATTACCGGGAGGCATCGGTATTTTTGAAGCAACTGCGATCGCCTTCCTCAAATCAAGCTTTTCCAACGATGCGATCCCCCAAATCCTCGCCGTAGTTGCTCTCTATCGTTTAGTTAGTATCGCGGCAGAAGCTCAAGGCGCTGCACTAGTTTGGCTGTATGAAAAATTTTGCGATCGTTCTCAGTCAGACGATCGACCTTTTTGAGGAAAAGGAACGAAGGAAAAAACCCAATAATTATAATAGTTTTCCTTCTTTTCCTTTCCCTTCCCCTTAAAGTATTTCCTCCAACTTCGCCTGTTCTTGAGCAATTTCCGAATTAACATCCCATTTAAGTTGAGAGAAGATTCGGTAACTATCTAAAGCCAAGCTTTGCCCTTCTTCCGCTCCATCATTTTGTGGCATACTGATTAAATTGTATTCCACATTTTCCGCATAAATTGCGAAGGTAATATTAAACACTTCCAAAAAAGTAACTACCCAATGGCATTCCGTTACGGGAAATTTTTGATAGTACTTAATTAACGCAGCAATACAAAGTTCTAAATGAAGACGAGAGTTAGGAGAAATCAGAATTACTTTCAGCATGATCACTACTAAAGTAAGCGGATTTCCCTGCGATAATAGCAAAGCAAATAATGGTGAAGGGTCTCGATTATTTTCCGTAGTTAAATATTCAATTACCCGATTGCACGTCCTCAATATTAAAGCTTCATTGACGATTTCCTGATGATAATTCTCATACAGAGATTCCAGTTTGTCAGATAAACTTTTCTGAAAGACATTAACAAAGCTTTGATTGGCCACCGAAAATATTAAATACTTGCTCAAGCTTTCTTTAAAGAATTGGTAGCTTACATTTTGAGTTTGTTTGATAAAAATATTGGCCAAATTTGCATAGCTAAACGGCCCCCGTTTCGCCACAATAGCTTTAATTAGGCGTAGCACTTCATCTCCCATTCCAGTTGGATTGGGGTGTTTTCGCTGGCTATCTCTAGCAATTGGTGACTGAGAATGAGCAGTATACATAGCAAGCTCAAATTTAAACTTATCTTTCAGTCGTTTTGCCCGCGCTCTAGCCGCTTCTCTTTGTTCTACAGGATTATTTAGATCGATAAATTGGGGAACCAAAAGGTAAGAAGTATAACGATGCGTCCATTCTCCTTGGGAATCATGTTTGGCAACAAATAATTTTAAGTCTTCATAGTCTTTACTTTTAATAAAATTAGCTAGCCAGCTTTTTACGCAGTCTACAGTCGGAGAAAAAGTATCTTGAGAGTTTTCCGTATCGGCAAATAATTGAATTAACTCTTGAATCGGTTGATGCTGTCTAGTTGCATCCCAGTTATTCACCAGAATGTAGCAACAACGCTTTAAGGTGTTTCTAAATTCCTGCTCATTTTTATCCAGGATAATTTGATATAATCCGTTGAGGGCATCTTGATTGCTACAACCCACCTGATAAATAAATAAGTGCTTAAACTCCCTCAATACATCTTGTGCTGGCCATTGCTTGACAATCATCAGTAAAAACTGATAAATCGTTTCTTGAAATGGCTGCAAACGAGAGCTTTCTACGTTTTTTTGGACAAGGGTATTGGTTTGATTTACAGTTGGTAGACCGTCCCCGATCGTTTTGGCTAAGGACATAGTAGCCGTGGTAGATGTTTTGATAAAACTAAGCTGATGACACCCCGATCGACCCTACTTGCAGTTTAACTTCTGTTAACCAACAGAGCTACAGTATATTTTTTTCCCAAAGCTGTGTTTAGCTTAACCGATCGACAAAGAAAATTCAGCTTAAACGTGCAGTATAGCTCGAGCATCCTTAACAAGAGATATCTTGGACATAGCAACAGGCTAGCACGATAATTACAGAGTGGATCGGATATACCTACTATAAACTGCCATAGATAACTAACGCACAGTTAGTAAATCTACGTAGGGCTTTAAGCCAACTAAAAATAATAATTTTTGACAATAATTTTAAATGGGGGCGGTGGGACTTGAACCCACACGGCCTTTTACGGCCAACGGATTTTCATTCTCCCGCAGCTTTCGCTACTGCCTTGGGGATTTTCCCCGGGCTTTGAGAATTGGACTCTCCCTTTACCCTCGGCTTTACGTTAGGGTAGCTCCCGTCGAGTCTCTGCACCTTCCGAATTAGTCATTAGCGCCCGGTGATCAGCCATTTTTTTGATATTGACCTTTGACGAACAGCTATGAACTAAGCACTCGGATTGGCTCAGGATTGCCTTGTCTGCGAACAGATTTAGGTTTCCCTGAATTTGAGAGCAGTCACTTGATAGATTTCTCCATCAAGGCTCAGTTTTCTAAGTCCGTAGCGTCTACCATTCCGCCACGCCCCCATATTGGGTTTGGTTTAGGTATCTGCATTTACTATTCCAGCATTAATTTCATTTCTTCGCAACCCTATTTGCTTAAATTTGCTCAAACAAGAAAAAAATTTCCGAAAGCATGAAGTCTGAAAGCTGAACTCAGAAGTTAAAAGTCAGAATATAAAACAACTATTCTCTGCCCTGTACGCACTTTCACTCTTCTTTGTTCCCTCTTCCCATCCCCGCCATCCCCGATCCCTGGTACAATGATTGGCAGCGTTTATTGCTAGCTGCTGGTAAACCAATGGTAATGGTCGTTTCGCTTCTGTATCTGATTTTGGGTGGAGCTTACCTGCTGGTACTTCCCTTTGCAGTGTTAATCTACCTGCAAAACCGCTGGTACATCGCTAGTTCGTTTGAACGAGGCTTCATGTACTTCATGGTTTTCTTCTTCTTCCCAGGTTTATTACTGCTCGCCCCATTTTGGAATTTTCGACCAAAGCGGCGACAGATTGAAGCTTGAGGAATATTTTTTATAATCCCCAAATGCGACGAATTGACATCATAGGCATTGGCTTTGGTATTTTTGCTGCTGGTGGGATAGTTTACTTGCTTTTGCAAGTTGCTGGATTCGATAGCCTGCAAGCAGGTGTATGGAGTCAGGCATTATTAGTTGGTGGCTTAATTGGCTGGCTGCTAACTTATCTGTTCCGAGCCGGAACAAAACAAATGACCTATAACCAGCAGTTAAAAGACTATGAAGAAGCTGTCTTAAACAAGCGTCTGGCAGAAATGACTCCCGAAGAAATAGCAAAACTCCAGGCGGAAGTTGAAAAAGAAAAGTAAAGGTGGGTAGTGGGTAGTGGGTAAGAAAAAAGAATTTATTCATAGCTACCGACGACTGATTACCCATGATGGTTTTTGCTTAAAAAGCCGAAATTTTAGATTGCCGATTTTAGATTGTGCTGATGGCAGTCTAAAATCTAAAATCTAAAATCTAAAATCTAAAATCGAATGACTTTAATTTCAGACTGCTTTGAGTCTTTACGCTCTCGCTCCAGGTGTGCTTTAATCCCTTTCATTACGGCTGGCGATCCGGATTTGGAAACAACGGCGAAGGCGTTGCAAATTCTCGATCGCAATGGTGCTGATATCATCGAATTGGGCGTTCCTTACTCTGACCCGCTAGCAGATGGCCCAGTAATTCAAGCTGCCGCTACTCGTGCCTTGGCGAAGGGAACTAAATTAGATGACGTGCTAAAAATGTTGGAGAGTACGATCCCCCAATTGCGATCGCCGATCGTCCTGTTCACCTATTACAATCCAATTATCAATCGGGGAATCGAAACTTTTCTCAATCAAATATCTAATATAGGCATCAAAGGGTTAGTGGTGCCAGACTTGCCTTTAGAAGAAGCGGAAGGTTTGCTCAAACCAGCCGCCGAATTAGGTATTGATGTGGTATTATTGGTAGCGCCCACCAGTTCGCCAGAAAGAATCAAAGCGATCGCGCAACAATCCCAAGGCTTTATCTATTTAGTTAGCGTAACTGGCGTCACGGGAATGCGATCGGGATTGGAAGGGCGAGTAAAAGATATACTCAAGCAAATGCGCGATATCACCGATAAACCCATCGGTGTAGGATTTGGCATTTCCGCACCAGAACACGCTAAACAAGTAAAAGACTGGGGTGCAGATGCGGCAATTGTCGGTAGCGCTTTTGTCAAACGTTTGGCAGATGGAACTCCAGAAGAAGGGTTAAAAGCAATAGAGGAATTTTGCCAAAGTTTGAAACAAGCGATCGGTTAAGGGTAAAAATGTTTGTAGTAGAGACTCCAGCCTTCACCCAAAAGGGGATTGAGGGCTGAAGTCCTCATTACAAAAGTTAGTAGTAAGGACTTTAGTCCTGATATTGCGATCGCGTACAATCAAACCATTACCCATATAAAACGAGTTAGAATTAAATGCTTTGTGCCACCCAGCAAATATTCTCCCGTCTATTATTAACTACCAGATTAGTCATATTTTTATTTTTTACTTTATCCACCTTCATCTGCCAACCCGCTGCTGCCCTACTCCAACAATACCAAGACGCACCAGGGATAATGCAATATAAATCCCAACATCGATTGCAAGATGAAGCCGGATATACTTGGCAAGTAGTACTTTTCAAACAGATAAAATCAGAGCAATCTGCTGAGATCGATTTGCGTTTAGTCGGATTTCCCAGCGTAGCAGAATTCGTTCATCCCCATTCTTTAGAAATTATCACCGATAACGGTAAATTGCTAATAGCAGAAGACGAATTTGCACAAGCCTCTCCATCTGCCAATGTCGGTCAGTACAACCTTACCGATATTATCGATCGCTTACCTCAAAATGAATCCTTAACCCTCTCCCTTCCTTTAGTAGGTGAAAAAAATATTTCTCTAAAAATCCCTCAACCACTAGTGATAGAGTGGCAATGGTTAGCGAAAGAAATTTAATACATTTAAATCAGCGCAGAAAGTCGGTTTGTTTGCCGTTCCTAAGCAAGATACGTCAGATATCAAAAACTTCTTGAAAATTAACCTATTGAATAGGTACGTTGTGGTGATGCAATGGCTAAATATTCAATTCCCACGACGTAAACTAGGTTGTTCATGATGAGAATATTTGGCAATTAATTAGCTGGAAATTATAACATATTTAAACAAAAAATAACATCCATATTTTTGATTAGATCCCTTACTCTCCTAAAGAAAAAGTCCTTACCTAATCAAGAGTCTGGTAACTATCTTAAAAGAAAGTTAAATATCTACTTTGCCCAGTACTTACACGGATAAAGGGCTAGATTATAGTTAAAAATGAATAGTATAAACATCTATATTTAGGGTGAAATCATGTTTGATGCAAGAGACTGCTTAGAGACCAAATGCCCGATTCAATTCACTCTGGACTTAATCGGCACTAAATGGTCTATTTTAATTTTGCGAGAATTATTTCGGGGCGATCGCCGTACCCACGAATTCTTAGATTCCTTACCGGGGATCAGCAGTAAAACCCTTACTATGAGGCTGAGGGAGCTAGAAGCTTACGGCTTAGTAGACAGAAAGGTTTATGCTGAAATTCCGCCTCGCGTAGAATATTCTTTGACTGAAAAAGGCCGGGAACTGCAACCAGTGATGGCCGCCTTATATCAAGTAGGAGTAACATGGCTAGAGAAAGAAAATTGCGATTGTCCGCTGACTGCTAACGGCAAAAAAGACCGAATGACAGCAGGAGAAACCGAAAAAGTTGCTAATTTTCAATTACCAATTTCCAATAATAGTAAGGTGAATTGGTAAAATCTAAAATCTGAAATCTAAAATCGATTGACGTGGCCTATCGGTACATACTCTTTTATAAACCCTACAATGTTTTAACCCAATTTACAGATCGGGAAAACGAAGATAACAAAAGACATACCCTCAAAGATTTTATTTCTGTTCCCTCAGTTTACCCAGTAGGTCGTTTAGACCGGGATAGCGAAGGGCTGCTATTGCTGACGAATAATGGCAAACTCCAGCATCGCTTGAGCGATCCGAAATTCAATCATCCCCGGACATATTGGGTACAAGTGGAACGCATACCGCACGCAGAGGCGATCGAGCAGCTGTGTCAGGGCGTGGATATTCAAAATTACCGTACTAAACCAGCTAAAGTACAGATATTATCAGCAGAACCTAATTTACCTGCACGAGAACCGCCGATCCGATTTCGGAAAAACGTACCTACCAGCTGGTTAGAGATGACACTCACAGAAGGGCGAAATCGTCAAGTGCGGCGAATGACGGCAGCAGTGGGTTATCCGACCTTAAGGTTGGTAAGGGTAGCGATCGCTCACCTACGTATAGATGGACTAGCACCAGGTCAGTGGCGCGACTTAACCTCAGCCGAACTGGAACCTCTGCTGCATATCAGGTCATCAACCTCATTGCCCAGAGCGCAAAAATCCGTACAAATCAGTTAACCTGTAAACAGGGCCATGCGCTAGAAACTGCTGCGGCTGGGTGATGTCCCACCATTACAAGGCCCAACTAAGGGAATTAAGGAAGTGCCCAAAATGCTTGTTTGTCCCCAATGCCAATTTGAAAACCCGGATACTAATAAATTTTGTCAACAATGTGGGGCTTCTTTAACCCACAAAAGTTGTCCGGAATGCGGCACTCAGGTAGCTTATAGCGCTCAAAATTGCCAGAATTGCGGTACATTTACGGGAAGTGTCTGGTTGGCGATCGTTTCCGCTCAAAGTACACCAGCTTCCACATCTACCACTACACCAGGGGAAACAGGAAAAAACGTTTCTTTCACTGAAACTGACGCCACTACATCGGTCAAAAACGACCAATCTCAAATACTAAAGAATAGTCCCTGGAATTTGGCCAGCAAATCAAGTGCGATCGCGACTGAAGAACCTGCCAATCCAGGAAATACTAGCGAAATCCAAGTTAATTGGGATGAAAAATTGACTCCGAGTGAAACCAATGCCAAAACTAGTCAATCTTCCGCTCAAGTACTTCCACCAGCTTATCTAGACCCCCAGCATCGCTATCAATTGCTAGAACCAGAACTTTTTAACTCAGAAATTACCACAGAGCAACAAGTACGGGTTTTAGATATTCAACCCCTACAAGCATCTCCTTTAGAAATGCTGTTGTATCAGCAAAGTAAAGGACAAGGAACAGAACTGCCAGCCTTAGAAGTAGAACAGAGCGATCGATCGCAAACCGTCGCTCAAAAACTTAACACCTTTTTCCAACCTCTCATCTCAAATCCGCTTTGGCAATCAGTACCAACCATTGCCAAAATCTATTTAGCCCTAGAGTCGGAATTATACCCAGCCATACCAGCCATTCACGATGGATGGCTCAACAACGATCGACAAGTCATACTTTTAGAAGATAGATCGGATTGGCCTTTATTAGTAGACCTGTGGCGGGATGACCAAATTCCCCAAATGCAGTTATTACAGTTACTTCATGAAATGGCCACATTGTGGGTAGCTCTAGCACCCTGGCATTGTTGCCAAAGCTTGTTGGAGATGAACAACTTGCGAATAGATGAAGACCAATCTCTGGGACTATTACGTTTATATGCAGATTCGGAACTTAATGTAGCGCCCCAACTACAGGATTTAGGCCAACTTTGGCAGCAACTATTTTTTGAATCCGGACGCACCTTATTTGGCCAAATCGCCCTTCTGATGAGCGACTTGAAGGAAGATAAAATTCAATCCATCGATGAATTGCGATCGCGCCTGCAAGCGATCGCGGAAGAATATCAAGGTGATACCCAGCCCAGCAGTCCTATGCCCTCCGTCGAACCAAATAACGATCTCAGCATCAACAACCCTTCCTTGGGTACTCCCGTAACCAAAGAATACGAAGCTGACTACGCCAACTTACCTCATGGCGATGACAACGAAATGCCAACAGTAGTACTGCCCATGCAGTTACTCAGCTTAGAAGATGCCGGTCGTACAGATGTCGGACGCCAACGACGACATAATGAAGACTACTTCGGCATTCATACTTCCCTGACGAAAGTAGAAAGCCCCCTCGGTCGCAATATCCAAGCCCGTGGTTTGTACATCCTTTGCGATGGAATGGGGGGTCATGCCGGTGGTGAAGTTGCCAGCGCCTTAGCAGTCAAAACCATCAGCCAGTATTTTCAAGAACATTGGAAACACGAACTGCCAGACGAAGATTGTATCAGACAAGGAGTTTTAAAAGCCAATCAAGTTATCTACGACATTAATCAGCAAGATGCCAGATCCGGCAGCGGACGCATGGGTACTACTCTAGTCATGCTATTAGTACAAGAAACCCAGATTGCGGTAGCTCATGTGGGAGACTCTCGCCTTTACCGAATTAATCGGCGAGGAATCGACCAACTTACCGTAGATCACGAAGTTGGTCAACGGGAAATCAAACGAGGCGTAGAAAAATCTATTGCCTACTCCCGCCCCGATTCCTACCAACTTACCCAAGCTTTAGGCCCGCGCAACGAGCATTTTGTCGAACCAGATATAAAATTTTTGGAATTAAATGAAGATACGTTACTGTTGCTGTGTTCTGATGGCCTTTCTGACAATGACTTAATCGAAAATCATTGGCAGAGCAGTCTTCAACCACTCCTTAGTTCTAGAGCTAACTTAGAGCAAGGCGTAATTGATTTAATTGAATTAAATCTAAAAATTGTGTTTAGGAAC
>CAZJJR010000257.1:0-9276 GCA_964546365.1 uncultured bacterium | reverse complement strand
AAGCCATATCATGAACTAGCATTATTTCATGCTTGCACGCAAACGCAACTATTTCTTCAAAAAATTCGCGGGGTGCGGTGGCAGCCGTTGGATTACTGGGATAATTAAAGTAGAGAATTTTCGCTTGTTGCGCCACGCTATCGGGAATGGCAGCTAAGTCGATCAACCAGTCGTTTTCTGGTTTCAAAATCAAGCTATGTACTTTACCACCAGCAATGATCGGGCCACGAAAATGGGCAGGGTAAGCGGGAGTTGGTACTAATACCAAATCACCTGGGTTAATATATGCGATCGCTAAATGTGCTAAACCTTCTTTAGAACCCAAAAGTGGCAGAACTTCCCCATTGGGATCTAAATCCACATCGTAACGGCGCTTGTACCATTGAGTAATCGCACGGCGGAAACTAGCAGTGCCTTCAAACGGCGGATAACCGTGATTGCTAGTATTTTGCAAAGCCGCGATCGCAGCTTCTACTACTGGTTGAGGAGTTGCCCCATCGGGGTTTCCCATTCCCAAATCGATCAGATCCAGCCCTTGTTCTCTAGCGCGGGCTTTCAGTTCATCCAAGCGGGCAAATACGTAAGGCGGTAGTGCTTGCAGTCGATCGGCAGGACAGATCCAGTCTAAACTCATTTTTCAATTTATGATGGCTAATTGGTTATCGGTCATTGGTCATCAGTCATTAGTAGATTACAAATAACCAATGACCGATCGCAAATGACCGAGAATAATGGGATACAAGCCTCGTCCTTCTAGGGCGACTTTTTCTCGATCTTTTTAATCCAGTCACGAATCACTTCACATATCATTCTATCCGTGCTTGTCGCGTACTCTTTCAGTCCGCTGTATTCAAACTCAGAAAGTCTCACTATACATGATTTTATCTGGGCATCTTAAGCTTTTTTCAGCTACCATGAGATGATAGTTCAGCACAGGCAAAAATTCGTGAGTATCGCCAATCGAAACATCGATTTTTATGACGTAAAGTGATGCTGATACGTGAGGCACTCTCCAACCTCTTGATTCTGACTTGGAGAATTCTTCAACCATTACCTGCAACCAATTGACTGCTAACGGTAGAAACCATTGCTGCCATTAATTGTTCTGGGCTAACTTTAAATGGTAGGCGATGGATATCCGACTTCTCAGTACAGGCAATTTCCGCCGCTTGTCGCAATTCAGCAAGAGTAATATTTCCCAACCCCAAATCTTCTAAACTTTGGGGTAAACCAATTTCCGAGTAAAACTTCAACAACTGCTGCCGTGCGGTAGCTGCTAGTTGGTTACCTTGTAGCATTTCTTCTAAGCGCAACTGCACCAGAATACCGTAAGCTACTTTTTCACCGTGTAGGAAACCGTGACTGGCAGGAATGTGAGTTAAAGCATTGTGGACGGCGTGGGCGGCGACGGTGCGACACTGCGCCCCTCCCAATCCACCGATCGCACCTGCTAGCATCACGGTAGCATCGACGACCTCCTGCCATTCTTCGCCCCCAGGTTCTTGCAAAGCGGCGACTGATTTTTGGAACAGGATATCTCGCAACACTCTGGCTTGTTGCACGGCGGCGATGATCAGAGTAGCTTGGGAAGAGCCGCTACTTACAGATGCTTCGTACCATTTAGCTAAGGCGTCACCAATTCCCGCTACTAAAGTGCGTGGCGGCGCAGATTGAATCAAACTGTAATCGAGAATCAGTAAATCGGGACAGCGATCGAGAGGAACATCGTAGAGATATGCTCCTTGGTCGGTATATATATTAGAAAGGGCTGTCCAAGCCGCGCAAGTCGCACCGGAAGTAGGAATGGTAACTACGGGTAAGTGGCACTGGTAAGCTAACAACTTAGCGGTATCTAAAGCTTTTCCGCCACCTACACCGATGATGAAATCCGCTTGATGTTCTTGTACTTTATTTCTCAGAGATGCAAGACTGGCTTCGCTGCAATCCGGACTGTAGGAGGTAAAGGCAGCTGTTAGTTGATGGTGTTCCAGAATCGGTTGCAATGGCGATCGGATTACTGTCAAAGATCGATCGCCCCCCACTACCAAGGGACGGGAACCCAATCGGGCAATTGCTTGACCACATTGGGCTAGAGTACCTCTAATTACTTGGCTTGGGGCAACAGTAAGAGTCAGCAAGGTAGTACCAGTTTGACTAGACACTTCAGAAAAGAATAATTGGGGATACAGTGCAATGGTGTTATATAAATAACATTATGACTCGAAAACTTTCCAGTGCGATCGATTCTATATTTTAGATGGAGAGATTTTGCGATCGTCAAAACATACTGTAAAGGTAGCTTTAAGCGAGAATTTGTCACTCTAACAGAGATAACTAATCTCTTGCCCGGTAGCATCGATTACCTAAAAAATCCCTCTCTTATCTGCGTTCATCTGTTTTCATCTGCGGTAAAAAATCCCCTCTTCGTAGGGTGCGTTAGCGAAAGCGTAACGCACCACCCCACTAATGATATTATTTGACACCAGCCAATGTACCATGCCCGATCGCTAATCATTCAAAGCAATCTTATACACCCAATGACTATAATTAGGATCGCGATTTTCGGTAATCGCCGTTAACTTTTCCTTTAATTTTTCAGTAATCGGTCTATTGCTGGGCAATTCGTAATTCTCCACTCTTTTCACGGGAGTTACCTTAGCCGCAGTTCCACTGAGAAACACTTCATCAGCAATAAACAATTCCGACTTATCAACTGCTCTTTCTATAATGGGAATTCCCAAATCTTTCGCTAATTGCAAAATGCTATTTCTAGTAATTCCTTCCAAAATATCTTGATCTGGGCCTGGAGTAATAATTTGTCCTTCTCTAACGATAAAAATATTCATTCCAGAAGCTTCGCAAACTTTGCCCTGAGAATTCATCAAAATAGCTTCATCAAATCCGGAATCTACCGCTTCTGTTTTAGCTAACGAAGAAGTGATATAAGCGCCGCTGATTTTCCCCCTTAAAGGAAAGCTGCGGTCTTCTTGGCGATACCAGGAACTAATGCGGCAGCTAACTCCTTCCGCCGATAAGTAATCTCCTAACTCTAATCCATAGACGAAGAAATCTTTTTCAATTTTATGAAGTCTAGGCGCAATTCCTAAATCGGATGTATATACAAAAGGTCTAATATAAAAAGATTTTTGAGGTTGATTCTTTTTAACGAAATCTACGATAATTTGTTGAATTTTATCGGCTGGTAAATCAAGGCGTAGATATTTAGCACTATCACTTAATCTTTTACAATGACGGTCTAATCTAAACAACAATATTTGTTGCGGATTTTGGGGGTCTGGAATCCCGCGTAAGCCACCAAAAGCACCCGTACCATAATGTAAAGCATGGGTAGCGATCGAAATTTTAGCATCTTCAAAAGGAACAAATTTATTTTGAAAGTAAGCTATGGGCAGAAAATTATCATTCATGTTAAAACTCAGATATTGTTCAATTTATTATTTTATGGTCTACTAACCCAATAAGGAAAAGTTTAGAAAAGAAAATAAGTTACCTGTCTTTCTTCCCTTTCCCTTTCCCTTTCCCCATTCCCTACAGACTAAGCGGTAGGTTTTGGCAATTGAGCAAAATTTTTCCGATCTATTTTAATCGCCAAATCCTGACGATCGCGACTACCAAGCGCTTGCTTTGCTTCTCCTATATAAAGAGGTTGCGACACTCCAGGTTTAGGATGGATGATAGCACGAGCGCGAATTGTCAACTCGCTACCGGGCTGACCCAATCGACCGTAAGAAAACAAATCGGCAGCTGCTTGACGGAGAGTAGCATCTAATTCTGTTTCGGTAATGTTGGCGGGAATTGCGATCGCAGCTAAACTTGCCCCATTATCGTAGATTACCGAATAATGAACTGCCCCCGGAATCGTAGTGTGGGTAAACAGTCCCAGTCCCAAAGCAAATAAACCACTCGTCAGGACACCCATAAAGCCAGTTACCCCCACTAGCCTAAATCGGATACCCCATTTAAAAACAAATCCCAATACAGCTAAGGCAGCAAAACCTACCGTAGCAATACCTGCCCACTGGGAGGCTTGAAAAAACTCAGCAGTTGAGATCATAACAAGTTAAGCTTCTTTTTTTATTCATTGCTAACGAACTCATTTGGCTGCTTACTATCAGCGGATTGTAGGGCAGCCTTAAGAGCGTGCCATGTCAGGTTAGCACATTTGATTCGCACGGGAAACTGGGCAACCCCTTGCATCACGTTCAACTTCCGCATTTCTTTGGGAAACTCCGCTTCTCCCTTCATCATCCCCTGGAAGCATTCCACCATCTCTAAAGCTTGGGTGACACTTTTCCCTCGCAAAGCATCAGCCATCAAATCAGCAGAAGCCATCGAAATTGCACAGCCTTCTCCCTCAAATTTGGCATCCACTATGGTATCTTGAGCTTCATTTAGCTGCAAAGTCAGTTCTATGGTATCGCCGCAGGACGGATTGTGTCCTTTTTGATACCGATGCACGGGGCTGGTTTTGCCCTTGTGCTTTGGTTTCTTGTAATGTTCTAGAATTACCTGTTGATACAGGTCGCGCAGATTACCCAGAGTCATAGTGGGGCTGGTAAATCGTTATTTATCTTTTTTAATAATATCAGTGCCTACTCTAGGTGTTGTGGATACAGCCTTGATTTGATGGGAAAGATTGAAAAATCATCAATAATTTACTCAGTTGTCTCATCCGTGAGATTATTGCGATCGTGCCATTGAGCGAGGGATTCTTCTGGATAACGGTTATGATTGCGATCGCCCTGTTTCTGGGGAATTTCCACCCAACTAGGTGCAAACTCTAGCATCATATAAGTATTTTCCGGCGGTTTCGGCAACTCCGTATCCACTGCGGAAGCAAACGGGTGCATCAAATCCGGGTAATCTGGACTGTAGACCCACAAGTATGAACCACAATGACGGCAAAAACGCCTTTCAACATTACTAATCCAAGGTTCTGGATCTTCTGGGTTTTGGATGCGAGCATGATAAATCGTGATATTCTCTTCACCCTCCACCTGTAATGTCCGATTATCACCCGCAATATTGATCGCATATCCCCCTGCACCTGATGTTTTTCGACAAATTGTGCAATAACAGCGCATAAAAGGATAAGGATGATAACTCACCACACGGAAGCGAACAGCACCGCAATGACAAGAACCTTTGAGCAACATTCAGATATTCTCCTTCTTGTTTCTCTTACCTATAAAATTTAACAAAATTCGGTAATGGTAAAAAAGCTAATTTAGCAGAAATGCCATAATAATAATTAACCAAAAAAGAGGATTTGGCTATGACACAAGCCATACCTAAAAAAGGGTTCATACAGAGATAGTATGCTAATGTATAGTGAGATACAAAAGATTGGCTATTAACTTACTACTAACTGAACTACTGAACCTGCCAGGAGTAATGGTAGAAGATTTCCGTCAAACTGAGAAAGAGCTATTTTTAGAAGTAGAAGTATATGCGACAGAAGCAACCTGTCCACGATGTGGAAATATCAGTAGGAATCCGCATCAAAATCATTGGTTAAGAGTGAGAGAATTACCAATTAGTAACCGGGCGGTGTGGTTAAAAGTAAATCGACGACGATTTCCGCAGAAGGATGCTTGGGCTGGTAATAGCGATGAAAAGTTTGTGTTTGGAGAAGCGGGAAAGGAGGCATTTTTAGCAATTGCGTTGGAGAAACCTTTGAGTTTACCTTGGTTGACTCCTCGTGAAGATGAAGCTTTACCGGAATGGAATGCTGAACGGATTAAGGAGTTATTTGAAAAATTAAAGCAGCAAGGTAATTGGCAAGTTTTTTTATCAAAGTTTTGAGGTGGTGGAAAGAGAAAATGAAGCCCAGAAACCCGGTTTCTTTGAGAAACCGGGTTTCTAACCCACAAACAATCAATGCTAGTAAAGGATATCTCATTCAATTATTCCATATTTTCAGGATCGTTGCTCTCAGCAGGTAAAAAATCAGCATTCAGAACTTCTTCTACAGTAAAGGGAGATTCTAGAGGAAATATCTCAATAGATAAACCTGTTTCAGCAGCGGCTAGTTTCCTAGCATTTTGATAAGATTCATTAAAAATCTCTTCAAAAAAACGATATAAACTCGGACTGGTTTTAAAAGCATCTTCGAGGCGAATACGATGTTCTATAATGGTGTAGTTCCAACTATTACTTCGCTTGTCCGGCTGATATTTATACTTGAGTAAGTGCATGAGAAGTACCCTTAGATTACTTTTTAAAGCATTTTTATCGCTTCTCCCCATACTTTCTAGTTCCTCTATTAAGTTTTCTAGATCTATTTCGCCAAATTTTCCCTCTTTTAATAAATTGATATTTGTCTGTAACCACAGATAAAAATCCTGTTCGTAAAGGGATGTTATGGCAGTTGTTGTTGATTGGATATTTGTCATTTTGTTTGACTCCCTTTCTCTTATTTACATAAGTTTAACAGATTCGATAATCTATCACCATATAGCTTTAAAACCCCCGGTTTCTGTTATAGTTGGTGTCAGCCGACACCATAAACGAATCATAGCATTTTTTTAAAAAAACCAATTTATCAGCTATCAGACAATTTAGTAAATCAGAAAAAAGGAATCAATTATGCAGCTAATCTCCCTCTTACTTCGGCTCCTCGTTTTCATCGGTTCGCCAATTGCTGTATTAATGCTAATATTTAAAGAACTTTTCAAAGTAGAGTAATAATCAAAATATGAAGCACCTTACAATTAGTTTTTTGCTTCATTATCTCCAAAAATCACATCTTCATATAAGCTATCAATGCTAGTCCGAAAATCGATACTTGCTAAATAAATTTCACTACCTTGATTATAAGTCTGCAATGTCCAAAATCCTTCTGCATTGCGACGGAAACATTCTACCCGCTGACGCTTTTGGCTAATTAAAACATATTCTTGGAGGCTTTCTAATTGTCGATAGTCGAAAAACTTATCACCTCTATCAAATGCTTCTGTAGATTTGGATAAAACTTCGACAATTAAACAAGGATATTTTTTATGATTCAACGATTCGCGATCGCGTTCATCACAAGTTACCATCACATCAGGATAATAAAAGATATTCGCTGTTTCAATATAAGCTTTCATATCCGCCACATAGACACGGCAGCCCGTACCTCGCACATGATTTCTTAACAGCGCAAATAAGTTTCCGGCAACGGTAACATGAGGATCGCTAGCCCCAGCCATTGCGTAGACTTCTCCATCAATATATTCGTGCTTGATGGGGCTGAGTTCTTCTCCTGCTAGGTAATCTTGAGGAGAAATGTAATCTTGGCTTCGATCGGCAATCATTGTTTTGAAATTCGCGCTCTTATATGATTATATCATTTGATAACGAGAAGTCAGAAACCCGGTTTCTCTAAGAAACCGGGTTTCTAATCTACTTCACTTTTATTCAATACTTTTCACAAATACAACATAAATCTTTTTATCCTTTTTTGTCTTTCAGATCGTCATTTCACCATTACACCAGTAAATCGGCACGCGGATTAAATGTTTCTATTTCCCTTAATTTCTCATACAATTCTCGTTCTTGCGGGCTGATATCTTTAGGGATAACAACTTGAATTTCTACTAATTGGTCTCCCCGTTCACCTTCATCATTGAAATAACCTTTATTTGCAAGGCGCAATCTTTGTCCGGTTTTAACTCCTGGTGGTACTGTCATTTTAACAGGACCATCTAGGGTTGGGACTTGGATTTGTCCGCCTAAAATTGCTTCGCTGGGGGTGACGGGGATGTGACAGAGAACGTCGTCGCCTTCTAATTGAAAAAAGGAATGGGATGCAATGGTAATAATTAGATAAAGGTCGCCGCCATCTAAGCCTTGTCCTCGGAGACGAACGCGCTGATCTGTTACCATTGCGGGAGGCATATTAATTTCGATCGTTCTCCCATCTTCCAAGCGAATTCTCTCTAACCCTCCCTGATATGCTTTTTCTAAAGGCAGAGTCAATCTCGCTTCGATATCTTTGCGGGCGCGAGCGGGAATCGTATATGATACTTTGCTAGTACCGGGACGGAACACATCGTTTTCTGTGTTACGTCGTGGCGGCGGAGGCGCTTCAGCTACCGTGGTGACTACCCGCCTTTCCCGGCGGCGTCCCAGCAAATCGTCGATGAAGGTATTAAAATCTGCCGCATTACTATAATCTTTTGTTTGGTCAGAATTGCGATCGCTATTTCCCCGATTAAACCAACTTTTCGACTGGCGAAAGTTCCGCTTTTGGAAACCGCGCTTATTCCAAAAGCGACTATATTGGTCGTATTCCGATCGCCTAGTCGGATCGGAAAGAACTTCGTAAGCTTCCCCGATATCCTTAAATTTTTCTTCCGCTGCTTTATCCCCTGGATTCAAATCCGGGTGATATTGTCTAGCTAGCCGCCGATATACTTTCTTGATTTCTTCTGCTGAAGCATCTCTGGCAATACCCAGAATAGCGTAATAATCCCGAAAATTTTGCATAGTCTACTATAAAGTGTGAAGTATAAAGCGTGAAGTGCGAACGGGGAAGAATGAAGTTGTATTTCATCCTTTATCCTTCATCCTTCATCCTTCCTTATACCCAATCGTCATCATCATCCCAGTCATCATCGACAGGTTTCCGAGATTTACCATATCCTATACTTTCAGAAGAAGTGCGAGAAGGCTTACTTCCTACATCGTAGTAAGGACGAGTGTTGTCCCGGCTAGGATAGTAAGGGCGATCGTTGTCTCGGCTAGGATAGTAAGGACGATCGCGATCGTATTCATCGTCATCATCACCGGAGAAGGCGCGACGAATCGATCCGAAAAAGTCATCTTCCTCCTCACTAAACCGCAAGCGCACTTCTCGCTGCAATTCGTAAATGGCATCTTGCAAATCTGCATAAGCGCGATCGATCCCTCGATCGTCCTGTTTTGCCAAATAATCACGCAATTCCCGAACTAAACTTTCGATTCGATAGCGATATTCATTAGCAAACTGCATTCCGAAATCTAGCGCCACTTCTCGCAGTTGCCGTTCGGCTTGAGTAGTTAGAGACTCTGCGCGGTTCCTCTTCTCTATTCTCTCTCTTTTTAGCCGATCTGCCTCGGCATATTCCTCAGCATCTTGCAACATCCGATTCACTTCATCTTGAGTTAAAGTTGAAGCGCCTTGAATCGTAATACTCTGTTCCCTACCCGTACTTTTATCTTGCGCGGTTACCTGCAAAATTCCATTCGCATCAATATCAAAAGCTACTTGAATTTGCGGTATTCCTCGCG